>CACPDA010000001.1 GCA_902632515.1 uncultured Pelagibacteraceae bacterium
TTCTTTTTTTCTATCTTTTTTTGGAATTGCTTTTTGAGGATTATTGCCATTAGCAGGCATAGGCATCAGTTCATTTTCACCTAAAATCCTAGCTACTCTTGTTGTAGGTTGCGCACCTTGACCCAACCAGTATTTAATTCTCTCAGCTTCTAATCCAATTCTCTCCTTTTTTTCTTTTGGCAATAATGGATTGAAAAAACCTACTTTCTCAATAAATCTTCCATCTCTTGCAAAACGACTATCCGCAACTACAACCTTATAAACAGGTCTCTTTTTTGTGCCACCTCTTGATAATCTAAGTTTTAACATTTACTCTCCTTTTTTTATTTTAGTTGATTAAATAATTCTGGAGGTATTCCTTTATCAGACATACCTTTCAGATTTCCTTTTGACATCTTTTTCATCATTTCAGACATCATTTTAAATTGTTTTAACAATTTATTGATAGTGGCTGGATCAGTTCCAGAGCCATTAGCAATTCTTTTTTTTCTAGAACCATCAATTATTTTTGGGTTCTCTCTCTCCTTTTTTGTCATCGATAAAATTATAGCTTCGTTTTTAGTGATAACACTCTCATCAATTCCAGCCGCATCCATTTGTGATTTTACTTTTGAAACACCCGGCATAAAAGACATGATACCCTCGATACCACCCATTTTTTTCATTTGTCTTAGTTGAGTTAAATAATCTTGCATCGAGAATTGTCCTTTTTTTAAATTTTCTTCTGTTTTTTTTATATTTTCTTCACCTAAATCTTGTGCTGCTTTCTCAACAAGAGATACAATATCTCCCATTCCAAGAATTCTATTTGCGATTCTATCTGGATGAAATACCTCAAGATTTTCAATTTTTTCACCAATACCTAAAAACTTAATCGGAACCTGAGAAATAAATTTCATACTAACAGCAGCTCCACCTCTTGCATCACCATCTGCCCTTGTTAGAATAATTCCTGAAAGATTAACCGTATTTTTAAATTCTTTTGCAACAGATGCTGCAACTTGTCCAGTTAAGGAATCAGCAACTAGGAAAGTTTCTACAGGCTTTACGGTGTTTTCGATTTGTTTAATTTCACTCATCATCTGCAAGTCAATTTGTGTTCTGCCAGCAGTATCAAAAAGTATGATTTCAGCTCCATTTAAATTGGCAGCACTTATTGCCCTTTGACAGATATCAGCTGGTTGCTGTCCTTCTATAATTGGAAGAGTAAGAATGTTATTTTGTTCACCCAAAGATCTCAATTGTTCTTGGGCAGCTGGTCTATAGATATCTAAACTAACCATCATTACTTTCTTTTTTTTTGTATTTTCTAAATATCTTGCTAATTTTGCAGTTGTGGTAGTTTTACCAGAACCTTGTAATCCAACTAATATCATAGGCACTGGTGGTACTGCGTTAAGATTTATATCATTATTTTTTTCACCAAGTAGGTTAACTAATTCATCATAAACAATTTTAACAACCATATCTCCAGGAGATGTTGATCTAATTATTTCTTGGCCTAGAGCTTTTGGTTTAACTTTTTCAATAAAATCTTTTGCAACATCAAGAGATACATCTGCTTCTAATAAAGCTTGCCTTATGCCTCTTAGCCCCTCATCAACTTGATTCTCATCAAGTGATGGTGCTTTTTTTAAAGAGGAAAAAACTTCCTCAAATTTAGTTGTCAAATTTTCAAACATATTTATTTCACGCATTAGTAATCGCACTAGTGGGCGAACCCTCGCTGACTAGTGTCGATCTCTTTGTTTCCAAAGACACCGCAAATTTAACGTTTTTGCGGAAACTGGCACAAACTATAATAGAGGTTCAAAAAGTCAATAAATAAGTTAAATAACTATATATGGATATTAAAGCATTTAAAATGAATGGATTAGGTAATGATTTTGTTATCATTGATAATAGACAAAAAATTACCAATTTAACAAAAGATCAAATAGTTAAAATTTGCGATAGAAATTTTATCGGCTGTGATCAACTAATATTTATTGACTCAGATAGTTCTGCAGATGCAAGTTTGAGATTTTTTAATTCTAATGGTGATGAGTCTGGAGCATGTGGAAATGGAACAAGATGTGTTGCAGATTTGATTTCTAAAGAAACAAATAATAATGATATAATTTTAAGGACATTGTCAGGAAATTTAAAATCAAAAATTTTTGGAAATAATATTGTTACTACTGAAATCGGTATAGCCAAAACTAAATGGAACGAAATACCTTTGTCAAAAGAGATAGATACAAAAAATTTGAATATAAAAATTATCGACACAAATAATAACGAGCATTTAGGCGGAATAGCAATTAATGTTGGTAATCCACATATTGTTTTTTTTGTAAAAAAGATCGAGGATTTTAATATAGAAACTTTTGGTCCTGAGATAGAAAATCATGAGTTATTCCCTGAAAAATGTAACGTAACAATTGCACAAATTATTAACAAAAATTTGATCAAAGTAAAAGTGTGGGAAAGAGGAGCTGGTCTCACTAAAGCGTGTGGAACCGCAGCATGTGCTACTGCATATGCTGGTAAATTAAATAATCTTACAGAGAATAAAACTGATATAGAGTTTTCAACTGGAAAATTATCAATTTTAATAGATGAAAATAATTCTATTCATATGAAAGGACCTGTCTCGGATATAGAGGAAATTAAGATAAAATTATAATGGGTATCTTTGATAAATTTAAAATTGGATTTCAAAAGAGTGCATCGGCTTTCACATCTGGACTTAAAGAAATAATTATCAAAAAAGAAATTAATGATAAAAATTTAGATAAAATCGAGGAATTTTTAATTCAATCTGATGTAGGAGTTGAGGCCGCTTCTGAAATAAAAGAAATAATTTCAAGAAAGAAAATTGATCCAAATAAAGATTTAAATAAAGAAATAAATTTAATTTTAAAAGAATATATAGTTTCTTTGATGAAACCCTTAGAACACAGTTCTTTTTTTGAAAAAAAAGAAAAACTTTGTGCAACTTTGGTTGCTGGAGTCAATGGGGTAGGTAAAACAACAACTATTGGTAAAATAGGAAAGATATTAAAGACTAATGGCAATAAAGTTATGTTTGCAGCATCAGATACTTTTCGAGCTGCTGCAATTGAACAATTAGAAAATTGGGCAAACAAAGTAGATGTTCAAATAATAAAATCATCCCAAGGTGCAGATCCAGCCTCTGTTGCTTATAAGGCGGTAGATGAAGCTATTAAAAGTAATTTTGATCAAGTTTTAATAGATACAGCGGGGCGACTCCAAAATAAAAAAAATTTAATGGAGGAGTATAAAAAGATAGCTAATGTCACAAAAAAAATAGATCCCAACGCACCTCACAATGTTATCTTAGTTTTAGATGCAACATCAGGACAAAATGTATTAAATCAAGTCGAAGAATTTAATAAGATTATACCAATAACAGGTATTGTGATGACAAAATTGGATGGCACAGCTAAAGGAGGAATTTTGTTAGCATTAGCAAAGAAATATGAAATTCCTATTATTGCATTAGGCTTAGGTGAAAAAGAGGAAGATTTACAGTTATTTGAAGCAGAAAAATTTGCCGAGGCTTTTATTCAAATTAATTAATTAAATTGCTAGAGATCAATGGTTTATAAATATTACATTTATAATTATCATCAAATTTATAATAATCACAATCTTTAGAAAATGAGGAGATTATAAAATCAAATTTACCAGTTGTAGGATAAAGTTCTAGTTTTTTATTACTGATATCGTATTTAAAATTAGCATTTAAACTTTTAACAGCACTAATCATTACTAATGTTTTGTCATCCTTTAATAAATAATATGCAAAATCATCTGGAAATACTGGAAAATCATATTCTTGTAAAAAATATTTAGCTTGTGAAGGAAACCAATCATAAGAAATTAAAGATGATGAAGACTTTGTTAAATGATTAAAAATATAAAGGTCTTTTGGGTAATCATTTATATAATTATCATTTTCGCCTCTAGCTAAAATAGATTTTTCTCTACCTTTAAAATACAAGCTAAACTCTTTATTATGTGAGTCCATATGATCTATATGAAATAAATCATCTGGTTGCAAAAATTCATCTTGCGAATAAGCATTTGTAAAAAAAATAAAGACCGCAAAAAATAAAAAAGATAATTTTTTCATTATCTTTTAATAATTTATAATTCTGAAGTATATTTGTTAAGAATGTGGCTTAATTTAAACTTTTTAAAAAAGATTTAAGAGCTTTGACAAGGTTTTCATCGAACTCCATCATATGATTGTCATGTTTTGTGAAATAAGAATATTTTGGTTCATTGGCTATTTCATACATCTTTTTCCCCATGAAAAATGGGACTATCTGGTCAGCCTCACCATGCATTATTAAAACAGGAACATCTATATTATTAATCTTACTTTTATTATCAAATTTGTCTTTTAATAATAGATTTACGGGTATGTAAGGATAAAATGTTTTAGCAGCATCAACCATAGAAGTAAAAGGTGTCTCTAATATAACGCCAGCAAAATTTTTTTTTTGTGATAAATGAGTTGCGACACCAGTCCCTAATGACTCACCATAAATAACAATATTTTCCTCTTTAATACCTTTGCTAATTAACCAATTTATTCCACTTCTTCCATCTTCATAAAGACCTTTCTCAGATGGTTTTCCTTGATTCCCGCTAAAACCTCTCCAAGCAATTATTAAAAAGTTTACATCCATTCCACTAAAATGGTTTAATTTATGTATTCTATTTTCTAGAGAACCTGCGTTTCCGTGAAAATAAAGAATGGTTTTGAATTTATTTAGATCTTTTTCATGATACCAGCCTAATAAATCAATATTGTCTGAAGTACTTATTTTTACCTTTTCAATTGATACAGATAACTGATCATTAGAGTAATTATTTTCATTTGGGTGGTACAATAAATTTCTCTGATAAAAATATAAAAAAACCAAAACTAAAAGATAAACTACAATAATTATTTGTAAAAATGAGAACAAATTATTCCTAAAATTTTTTAACATTATTTTTTTTTGCTAAGTATATTCCAAAAAATACTAAAATTGTTCCAATGAAATGATAATTTTCAAATTTTTCATCAAATAAAAAATATCCATAAATTGCACCATAAACTGTAAATACGTAAAGTGTAAATCCAGTTAAAGATGCGCCTAGTTTTTTTTGAGCAATGGTATAAAGAGTAAAAGCAATTATTCCCGGTGAAACAGCTGCAAAGATTACCCACAAATAAAATTCAGGTATAAAATTTGTTTGTTTAAAGAATATTTCCTCACCAATATAAAAAGGTAATAAACTTAATGCTCCAAAAAATGATATTAAAGTAAATCTCTCAAAAATTTTAAGTTTAGAATTCCAATAAAATAGATAAATAGAATATAAGGCCCATCCAACAGCAGCAGCTAACATCCATAAATCACCAATTGTAAATTCCAAATTAATTAATAATTTTAGATTGCCTTTAATTATAATCATAAATACCCCTATTAAACATGCAATCAATCCAATTATTTTGATAAAATTAATCCTTTCATTAAAAAAAAAATAAGAGATCAAAATTATAAATACAGGTGATGACGTATATAAAATTCCCATATTCGTAACTGTTGTAGTTTCACCAGCTAAAAAGGGGAAAGCGCCACAAACACCACAACCCATTGACCCCAAAAAAAATAATTTTTTGTATTCCTTCTTAATAATTTTAAAATTTTTTTTTAAATTTACATATGTAAATGGTAGTAATATTAAAAAAACCAGTGTCCATCTCCAAAAAGCTAAAGAAATAGGCGGTACAAATTCTACACCTCCCCGCGCTACTACTAAATTGCTTGCCATAAAGATTGGTTGAATAAATAAAAGAGAAAGAGGAAAAATATTAACGTTAAGATTTCTCAATTTTCGTAAAAATTAACTTTTATCAAAAAAGGCTTCGTATATCATCATTACGATAGCTGCACCCATTAAAAAGTAAACTGGAAGAACATCAAGAAAACCAATCATCATTGATCTTGTTAAAGTAGTTGCTAATCCAATTAAAAAAAATACTGCAAATGATAGACCAATAATAGTTGTAATTTTATTCATTTTAATTATTCCTCACACTCTTTTTCTAACCATCTAGCAACACCTAAAAATCTATGGTCATCATATTTATCACCAATTAATTGAACACCTAATGGTAAATTATTTTCTCCCTCAAGTAAAGGGAGTGAAATACATGGTGTACCAAGATATGACCAGACTTTATTGAATTCTGCTGTGCCAGTGCTTTTCAAACCTTTTGGTGCCACACCTGGACTAGAAGGAGATAAGACTCCATGATAATCCTCAAATACCTCTTGATAGGACTCATAACTTCTTTTCATAAAATCTATTGCTTCAGCATATTCTTTAGCTGAATATTTATTTCCTTTTATAATGGCATCTTGCATATATTTAGAAAGTTTTTTTTTAAATTTTTTAAAATACACGGAAAAATTATTCGCTAAATCTGTTTCATGAATTATCTGATGATATTTATGTATATCTTTAAAATATGAAGGTGTATCAAAAATCTCAATATTTTTTTTAAATGACTTAATAAAATACTCGAATGACTCTCTTGATTTTTTATCAATTATTTTCCAATGATCAGTTTTGTAAAAAATAAATTTCGGTTCAAAAAGAGGTCCTTTTTTTGTTTCTGCTAAAATATTTTCTGTGGAATAGTGAACAGTTGCAGGATCAAATTTATCTTTTTTGATTAACACTTTTGCCAACATTGCTACATCTTCTACTTTTCTGCCAAACATTCCAATATGATCTAAACTATATGAGGTTCTCAAAACTCCATTTCTTGAGATAAGTCCATAAGTTGGTTTGTATCCTACAACACCGCAGTAAGATGCTGGTCTAATTATTGAACCTCCTGTCTGAGAACCGATTGAGGCAGGCGCCATAAAGGAGGCAACCGACGCTGCAGACCCACTTGAAGATCCACCAGGTGTTCTAGTTTTATCATGAGGGTTTGTAGTAGATGGTGGTCCTAAATAGGCAAGCTCTGATGTAGCTGTTTTACCCATGACAATTGCACCAGAGGAATGAAGTAAATCAATTATTTCAGCATTTTGAGAATATGATTTTCCTTTTCTTATAACAGTTCCACACTCTGTTGGCATATCAACAGTGCCGATTATATCTTTAACCGCTATAGGAACTCCATGAAGAGGTCCGACTGGTTTTCCTGATTTTCTATTTTCATCTGCCTCTGCTGCTTTCTCTAATAATACTTTTTTATCAAAATGTGCCCAGGCCTTTATATCTTTTTCAAACTTGTTTATTCTCTCTATATACTTTTCACAAACTTCAACCGAAGAATATTGGGCATCTTTTATTTTCGACGCGAGTTCTTCAAGGCTTAAAGAAAATATATCTGTCATTCAAAATTAATTTGCAAATAATGTCTCTGGTAACCAAAGTGCTATTCCTGGAAATAAATACATTAAAACCATCGCTAAAATTACAATAGCCAAAAATGGCATTATTCCACTAAAGATCTGCATTAGCTCAACATTCTTTGATTGAACTCCTTTTAAGTAATAAGCTGACATTGCCATGGGTGGTGTCAAAAATGAGGTTTGTAAATTTAAAGCAATTAACATTGCAAAAAAATATGGATTTACTCCAAAAAACTCAACAAGTGGTAAAAAGATAGGAACAAAAATAATTAAAATCTCAGTCCATTCCAAAGGCCAACCTAATAAGAAAATAATTATTTGAGTAATCACCAAAAATTGCCATGGTTGTAAATTCAAAGACTTGAAAAAATGTTCAAAAACCTCATGACCTCCAAGATAAGAAAAGACAGATGCGAAGGTCCAAGAACCAATAAATAACCACATTATCATAGCAGTTGTTTTTGCAGTTAGAAAAACAGATTCTTTAAAATTTTTCCACTTAAGAGTCTTATAAAAATAGGAAAGCACCAATGATCCAAAAGCACCTACCGCAGCTGCTTCAGCAGGTGTAGCAATTCCTGCGAGAATAGTACCTAAAACTAAAATTATAAGTGAAAATAAAGGTAAGAAAGAAACAAGAACTTCTTTCATGATAACTGCTGTAGGAGGAATTTCCTCTACAGCAGGTTTTGGAGCAATTGATGGATTTAACCAGGCTCTAAATATTGCATATGCTATATAAAGTCCTGCTAACATTAATCCTGGAAAAATTGCAGCAGCAAATAATCTAAGCGGAGATAATTGAGCAATTACGGAATATACAATAAGCATAATACTTGGTGGAATTAAGATTCCTAAACATCCTCCAGAACAAATTATTCCGGATGCAAATTTCTTGTCATAACCTGCTTTAACCATTGCTGGCCATGCAAGGAGACCCATTAATGTTACTACTGCACCAATAATACCGGTAGCAGTTGAAAATAATGCACATGTAATTAATGCAGCTACAGCCATTGACGCTGGAAGTCTGTGTGAAGCTAATCTGATTGCAAAAAATAATTTAGCCACAATACCAGCTCTTTCAACCAAATACCCCATAAACAAAAAGAGTGGAACCGCAGTTAATACATTGTTATCCATTACTGTATAAGTATTTTGTACAAAGAGTTGAAATATCCTATTATCAAAAAGATGCTCCATTTTGGTAGGATCAAAATAAGCGTAATATCCAAAACCTAAACCCATAGCCATTAAAGTAAATGCAATTGGAAAACCTAATAAGACAGCAAATAAAAATATTCCCATCATCATAATTGCTACTTCAGGATTTGTTAGACTAAATAACATCTTCTTTTTTTCCTTCTTGTGAACTTCTCATTAAAACTTTTTCTGTTTCTTCAGCATCGCCCTCTGTTGATCTCTCAGGCCAACTACCAGTCTGAATACATATTACACATCTAAATACTTCTCCAATTCCTTGAAGAGTCAAAAGAGTTCCAGACAAAGGTATCAAGGATTTTGCCATATAAATTTGTATTTGAGCTGGACTATTCCAGCTTGTTTCTTTTATTTTCCAGGCTAATGCTGCATACTCATAACCGTAAAAAGCTAAGGCGATAACTCCTGGAAAAAAGAAAATAAAATATAAAACCACATCTATCCAAGCTTGTGTTCTTTGAGAAAATAATCTGTATATCACATCACCTCTTACATGCGCTTCAGTACATAAAGTGTATGCACCTGCCATCATAAAGATCGCCCCATACATTTGAAGACTAAAATCAAAATTCCATAAAGTTGGAGCGTTTAAAGCGTAAGCCATAAAAACTTCATAACAAGTTCCACCCATTAGAATTACTATGCACCATGAGAAAGCTTTTCCCATTGAGACACTTAAACGATCAGCAAATTTTATGTAAGATCTCATCATAGATATAAACTTTTATTGAATTGTTCTTAATTAATCAAATAAAAAGGGGGCCGAGGCCCCCTTTAAAAAATTTATAAAAAGTTAATTATATCTTAACTTTTCCAATTGGACCAAACTCATTTTCATACGCAAGTTTGTAATTTGGCTGATTCATCAGCAAGTATTTCATTACTCTCTTCGCGTAAGCTTTCTGAGAATCAACGATTTTCTTAAAGAAAGGATCTTTCTTATTGAAATCACCAATTACTTTATCCCAACCTTTTAACTGTTGAGCTAAAATTTCATCAGAAGTTTGGTACACATTTACTTTATGCTCATTCATTAACTTAGCTAAGTCAGCTGAGTATCTTACTAAAGCTTTAAAGTAGTTATCACTGTTTGCAGCATAAGCAGCATTTTTTAATATCGCTTGGTGTGCTGGTGATAAACTATTATATGTTTTTTTGTTAACTGGTATTTCAAACATCTCTTGAGATTGGTGGAAGCTTCCTAAATGATAATGCTTAGAAACGTCTTGCATTCCAAATTGAGAGTCTGAAGTTGGGTTGTTAAACTCAGCAGCTTCAATTAAACCAGTTTTCATTGCTGGCTGAATTTCACCACCTGGTAATTGTCTAACTACCATTCCCATTGCAGTTAAAACGTTAGTCGCAAGACCAACTGTTCTGTACTTCATACCTTTAACGTCAGATACTTTAGTTACGTTCTTTTTGAACCAACCAAAAGGCTGAGCTGGCATAGGCATATGGAAAAAACCAATATAATCAAAACCAACTTTTGCAAGTGTTTCATCATATAATTTTCTTCCTCCACCATATTCCATCCATCCCATTACTTCCTGAGATGACATACCATATGAAGGACCAGTTCCAAATAATGATGCAGCAGGATTTTTACCATACCAATATGCTGTCACCCAGTGACCCATATCAACTACACCAGAACTAACTGCTTGTCCGATTTCTGAAGTCTTTACAACTGCTCCAACCGGTTGAAGATCAATCTGAAGAGATCCTCCAGACATTTCTTTAACCATGTTACAATAATCTCCAGCCATTTCAAAAAAGATGTTTGCTCCACTTGGCCATGCAGCTTGCATCTTTAAAGTTGTTGCAGCATTTGCCTTAACATAAGGCATTGCAACAGCGGCTGCAGCTATAGCACCTGTCTTAGCGGCAGTTTTAAAGAACTTACGTCTTGAAGATGTTTTCACCTTCAATGATTTATTTTCTTTAGTCATTATTACTCCTATTAAAGTTAATTAACTTTTAGAAGTTAAACATAGAATCATATTAGAGTCTTTCTAAAAAATAGCGTAGATGTCGCAGAAGTTTAAATTTTTACAATCTAAAGTAGAATCAATTAACTTTATTTTTACAATTTCCTGTTTTAAAAAATTCATCAATATTATCTATTGCTAAATTAGCCATAGCAATCCTAGTATCTTTTGTAGCGCTTCCTAAGTGGGGTAAAATAAAAGCTGTTTTTATTTTTAAATAACCTGGGTTTAAATTTGGTTCATTTTTGTAGACATCAAGACCAACAGCATAAATTTTTCTTCTACTTAATGCATCTATCAAAGCTTCATCGTCTACAATATCTCCTCTTGCAACATTAGTAATTACTGCTCCTTTAGGAAAAAATTCAACTGTTTCCTTGTTAATCATATTTTCTGTTTCTTTAGTGGCGGGACAACATATAGATAAAACATCAGAAACAGAAAAAAGACTCTTTATATCTTTGTGATATATGGCACCGTGTTCTTTTTCGTTACTTAACTTAGATCTATTATGATAATGAATTACCATTCCAAGTGCTTTTGCAATTTTTGCAATTTTTTGACCTATTCTTCCCATTCCAAGAATCCCTAGTCTAGTTCCAGTTAGTTGCTTTCCTATCAAATAATCAGCGGACCATTTCCAGCCACCTTCTCTTGCAGATCCAATTCCTTCAGCTGCTCTTCTACATGCGCCTAAAATTAATAGTATACCAATTTCTGCTGTGGCGTCTGACAAAACCTCAGGTGTATTTGTTACAGCAATGCCTCTTTTTTTTGCAGCCTCTAAATCAATATTTCCAAAACCAACAGCAAAATTAGAAATTATCTTGATACTATCAGGGAGTTTATTAATAGTTTCTTGATCCATTTTATCAGTCAAAGATGATAAAATTCCATCACAACCTTTAGCCATTTCAATTACTTTAGATTGAGAATATAACTCATCATTTGAATTAAAAATTGGATCAAAAGTTTTTGAAGCTTTATCCTCACTTTCCTTAATCAACTTTCTTGTAATTAAAATTTTTTTCATGAATATTTTTAATTATTAATTTAGATCAAATATTTTGCCAGGGTTCATTATATTATTTTGATCAATACTTCTTTTAATCATTTTCATAACCGGAATATTATCACCATGTTCCTCTAATAAATATTCTTTTTTATGAAGGCCTACTCCATGCTCTCCTGTTATAGTTCCATTTAATTGTAATGCTTTTTTAATCAACAAATCATTAAATTCTCTAATTTTTTTATAAGTTTCTTTTTTTTTTGGATCAAAAGGTAAAAGTACATGAAAGTTTCCATCTCCTAAATGACCAACCATAGGAGCTCTTAGTCCAAATTTTTTGGCCTGCTCCTCAGCATAATTAACACATTCGGTTATATTTGAAATAGGTAAGCACACATCTGTTGAATAGACCCTTCCATTATTGATCAAAGCTTTTACTGAGTAATATACATCCCATCTTGCTTTCCAAAGTTTATTTCTTTCCTCCAAATCTTTAGCCCACTTGAAAGAACTTCCATTATTATCTTTTGATATTCCTTCTACAATTTTTATATTTTCATTATTTGATATTTCAGATCCATGAAATTCGAAAAATAATGTTGGAACTTCTTGGATATCTTTAAGTTTGGAGTAATTGATACTTATTCCCATCTGGTCTTTATTAAGCATTTCAATTCTAGCAATTGGGATACCATATTGAATTACCTGTTGAGCTGTTTGAACTGCATTTTCTAAGGTAGGAAAATGACATACAGCGGACATTATACTTTCTGGAATTGGAGATAGTCTCAATTGAATCTCGGTAATTATTCCGAGGGTACCTTCTGAACCAATAAAAAGATTTGTTAAATTGTATCCTGCAGAAGTTTTTTTTGTTCTACTACCTGTATTTATAATATCACCATTGGGCAAAACTACTGTGAGACCAGTGATAACTGTCTTCATTGTACCATATTTTACGGCCATTGTTCCAGATGCTGAAGTAGAAGCCATGCCACCAATAGCAGCATTTGCGCCTGGATCTATAGGAAAAAAGACTCCATCTTCTCTTAAATAATCATTTAATTGTTCTTTTGTTACACAAGCTTGAACTCTACAATCAAAATCTTCAGCATTTACACTTAAAATTTTGTTCATTTTTTCTAAACAGATGGTAATCCCTTTTTCATTTCCCACAACATTTCCCTCAAGAGATGTTCCTGTCCCAAAAGGGACCACGGGAATTTTATGTTCATTACATAATTTTAATATTTTTGAAACTTCTTCATTTGTTTCTGGAAAAACTACTGCTTTAGATAAAACAGGATCATAAGTGTCCTCTCCTCTTGCATAATTTGTTCTTGCAGATACCGAGGTTGAATATCTTCCATTAAAAATCTTTTTTAATTCAGTTTCTACTTGATCAAACATATTAGTAATATTAGTAAAAATTTCTTTAATATAATAGCTTATTTAGCAAGCATTTTCTTTATATTTTCTAATGCTTGAGAGATATTATCTCTTGATGCAGCGAAACTAAATCTTACATAATCATTACATGTCTTACCAAAAGCGGTTCCGGGCACAATTGCTACACCTGCTTCATGCATAGCTTTTTTGCAAAACTCAGCGCCATTCATTCCAGTCCCTATAACTTTTGGAAACGCATAAAAAGCTCCTCCGGGTAAACTACATTCTACGCCTGGAAGATCATTTAAACCTTTATGAATTAGATTTCTTCTTTCTGTAAATTTTACCATCATCTCGTTTATTGAGTCATCTGGTCCATCAAGAGCTGCTATACCAGCGAATTGGGCTGCAGCATTAACACATGACACACTGTTGATTAAAAGTTTATTAACATGTGGAACTAACTCTTTTGGCCAAAAACTCCATCCTAATCTCCATCCAGTCATTGAGTAAGCCTTACTCCAACCTTCTAATACAATTAATCTCTCTCTTAATTCAGGATAATTAAAAAATGATGGCATCTCTTTATCATCAAAAATTTGTCTACTATAAATTTCATCACTTAATATCGTAACGTGTGGATATTTTTTCAATCCTTCAGCTAATACATCAATATCAGATTTTTCTACAAAACTTCCTGTTGGGTTATTTGGATTGATCAATATTAATAATCTTGTTTTATCTGTAACTAATGACAAAATTTTTTCAGGATTAAATTTTAAATCTTTATCTTCTGTCAAATCATAAGGAACAGGTGTTGAACCAGTATAATTTATCATAGACTCATAAATTGGAAAAGCAGGGGTTGGATGAATTATTTCTGCTCCAGGCTCACCAAAACATTGTATTGCATAACTCATTGTTGGTTTTCCACCTGGCATGATAAGAATTCTCTCAAAATCTACATCAGTATTATATCTTTTTTTTATCCATCTTGTTACAGCCTGTCTACACTCAGGAATACCATTAGACATTACATAGCCATGATGTCCATCATCAAGAGCTTTTTTTGCAGCTTCAACTACGTGTTTAGGTGTTTTAAAATCTGGCTGACCTAAGCCTAAATGTATCATTGGGTTTCCCTTAGCTTCCAATGCTTTAGCTTCAGCCAAAACAGAAAATGCTGTTTCAGTACCTAGGTTATTTAAATTTTGTGCAAGTTTCATAATTTTTTTTTAGACGTTATTTCTATAAATTAATTTTGAACTATTCAACTCTTTTAAATTCTTACAACCCATTAAGATCATATTTCTATTAATCTCATCGTGCATATTTTTAAGTAAATGTTCAACACCTTCTTGCCCTCCTGCGGCCAAAGAGAACAGAAACATTTTTCCAAAACTACAAGCTTTTGCACCAGCAGCAATAGCTTTTAAAACATGCGTTCCTCTTCTCACGCCTCCATCTAATATAATTTCTATTTTGTCACCTACTGCATCAGAAATTGCTTTTACTTGATCAAATGGTGATCTTGATCCATCTAATTGTCTACCGCCATGATTTGAAATCATAATCGCTGTACAACCAATATCAATAGCTCTTTTGGCATCCTCAACTGACATTACGCCCTTTAATGCAAAAGGTCCGTTCCATTTTTTTGCACAATATTCTGCATCCTTCCATCCCATTAGCGGATCATACTGTTCATTAATATATTCAATTACAGATTTTGCAATATTTGTCCCCTTATCTGTTTTTTTTTTAACATTTGAAAGCTCAAATTTTTTTCCAGTTAAATAGTTAAACACCCATCTTGGTCTCATAGCAAAACTGGTCAAACTTTGGAGAGTTAATTTTGGTGGTGTTGTAAATCCTGTTCTATGGTCTTTTTCTCTATTTCCCGCAACCAATGTGTCTACAGTTAAACACATAGCGTCAAATCCTGATCTTCTTGACCTATCTATCAAGTCATCAGTAATTGACTTATCTTTATGAACATAAAGTTGAAATAATTTTGGTCCACTAGAAATATTTGATATTTCTTCAATTGAATTATTGCTCATTGAGGACATGCTATAAAATGTATTGAATTTTTCTGCAGCTCTTGCTGAAGCTTTATCTCCTTCAGAATGATAAAGTCTTTGCATTGCGCTTGGTGAAAGAAAAATAGGCAAATCAATTTTCCTACCAAACAAAGTTGTAGACAGATCAGGTTTACCAACATTAGCCAAAATATTTGGAACTAGATCAACATCATCAAATGATGCTGTGTTTCTTCTTAAAGTTGACTCATCATCTGCTCCACCGTCTATGTAATGAAAAATTGGTGAAGGTAATTTTTTTTTAGCTAATTTTCTAAAATCACTAAAATTATAACAATCTTTTAGATTCACTATCTTCTAAATCTTAAATTATTTCTATTCAGATCGGAAATTTTCGTACATCCCATTAATTTCATATCTCTAACTAATTCAGATTTATATAATTCTAAAGCCCTTTCGACACCTGGTTGACCTGCTGCTGCTAGTGCATAAAGATAAAGTCTTCCACCAGAACATGCCTTTGCACCTAGCGATAATGCTTTAAGCATATGGGTTCCTCTATGAATACCGCCCTCACATATGACATCAAGTTTATCTCCAACAGCATCTACGATTTCTGCAAGTTGATCAAAAGGTGATCTTGACCCATCAAGTTGACGTCCACCATGATTTGAAACCATTATTCCAGTACATCCTATATCAACTGCTTTTTTTGCATCTTCTACACTCATTATGCCTTTAAGTGCAAAGTGACCGCCCCATTGAGAACAAAGTTTTTCAGCATCTTTCCAGTTCATAGATTGATCCAACATGGTAGAAAAATAATTTCCTATCGAGGAGTTTGTACTTGTGCCCTCTTTTACAAAGTCTTGAAGATGAGGTAATTCAAATTTGCCTTTTGTAAGATAATTTATTCCCCACATTGGTTTTGTAGCAAAACTGAATAAACTTGATAATGTTAATTTAGGCGGAGATGTAAAACCAGTTCTTAAGTCTCTTTCTCGATTTCCACCTGTTATTGTGTCAACAGTTAAAGCCATTACATCAAATTTGGCTGCTTTGGCTCTTTCAAGACAAGAATCATTTAACCCTCTATCTTTATGAAAGTAAAACTGAAACATTTTAGGTGTATCAATCATAGATGATATTTCCTCCACACTGACCGTAGCCAAGGCAGAAACACCAAACATTGTATTAAACTTTTTAGCTGCCTTTCCAACTGCTCTTTCTCCATCGTAATGAAAAAGTCTTTGAAGTGCTGTAGGTGAAAGATAAAAAGGTAAATCTATTTTTTTTCCAAAGATAGTAGTGGACAAATCAACATTCTCAACCCCTCTTAAAACATTTGGAACTAAATCAACATCATCAAAAGCACTTGTATTTCGTGCGTATGTAATTTCATCATCAGCAGCTCCATCAATATAGTGAAAGATTGGTGACGGTAATTTTTTTTTAGCTAACTTTCTAAAATCGCTAAAATTATGACAATTTTTCAAATTCATAATTTTTTGAGATTAAAAGCTTTTAAAAAAATTAAACATATAACTATTTGCCCCAGGATTTTTATCCCCTAAACTAGCGTTAGATATATGGTTGTATGAAAATCCTAACTCACTATTTTTGAATAAATCTAAAGAGATTTGAACTTCACTTTTAAATTCTAAAATATGGCCTAAATCCTTACCATCTCCTTCATGATATAAACCAGGTGTAAAACTTGGTGTAATTTTTAAATTACCTAATTTATATTGTGCTTGAACACCTGTATAAATATATCCAGCGTTATCTGCTGTAATTAATGCACCAGTAATCGGTGAAAGATTTCCTAAAAATGTATCTCTATTTAAATTTTCATTTTGATGTTGTATTCCAATTAAAGTACTTCTTTTTCCATCATCACTAAAATCGAACATACCTGAATAAATACTGAGAGCATTATTACTCTGATTTAATTCTACATCTTCAGAATTAGCTGAATATGAAGTTAATAAAAATAAAAATAATACAAAATATATTTTTCTAAAATTCATAAACAGCAATATACTTAGTTTTTTCTTATAT
Organism: uncultured Pelagibacteraceae bacterium; assembly: GCA_902632515.1. Next base: position 17,156 of record CACPDA010000001.1, read on the forward strand.
TAAATAATTTAAATATTATTACACCCCCAAATACAAATAATAAAAGCGGTAATAACCATAAAAAATATGTATTTTTTGAAAATTCTGGATCATATAATATCCAATCACCGTATCTGACCCTTAAATAATTATAGATTTCTTTCTCTGAAATTCCTTCATTCAACTTTTCAGAAACTAAACTTTTAATACTATTAGCAAATTCAGAGTCAGAATCATACACAGATTGTCCTTGGCATATCAAACATCGTAAATTTTTTGTTATTTCATTTTGTAATTTTTTTTCTTCTGCAAAAGATGAGTTAAAAAAAAATGCAATAAAAACTATAATAAAATATTGCTTATATTTCATAAATTTATTAATTCTTTAATTTCATACATTGTGTCTTTTGTTAATGGTCCGATAATTTTTTTTAAAATTTTTTTCTTATAAATTAAAAATGTTTCTGGCACTCCATAAGCACCCCACTCGATAGCTGTCAAACCACTTTTGTCTAAAATTAAAATATCATAAGGATTTTCAAATTCCTCTAAATAATTTTTAGCATTTTCGATATTATCTTTATAATTAAGGCCTACAATTTTTAAATTTTTTTCTTTATTTAATTGAATTAAAAATTCATGTTCATATCTGCATGGCACACACCATGAAGACCATATATTCAATAAATAAAATTCATCACCTACAAAAATTTCATTTGAATTAATTTCTTTTTTTGACTCAAAAAGCTGTGCTGTAAATGAAGGAATTTTTTTTTCTTGAGTTATACCTGGTGTATAGACATTTGAGTTTTTTAAACCTTGAAAAAAAACTAAAAAAAATATCAAGGTTTATTTATGTTGAAAGCTCAAGTATTTACACTATATCCTGAAAATTTTCCTGGGCCTTTAGATAAAGGTCTTTACGGAAAAGCAATGATTAAAAAATTATGGAGCTTGAATGTGATAAATATTAGAGATGCAGCAACTGACAAACACAAGACAGTTGATGATACGCCCTATGGTGGTGGAACAGGAATGTTACTTAAACCTGACGTCTTAGCAAAATCAATCGATCAGAACATAAATAAAGGGGAGAGAATTTTTTATCTTTCACCTAAAGGCAAAAGGTTCGATCAAAATCTTGCTACTGAATTATCCAAGGAAGAATCATTTTCTTTAATTTGTGGTCATTTTGAAGGTGTTGATGAGAGAGTTTTAACAACCAGAAATATAGAGGAAATAAGTATAGGAGATTATGTGTTGTCAGGTGGAGAAACAGCTGCACTTGTAGTTCTTGATAGTGTACTTAGACTTTTGCCTGGAGTTTTAGGGAATGAAAAATCAGCCTCTGAGGAAACTTTTGAAAATGGTCTTTTGGAATATCCTCAATACACAAAACCACAGATTTGGGAGGAAAAATCGGTACCAGATGTGTTATTATCAGGGGATCACGCTAAAATTAAAGACTGGCGTTTATCTCAATCAGAGGCTATAACACGCGACCGAAGACCAGATTTGTGGCAAAAATATAAGAAGATTTAAATTGATAAATATTAATATGAAAACAATTGAAGAAATTAACCAACATAACATAAAAAAAATTCTTTCTGAAAAGAAAATTCCAGAGTTTTTTCCAGGTGATGTAGTCAAAGTTGGTGTAAGAATTACAGAAGGTAAAAAAGAAAGAATTCAATATTTTGAAGGTGTTTGCATTGCTAAAAAAAGTAGAGATTTAAACTCTTCATTCACTGTAAGAAAAATTTCTTTTGGAGAAGGTGTAGAAAGAACATTTCCATTATTTGGCACAGTCATCGACTCTATTAAAGTTATTCGTTCAGGAAAAGTAAGAAGAGCAAAATTATATTATTTAAGAGACCGAACAGGTAAATCAGCCAGAATTGCTGAAAAAATTAGAAAAAAAATTGGTATAGATGTTGATGTAAAACCGGAGACTGTAACAGAGGAAAATTTAGCTCCAATTACTAAACAAGATGTAATAGATTCAAAAAAAGAGGTTTTACCAGAGGAAGAGCCTAAAAACAATGAAGCAGGAAAAGAAGATACTAAAAAAGTAGCTTCTGAGGCCGAAATTAAGACTGAAAAAAAACTTGAAAATTTACAAGAAAAAAAATAATTTTTTTCTAAATGCCCAATACTCTTTACGATAAAATTTGGAATGAACATATAGTTCATCAGCAAGATGATGGAACTACTTTACTATTTGTTGATAGACATTTAGTTCATGAAGTTACTTCCCCCCAAGCCTTTGAAGGACTTAGAAACTCTAAACGTAGTGTTAGACATCCAAAATTAACATTGGCAGTTGCAGATCATAATGTTCCAACAACAGATAGATCAAAAGGTATTTCAGATAATGAGTCTAAAATACAAGTTGAGACTTTAGAGGCAAATTGTAAAGAATTTGGAGTAAAACTTTTTGGAATGAACGATAAGAGACAAGGTATTGTTCATGTCACTGGACCTGAACAAGGATTTACTCAACCTGGTACTGTAATTGTATGTGGTGATAGCCATACAGCTACTCATGGTGCATTTGGAGCATTAGCATTTGGTATTGGAACTTCAGAAGTAGAGCATGTCTTGGCTACACAAACATTAGTTCAAAAAAAAGCAAAAAATTTTAGAATAAACGTTGATGGTAAACTTCCATTAGGAGTTACTTCTAAAGACGTTATTTTACAAATTATTGGAAAGATTGGAACAGCTGGTGGGACTGGTTGTGTAATTGAGTATGCAGGTGACCTAATCAGATCATTAAGTGTAGAACAAAGAATGACAATCTGTAATATGACTATAGAAGGTGGTGCAAGAGCAGGATTAATTGCACCAGACGAAAAAATATTTAAATATTTAAAAGATAGACCAATGTCACCAAAAGGAATTAATTGGGACAAAGCCATTGAAAATTGGAATACTTTAAAAACAGATGATGGCGCAAAATTTGACAAGGAGATAAATCTTAAAGCTGAAGAAATTTTACCTATGATAACTTGGGGAACGTCACCACAAGATGTTATTACTATTGATGAAAAAGTTCCAAATCCTCAAAATGAAAAGGATGAAGACAAAAAAAATTCTTTAGAAAGAGCATTAAATTACATGGGTTTAAAACCAAACATGGCGGCAAAAGATATTAAAATCGATAAAGTTTTCATAGGAAGTTGCACAAATGGAAGAATTGAAGATTTAAGAGAAGCTGCAAAAATCTTAAAAGATAAAAAAATAGCTTCTCATGTTCATGCGATGGTTGTACCAGGATCTGGATTAGTTAAAGAACAGGCAGAACAGGAAGGATTAGATAAAATTTTTATGAGCTCTGGTTTTGAGTGGAGAGAGCCAGGTTGTTCCATGTGTTTGGCTATGAACGCAGATAAATTAAAACCCGAAGAAAGATGTGCTTCTACATCAAATAGAAATTTTGAAGGAAGACAAGGAAGAGGTGGAAGGACTCATTTAGTTAGTCCAGGAATGGCAGCAGCAGCAGCTATATCTGGGAGCCTTGATGATGTAAGAAAATATCAAAATTAGATGCAGAAATTTAATAGACTTAGAAGTATTCCAGCATATTTGCCTATAGTTAATATCGATACTGATATGATTATACCTAAACAGTTTTTAAAGACTATTAAAAGGACTGGATTAGGTAAGAATTTATTTTTTGAAATGAGATATGATGATAATGGAAAAGAAATTAATGAATTTGTTTTAAATAAAACCCCTTTTAATAATTCTAAAATATTAATAGCTGGAAAAAATTTTGGGTGCGGATCTTCGAGAGAACATGCTCCATGGGCATTATTAGATTTTGGTATAACATGTATCATTAGTTCAAGTTTTGCAGATATTTTTTATAATAATTGTTTTAAAAATGGAATTTTACCAATTATTCTTGATGAAGAAAAAATAAAAGAACTGTCTGAGTACTCAAATAGAAAAGAAGAAATTTTCGTTGATCTTAATGAAGAAAAAATAGTTTATGGAAATAATGAAGTAAAATTTCAAATTGATATATTCAAAAAAAAGTGTTTGCTTGAAGGACTTGATGATATAGCACTCTCTTTGAAAAAATCTGATAAAATAGAAAATTTTGAAAAAGATCTGAAAAAAAGTAAACCTTGGATTTTTAATGATTAAAGTAAAAAAAAGAAAAATATTATTATTACCAGGAGACGGTATTGGTCCGGAGGTAATTAGTGAAGTTAGAAAAATAATTAATTGGTTTAACGATAAGAAATCTTTAGATTTTGAAATTGATGAAGATCTTGCCGGAGGTTGTTCTTATGATAAACATGGAACCCCAATTACTGATGAAGTATTTTATAAAGCTCTAGAGAGTGCAGTAGTTATGTTGGGTGCCGTAGGTGGACCAAAGTGGGATAATGTTGAGTTTTCAAAAAAACCAGAAAGAGCACTTCTTAAATTACGAAAAGAATTAAAACTTTTTGCAAATTTAAGACCTGCGATATGTTTCAAACAATTAGTAGATGCATCAACCTTGAAGCCAGAAATTGTTTCTGGTCTTGATATAATGATAGTTAGAGAATTAACTGGTGGAATATATTTTGGAGAACCAAGAGGAATTAAACCAATTGAAAACGGAGAAAGAAAAGGAATAAACACCCACACGTATACAAGTAGTGAAATAATTAGGGTAGCAAGAATTGCTTTTGATTTAGCAAAAAAAAGGTCTAACAAAGTCACTTCTTGTGAAAAATCAAATGTGATGGAGGCAGGACAATTATGGAAAGAGGAAGTTCAAACTTTACATGATAATGAATACAAAGATGTTGAATTAAGTCACATGCTAGCAGATAATTGTTCAATGCAATTATTAAGGAATCCAAAACAATTTGACGTAATAGTAACAGATAATTTATTTGGCGATATGTTGTCAGACCAAGCTTCAATGTTAACAGGATCTCTTGGATTATTGCCATCAGCCTCTTTGGGGGCAAAAAATAAAGATGGTGAAATGAGAGCTATGTATGAACCTATTCATGGTTCAGCACCAGATATAGCAAGAAAGGGAATCGCCAATCCAATTGCCACTATATTAAGTTTTGCAATGGCTTTAAGATTTTCTTTAGATCTTGATAAAGAAGCGGAAGCTTTAGAAAAAGCAGTCCAAGAGGTACTTAATGATGGGCTTAGAACAAAAGATATTTTATCCAAAGGAATGAAAGAAGTATCCACCACTCAAATGGGTGATGCGATAATTTCAAAATTGCAATAACCTATTAATTATTTTAAACTAAATATATGCCAAGCTATACAGCACCAGTAGATGATATGATGTTTCTTTTTGAAAAATTGAGAAATAACAAAAATTATAATGAACTAGAAAAATATAAAGATGTAAGTTCAGACCTTGTAAAGGATATTCTACAAGAGGCAGCAAAAATAAATCAAAATCTTATCTTACCACTAGCAAAAGCTGGTGATGAAAATCCAGCGGTTTTAGAAAATGGAGTTGTGCGAACACCCCCAGGATATAAAGAAGCTTATAAGAAATATATAGAGGATGGATGGACATCTTTATCTTGTGATCCAAAGTATGGAGGACAAGGTATGCCAAAAACCGTAAGTGCTTTTTTTGATGAAATGTTATCTTCTGCTAGCTTATCTTTTAAACTTTATAGTGAACTAAGTATTGGCGCTTATAATTGTATAAATCACCATGCCACTGATGATATCAAGAATAAATATTTACCAAAAATAGTTGAGGGAAAATGGAGTGGCACAATGTGCTTAACCGAACCAGTATGTGGAACTGATTTAGGTTTACTTAAAACAAAAGCAAAAAAACAATCTGATGGAACTTATAAATTAACTGGACAAAAAATTTTTATTACATCTGGTGATCATGATCTTACTGAAAATATTATTCACTTAGTTTTAGCTAGAGTTGACGACTCTCCAGCTGGAACAAAGGGCATAAGTTTATTTTTAGTACCTAAATTTATTGTTAAAGATGATGGAACTATAGGACCTAGAAATGGAATATCAACAGGATCTATAGAAACCAAGATGGGTATAAAAGGATCAGCCACTTGTGTTTTAAATTTTGATGAGGCGACTGGATATATGATTGGAGCCAAAGAAAAAGGCTTAAGCGCTATGTTTACGATGATGAATCTTGAAAGAATAGTTGTTGGTATTCAAGGTTTAGGCATTTCAGAAATTGCTTATCAAAACTCCTTGTCATATGCAAAAGAAAGAAAACAAGGAAAAACACATAATTCAAAATCAAAGAACGGAGCTGATTTTATTATTGAGCATGCAGATATTAGAAGAACATTATTAAATATGAAATCAATTATTGAGGGTGAAAGAGCTTTGTGCTTTTGGCTATCTCAACAGACTGAAGTTAGTTTGTATCACCCAGATGAAAAAGTTCGTCAAGAAGCATCTGATTATGTATCTTTGATGACACCTGTCGTTAAATCATTATTTACAGATCTAGCAATGGAAATTACTAGTGATGCAATGCAAATTCATGGAGGCTACGGATATACAAAGGACCAAGGAATAGAACAATTGTATAGAGATAACAGAATTACACCTATATATGAAGGTACAAATTCTGTACAAGCAGCTGATCTAGTTTTTAGAAAATTATATAATAAAAATGGGAGTATAATAAATAAATTTTTAGATCAGGTAAAATCTGAATGTAATTCCGGTAATGATAAAATAAAACCATTTTTATTAGAATTTGATAATCATCTAAGTATATTAAAAAAATTTAGTGATTGGATGATGGATAAGGCAAAAACAAATAAAGATGATGTAAGTGCAGCAGCAAATGACTATTTAAGAACTTTAGGCTATGTCTCTATTGCATATGCGTGGATCAAAGTTTTAGAGGTAAGTTTTAAAGATTATAATGAAAATAAGAATTTTTACGATGATAAAATAGATACCGCTAGATTTTATTTTGATAAAGTTCTCCCAAGAGCAGAACAACATTACAAGACAGCTATTTCTGGTAGTTCTAATTTAATGAATTTCAAATTTAATTAAAATGGGTCATTACGATACTAATTTGGATAAAAATAATGCAAATTACGTTCCATTAACACCTTTAACTTTTCTAAAAAGAGCAAAAGATATTTATCCAAATTATGAAGCAGTTATTTATGAGGACAGGAAGTATACTTGGGATCAGGTTTATAAAAGGACAGTCAAATTTGCTAGTGCACTTAATAAAATTGGTGTTGGAAAAGGTGATACAGTTTCTTTTTTAGCTTTTAATACCCCAGAAATTTTTGAAGGTCATTATTCTGTGCCAATGACAGGCGCAGTGTTAAACACTATTAATATAAGATTAGATGCCAAAACGATCGCTTATATTTTAGATCACAGTGAAGCAAAAGTATTAATTGTTGATAGACAACTTCATGTAGAAGTGAAAAAGGCTTTAAGCTCTTTAAAAAAAAAAATTATAATAATCGATATTAAAGATAAATTTGCAGATCAATCTAAGTGTGAAAAAATTGGTGAACTAGAATATGAAAGTTTTTTAAATACTGGTGACGAAAATTATGATTGGAAAATGCCAGATGATGAATGGCAAGCAATATCATTAAGTTATACATCTGGTACTACAGGAAATCCAAAAGGTGTTGTTTATCATCACAGAGGGTCATACCTTATGTCTACTGGAAGTGCAGTCGCCTGGAATATGCCAAATAGATTAAATTTTTTAACTATTGTTCCAATGTTTCATTGCAATGGTTGGGGCTACCCTTGGACCATACCTATGTTAAATGGTAGAACTATATGTCTAAGAAATATTGATATTAAAAAAATATTTGAATTAATTGATAAATATAATGTAACTCATTTTGGTGGAGCACCGATAGTACTTAATATGATTACTGGCGCACCAGAGACTGATAAAAAAAAATTAAAACAAAAAGTTTATGTGCTTACTGCCGGAGCACCACCTCCAAGTATTATATTTAAAAAAATGAATGAGCTAGGTTTTGAAGTGATGCATGTTTATGGATTAACAGAAACATATGGACATGTAACCCAATGTGCTTGGAATGATGCTTGGAATGAATTTGATGAGGAGAAACAAAATGAGATTAAAGCAAGACAGGGAGTGAGGTATCCAAACACTGAGGGTATAGCGGTTATGAACCCAGAAACAATGACCGAAGTACCTAAAGATGGAAAAACAATTGGAGAAATCATGATTAAAGGAAATATTGTAATGAAGGGATATTTCAAGGATAAAGATGCAACATCCAAAGCTATGGATGGGGGGTGGTTTCATTCTGGAGATTTAGCTGTAATGCATCCAGATGGATATGTTAAAATTCAGGACAGATCTAAAGACATTATAATTTCAGGGGGTGAGAATATATCTTCAATTGAAATAGAGAATACCTTAGCAAAACATCCTTCGGTATCTATCGCAGCTGTAGTGGCTAAGCCAGATGAGAAATGGGGCGAAGTACCTTGTGCTTTTATTGAAATGGTCCAAGATAAACCTGTAACAGAAAAAGAGTTAATCAGTTTTTGTAAAGAAACTCTTGCTGGATTTAAGGTACCAAAACAAGTAGTTTTTTGTGATTTACCTAAAACTTCAACTGGTAAAATTCAAAAGTTTGAGCTTAGAAAAAAATTTTAGGTAAATAATTGATATTTCAAATAAAAAATAAAAATGTACATGCATCTGATGCAGGTCAAGGAATAGACTCTCAAAAAAAAACTATTATATTTTTACATGGGAGTGGACTTTCTCATATAGTTTGGTCTCTTACTGAGCAATTTTTTTCAAATAAGAATTTTAATGTATTATCAGTAGATTTACCTGGACATGGAAATTCAGACGGACCTTGCTTAGATAGTATAGAAAAAATTGCTGATTGGTTAGAAGTAGTATTTAAAAAATTAAATTTAAAAAATCTAATTTTAGTTGGTCATTCCCAAGGGTGCTTAGAGATACTTGAGTATGCTTTCAAATATAAAGAAAGATTAAAGAAATTAGTTTTTATTGGAGGATCAAATAAAATGCCTGTTCATCCCGATTTAATTAACTTAGCCCAAAATGGAGACTCTGATGCTGTAAAATTAATGATGAAATGGGGTTATGAGGGTTCAAAAAAATTTATAGGCGGAAATCCAGTAGAAAAAATAATTCAGTCACCAAGAGATATAAGCGAAATATTAGCAGTCGATTTAAATGCATGTAATAATTATTCTAATGGTTCTGAGGCCGCAAAAACAATAAACTTGCCTACGTTATTAATTTTAGGAGAATTAGATAAAATGGTTAATTTAGAAGTGGGAAAAAAATTTTCAAATTTATTAGAAAATTCTACGACACATGTAATTAATGGATGTGGACATATGATTATGATTGAAAAAGCTTTCGAAATGAGAGAAAAGATCCTACAATTTTTAAATTCATGAAAAATTATTCAATCGCTAAATCAAGAAGGATAAGAAGTACTCCTTATACATCAAGGATAGAAAAACAAGGCGTTACAGCATATACGGTTTATAATCACATGCTTTTGCCTGCTGCATTCGGGTCTATAGAAGATTCATGCAATCATTTAAAAAAAGAAGTTCAAGTTTGGGATGTCTCAGCTGAAAGACAAGTAGAAATTTCAGGTAAAGATGCAGCAAAACTTGTTCAGCTTATGACTTGTAGAGATTTATCAAAGTCAAAAATAGGAAGATGTTATTATTGTCCAATTATTGATGGTAATGGAAACTTAGTAAACGACCCTGTAATTTTGAAATTAGCTGAAGATAGATGGTGGATTTCAATTGCTGATTCAGATGTTATATTTTTTGCAAAAGGTCTTGCATCTGGAAATAATTTTGAGGTCCAAATTTTTGAACCAAATGTTGATATAATTGCAATACAAGGACCAAAATCGTTTAGCTTAATGGAAAAAGTTTTTGGTAAAAAGATTACAGAATTAAAATTTTTTGGTTTTAATTATTTTGATTTTAAGGGTGTTAAACATTTAATTGCAAGATCTGGTTGGTCAAAACAAGGAGGATTTGAAGTATATGTCGAAAATACTCAATCTGGTTTAGATTTCTATGATCATCTTTTTGAAATAGGTAAAGAGTTCAATTTAAAGCCCGGCTGCCCTAATCTTATAGAAAGAATTGAAAGTGGTCTTTTATCTTATGGAAATGATTTTGATAATAATGACAATCCTTTTGAATGTGGTTTTGAAAAATATGTAAATTTAGACTCTGAAATATCTTTTCTAGGTAAGGAAAAACTTAAAAAAATTCAAAAAGAAGGGATTAAGAGAAAATTAATGGGAGTTAAAATAGATATCGATAAAATTAATATAACTAAATCTCTAAATATTAAAGATGATAAAGGAAATTTTGTTGGTGATTTAAGATCTGCTTGTTATTCTCCTCATTTCAAGAAGGTTATAGGAATAGCAATGATAAATGAGCCCTATTGTAAAGCGACTACTACAGGATTATTAGAAATTGAGGGCAATTCTATAGCTGTAAAGGTTTGCGATTTGCCTTTCATCTAGTATAAAACTTACATCATGAATATTGCAATAGTGGGAGCAACAGGAAATGTTGGAAGAAAAACTTTAGAAGTCCTTGAAAAAAAAGAACTATCTATTGATAATCTTTATTTAGTTGCTTCATCAAAAAGTGCGGGTAAAAAAATTAGTTTTAAAAGTAAGGATCATGAAGTTTTTGATTTGGAAAGTTTTGATTTTTCTAAAGTAAAAATCGCTTTTTTTGCAGCTGGAGGAAAAATTTCAGAAAAATTTGCTGAGAAAGCTGCAAAGGATTGTTTAGTAATTGACAATTCTAGTTTTTATAGAATGGATCCAGATGTACCTTTAATAGTTCCACAAGTTAATTCAAATCATTTAGATGAAATAAAAAAGAATATTATCGCTAACCCAAATTGTTCAACAGCACAATTAGTAATTGCCCTAAAACCCTTACATGATTTGTTTACAATCAAAAGAATAGTTGTCTCTACATATCAATCAGTATCCGGCGGAGGGAAAGCACCTATGGATGAATTAATTGAACAAACAAAATTAGTTTTGGATGGTAAAAAAATAAAATCCAAAAATTTTACAAAACAAATAGCTTTTAATGCTATTCCTCATATTGATGCATTTTCAGACCATGGTTATACAAAAGAAGAATTGAAAATGACCAATGAAACAAAAAAGATTTTAGGTGATAAAATTGATTTAACAGCAACATGTGTGAGATTACCAATATCTGTATCACATTCTGAGTCAGTTAATTTACAATTTGAAAAACCTTTTTCTCTTGAAAAAGTGAGAAATGCATTAAATAGTTTTGAGGGCTGTAAAGTTATTGATGAGAGAATTGATGGCGGATACTTAACACCATTAGAGGCTGAGGGAAAAGATGAAACATTTATTTCAAGAATTAGAGAAGATAAAACTGTAAAAAATGGATTAAATTTGTGGATTGTTTCAGATAATCTTTTAAGAGGCGCAGCTTTGAATGCAGTAGAAATAGCCGAGACATTAATTAAAAATAATTTTTATGGAAAATAAACCACCATTATCTCCTCATGTTCAAATTTATAAATGGCACATCTCATCTCTAGTATCTATCTCACATAGAATAACAGGTATAATAAATATAATTGCAATAACATTCGTTTGCTTATTAGTTTCATCACTTGTTTTTGGTAAAGATAATTATGAATATGTTTATTTATTTCTAAGTTCACTAATAGGTAAATTTATAATCTTAGGACTTACATGGTCTTTTTCTTTTCAAGCTTTGAGTGAAATAAGACATTTAATCATGGATTTAGGTTATGGATTTGAACTTAAAGCAACAAAAATAACCGGGTTAATAGTTATATTTGGTTCGGTGATTCTAACAGTAATTTTTTATATAATTGGAAAAAATTTTTATTAATGATTAATGCAACTAAAAAATGGATTTTTCTAAAAATTAGTGGAGTAATATTAGTTCCACTAATGATATGGTTTATTTTAAATTTTATAACAATTTATGATCAAGATTATTTCATTGTTTTAAATTTTTTTATAAATCCATCATCTAAGTTTTTATTTAGTTTATTTATTATCAACGCATATTTTTTTTCAGCCTTGAGTATTAGTGAGGTTTTTGAGGATTATATTAAGAATGATAAAATCAAAAATGTCGCAAATAGACTTTTATATCTATCAGCAGTGGTAATTCCATTAATTACAATTATATTAATAACTAGTTTATGAGTACGTATAATATTATAGATCATGAGTATGATGTAGTAGTCTTAGGAGCTGGTGGTTCAGGTTTGAGAGCTGCAGTTGGTCTTAGTGAGGCAGGATTAAAGACAGCATGCATATCAAAAGTTTTCCCTACGAGAAGTCATACATCCGCTGCCCAAGGAGGTATTTCAGCTTCCCTTGGTAATATGGGAGAAGATGATTGGCGTTGGCATATGTACGATACAGTCAAAGGCGCTGATTGGTTAGGAGATCAAGACAGTATTGAATATCTTTGTAAAGAGGCACCTAAAGCAGTTATCGAACTAGAAAAATATGGTGTGCCATTTAGCAGAACAGAGGATGGAAAGATTTATCAGAGACCATTTGGTGGAATGACTAAAAACTATGGCAATGGGATTGTACAAAGAACTTGCGCTGCTGCAGATAGAACAGGTCATGCAATTTTACATACTTTATACGGACAAGCATTAAAACATAAAACAGAATTTTTTATTGAATATTTTGCATTAGATTTATTAATGAAAGATGGAGCCTGCAAGGGACTAATAGCTTGGAATTTAAACGATGGAACTATCCATAGATTTAGAGCTCATACTGTAATTATTGCTACAGGTGGTTATGGTAAAGTTTATTATTCAGCAACATCTGCTCATACTTGTACTGGAGACGGTAATGCAATGGTTTTAAGGGCGGGATTACCTTTACAAGATATGGAATTTGTTCAATTTCATCCAACAGGAATTTATGGACATGGAACATTAATAACAGAGGGTGCTAGAGGTGAAGGAGGATATCTTACAAATTCAAAAGGTGAAAGATTTATGGAAAGATATGCACCTAAGGCTAAAGATTTAGCATCAAGAGATGTTGTGAGCAGATCAATGTCGATAGAAATTAATGAGGGAAGAGGTGTTGGAAAAGATCAAGATCACGTTCACTTAAACTTAAGCCATCTCGATAAGAGTATTATTGAAAGTAGACTGCCTGGTATAACTGATGCAGCAAGATTATTTGCAAATGTGGACGTAACTAAAGAACCAATTCCTGTTGTACCAACTGTTCATTATAATATGGGAGGTATTCCAACAAACTATAAAGCAGAAGTTTTGACTGTAAATGGTTCTGAAAAAACTGTACCAGGATTAATGGCAATCGGAGAAGCAGCATGTGTTTCAGTCCATGGTGCAAACAGACTTGGCTCAAACTCATTAATTGATTTAGTCGTTTTTGGAAGAGCTGCAGCAAAGAGAGCTGCAGAGCTTATAAAACCAGGTACACCACATGAAGAATTAAGCGAGACAGAAACTCAAAAATGTTTAGATCGTTTCGATAAAATTAGAAATTCCAATGGCGATACAGGTACTGCTGATTTAAGACTTTCTATGCAAAAAACAATGCAATCTAAGTGTGCAGTTTTTAGAAGTGAAAAAACACTTAAAGAAGGTGTGAATGAGATCAGAAAAACTTATGATGGTCTAGATAACCTGTCTGTAAAAGATAAATCATTAATATTTAATACAGATTTAGTAGAGACTTTAGAATTTGACAATTTAATTAGGCAAGCAGTTGTTACTGTTGACTCAGCTTATAACAGGAAAGAAAGTCGAGGAGCACATGCTAGAGAAGATTTTCCTAAGAGAGATGATGAAAAATTTATGCAGCATACACTTGCTTGGTGTGATGGCAAAAATACAAAAATAAGCTATAGAGAGGTTCATAAATCTACTTTGACTAATGAAGTTCAATATTTTCCACCACAGGAAAGAGTTTATTAATGGTGCAAATTAATTTACCTGAAAATTCTAAAGTAAAAAAAGGTAAATATTTTAAAGATCTGACTGGTTCAAGAAATTTAAGAAAAATAAATGTATATAGATGGGACCCATCTTCAGGAGAAAATCCTAGAATTGATACATATGAAGTTGATATGGACAATTGTCCTTCTAAAGTATTAGATATTTTAAATAAGATTAAAAATGAGATAGACCCCACTTTAGCATATAGAAGATCTTGTGCACACGGGGTATGTGGGTCTTGTGCAATGAATATAGGTGGCAAAAATGGTCTAGCTTGCACTACCCCACACGCTGAAATAGATGGTGATATTGACATTTATCCATTACCTCATTTAAAAGTAAAAAAAGATTTAATTGGCGATTTGGATGGCTTGTATAAACAATATCAATCAATTGAACCTTGGTTAAAATCCAATTCTAAATCAGAGACTAAAGAAATAATTCAATCAAAAGAAGATAGAGCAAAGTTAGATGGCGCATATGAATGTATAATGTGTGCATGTTGTTCAACATCATGCCCAAGTTATTGGTGGAATGGAGATAAGTATTTGGGACCTGCAGTTTTATTGCAAGCATACAGATGGATTATCGACAGTAGAGATGAAGAAAGGGAACTAAGATTAAAAAAGGTTGCAGATGAACTTAAGTTGTATCGTTGTCATACAATTCTTAACTGTACAAGCGCATGTCCAAAAGGTTTAAATCCTGCAAAAGCTATAGCTGAAATAAAAAAAATGTTAGCAACGGCTAATATATAAACAATAGACTAATAAGAATTTTTACTCTAAAAGATCGTATTCATGAAATTAATTGAACATTTTGTAGGTGGAAAAATAATTCCTGGAACTTCTGATAAAAAAGGTAAAGTATTTAATCCTGCAACTGGAGAGCAGGAAAAAGAAGTAAGATTAGCTTCTAAATCTGATTTAGATCAAACAGTTGTAATTGCAAAAAAAGCCTTTGATGAATGGTCGTTAAAACCTTCTCTACAAAGAGCAAGAATAATGTTTAAATTTAAGGAGTTAATAGAAAAAAATTCAGATGAACTGACCCAGTTAATTGTTGCAGAACATGGTAAAGTTTATGAAGATGCAAAAGGATCTTTAACTAGAGGTCTTGAAGTTGTTGAATTTGCATGTGGTATTCCACATTTACTAAAAGGAGAATTTTCAGAAAATGTTGGAACTAACGTTGATAGTTGGTCAATAAGACAACCTTTAGGAGTTGTTGCAGGAATTACACCATTTAATTTTCCAGCAATGGTTCCGATGTGGATGTTTCCTATAGCTATTGCATGTGGAAATACTTTTATATTAAAACCTTCTGAAAAAGATCCATCGTGTTCGATAAGATTAGCAGAACTTTTAAAAGAAGCAGGTTTACCAGATGGTGTTTTTAATGTTGTAAATGGAGACAAGGAGGCCGTAGATGCAATTCTTACAAATAGGGATATTAAGGCAGTAAGTTTCGTTGGTTCGACATCTATCGCAAAATATATATATGAAAATTCTGCAAAAAATGAAAAGAGAGTTCAAGCTCTAGGTGGTGCAAAAAACCATTTAGTTGTAATGCCTGATTGTGATTTAGATGGTGCTGTAAATGGTTTGATGGGAGCTGCTTATGGCTCAGCGGGTGAAAGATGTATGGCTCAATCAGTTGCAGTCGCTGTAGGAGATATTGGAGATGAGTTGGTATCAAGATTGTCAAAAAAAGCAGAGGCTTTAAAAGTTGGTCCTGGAATGGATAAGAATTCTGAGATGGGACCTTTAGTTACTAAAGAACATTTAGATAAGGTGAGAGGTTATGTTGATTTAGGGGTGAAAGAAGGTGCAAAACTAATAGTTGATGGAAGAAATTTAAAATTACAAGGATATGAAAATGGATTTTATATTGGTGGTTGTTTATTTGATCATGTTAAAAAAGAAATGAGAATTTATAAAGAGGAAATATTTGGACCAGTTTTATCAGTTGTAAGAGTAAAGACTTTTGAAGAAGCTACAAAATTAATAAATGATCATGAGTATGGCAATGGAGTAAGTATTTATACTAGAGACGGTGATGCTGGAAGAACATTTGCGAGTAAAATTCAAGTCGGAATGGTTGGTATTAATGTTCCAATACCTGTTCCAATGGCTTTTCATAGTTTTGGTGGTTGGAAAAGATCTTTATTTGGGGACAGTGCAATGCATGGTATGGAAGGTATAAAATTTTATACTAAATTAAAAACTATAACTTCAAGGTGGCCATCAGGAATTCGATCAAACGCTGAATTTGTAATGCCAACAATGAAATAAGGGATAAAATGAGCAAGATATCTTTAATAGGTGCAGGTCAAATAGGTGGAACATTAGCTCACTTAATCGGAATAAAAGAATTAGTTAATGAAGTAGTTTTATTTGATGTAGCTAGTGGTATTGCAAAAGGAAAGGCTTTAGATATAGCCCAATCATCTTCTGTTGATGGGTTTAATGTAAATTTTTTGGGCACTGATGATTATAAAGATATTAAAGGTTCAGATGTAATCATTATTACTGCAGGAGTACCAAGAAAACCTGGCATGAGTAGAGATGATCTTCTTGGAATTAATTTAAAAATAATTAAAGAAGTTGCAGAGGGAATAAAGCAAAATGCTCCTGATGCATTTGTGATATGTATTACTAATCCATTAGATGTAATGGTAATGGCATTTCAAAAATTTTCAGGTCTTTCACCAAAAAAAGTTGTTGGTATGGCTGGTATATTAGATAGCTCAAGATTTAAATTATTTTTGTCTGAAGAATTTAATGTTCCAGTAAGAGAAATAGAGGCAATGGTTATGGGTGGACATGGTGATACAATGGTTCCTTTACCAAGATTTACAAAAGTTTCTAAAAAACCTTTATTAAACCTAGTCAAGGAGGGAAAAATTTCTCAAAAAAGATTAGAGGAAATAAATCAAAGAACAAGAGATGGTGGAGCAGAAATTGTAAAATTTTTGGAAAAGGGTTCAGCTTTCTATGCACCGGCTGCCTCAGGGATTGAAATGGCTAAAGCTTACTTAAAAGATGAAAAAAAAATGCTTCCGTGTGCTGCATACTTAAATGGTGAGTATGGAATAAAAGATATTTATGCTGGTGTTCCAATTATCGTTGGTAAAAATGGCGTTGAAAAAATTGAGGAAATAAACTTAGACGAGAAAGAAAAATCTGAATTTATTCAATCAGTTGAGGCTGTTAAAAAACTTTGGGAAGCAGCATCTAAAATAGATCCAGATTTAGCCAAATAATGAATATACACGAGCATCAAGCAAAACAAATTTTAAAACAATTTGGTGCAGTGGTACCAGAAGGAGTATTTGGTTTCACTGTTGAAGAACTTTTAGAAAAATGTAAAGCGTTAAAAACTGATAAATATGTTTTAAAGGCTCAAATTCATGCTGGTGGAAGAGGAAAAGCTGGTGGTGTAAAAATTTTAGATAATTTAAGTGAAGTTGAAAAATCAGCAAAAGAACTTTTAGGAAAGAAACTAATTACCCATCAAACAGGGCCAGAGGGAAGAGAAGTAAAAAGACTATATGTAGAGGCATCATCAAATATTCAAAAAGAATTTTATTTGTCTTGTTTGATAGATAGGGCTACATCAAAAATTGCATTTATTACAAGTGATCAAGGTGGAATGGATATAGAGGAAGTAGCTGCCAAATCTCCAGATAAAATTTTAACAACTAAAGTTGAATTAAATGAGGAAATTTCAAACGAGGAGTGTGAAAAAATTATTAGAATTTTTAACTTAGAGAGCAGTTCTAAAAATGAGGCAATTTCTCTAATAAAATCAATATATAAAATGTTTATTAAAACAGATGCAAATATGGTTGAAATAAATCCACTAATATTAACTAAAGAAAAAAAAATTGTTTGTTTAGATGCAAAAGTGAATTTTGATAGCAATGCTTTATTTAGGCATCCAGAAATTTTAGAACTTAGAGATCTAAATGAAGAGGAAACAGCAGAAATTGAAGCTAGTAAATATGATCTAGCTTATATTAAATTGGATGGAAGCATTGGATGTATGGTTAATGGAGCTGGTTTAGCTATGGCTACAATGGACATAATAAAACTGTATGGAGAAGAGCCCGCAAATTTTTTGGATGTAGGAGGAGGTGCTTCTAAAGAAAAAGTTTCAGCTGCTCTTAAGATAATATTGTCCGATAAAAATGTTAAAGGAATATTAATAAATATTTTTGGAGGAATAATGCGATGTGATGTACTTGCTCAAGGTGTAGTTGATGCAGCAAAAGAAATAAATATTAGAGTTCCACTTGTGGTCAGATTAGCAGGTACAAATTATAAAGAAGGAAAATTAATATTAGATAATTCAGGATTAAAATTGATTTCTGCTGAAAATCTTGATGATGCTGCAAAAAAGATTGTAGAGGCTGTAAAATAAATGTCAGTTTTAGTTAATAAAGAAACAAGATTAATTTGCCAAGGTTTTACAGGTAAACATGGAACATTTCATTCTGAGCAGGCAATCAAATATGGAACAAAATTAGTTGGGGGAGTTACACCAAAAAAAGGTGGAGAAAAACACTTAAACCTTCCCGTTTTTAATACTGTAAAAGAAGCTAAAAATTCTGAAGGTGCAAATGCTACAATGATTTATGTTCCAGCAAAATTTGCTGCTGCTGCAATTCTTGAGGCGATTGACGCATCAATTGAACTTATCGTTTGCATAACAGAAGGCATCCCAATTCAAGATATGCTCAAAGTTAAGAAAAGACTCTCAAAATCAAAATCTAGACTAATAGGTCCAAATTGCCCTGGAATTATTACTCCTGATGAATGTAAGATTGGAATAATGCCTGGTAATATTCATAAAAGAGGTTCTGTTGGTATAGTTTCTAGGTCAGGTACACTTACTTATGAGGCAGTCGCTCAAACTACTGAAAATGGACTTGGACAATCAACATGTATTGGCATTGGTGGTGATCCTATAAATGGAACAAATTTTATAGATTGTTTAGATTTATTCTTAAATGATAATGAAACACAGTCAATTTTAATGATAGGTGAAATTGGAGGTACAGCTGAAGAAGATGCGGCAGAATTTGTTAAAAATCATAAGACAAAAAAACCAATAGTTGGATTCATAGCAGGTGTAACAGCTCCTCCTGGAAGACGAATGGGTCATGCAGGGGCAATTATCTCTGGCGGCAAAGGTGGTGCGCAAGATAAAATTAAAAAGATGGAAGATTGTGGCATAACTATTGCAAACTCACCCTCTAAAATTGGAAGAACTCTTTTTGATAAATTGTATAATTGAAAAATTATTTTCTAGGTTTATATTAAAAAAAAATGTCTTCTTCTAAAAATTTAGAATTTAAAAAAACCGGTTTTTTAAATAAATCAAATAGTGCCTTTATTGAACAAATGTATTTACAGTACATTAATAAAGATACAAACTTACCTCAAAGCTGGAAAAGTTATTTTGATGAGGTTGCAGACGAAATAGATATTGTTGTAAACGAAATAAATGGACCATCATGGAGTCCTAAAAGAAATAAAATATCTGTAAAAGAAATTAAAGAAAAAATTAATGAAAATAGTGAAATCAATGATTCTGAAATAATTAAATCTAACGCTAACTCAATTAAAGCTGTAGCAATGATTAGATCTTATAGACAACGAGGACATTTAATAGCAAAGCTAGATCCTTTGAAATTGATGAAAACCGATTTTTTAGATGAACTTCATCCTGAGTCTTATGGTTTTAAAAAGGAAGATTATGATAAAAAAATTTTTTTAGACGGTGTCATCAATAAACAATATTCTAATATCAAAGAAATTCTTGGGTTTTTGAAAGACAAATACTGTGGATCTCTTGGATATGAGTATATGCATATTTCAAACCCTACTGAAAGAAAATGGTTTAGAGATAGAGTTGAAAAAGTAGATGATTTTAATTTTACACAAAACGGAAAAGAGGCAATTTTAAATAAACTTATTCAAGCAGAAGGATTTGAAAAATTTTTACATACAAAATATGTCGGGACTAAAAGATTTGGACTTGATGGAGGAGAAAGTTTAATTCCTGCATTAGAACAAATCATAAAGATAGGAGGACAGTCAAAAATTAGAGAAGTTAAAATAGGAATGTCTCATAGAGGAAGACTAAATGTTTTAGCTAATGTGTTACAAAAATCTTACAAAAGAATTTTTAACGAATTTACTGGAGAAATAAGCTCATCGGAAGATGGAGCTGGAGATGTTAAATATCATTTAGGAGCCTCATCTGACAGAGAATTTGATGGGAACTCAGTTCATGTGAGTTTGACAGACAACCCATCTCATTTAGAGGCTGTAAATCCTGTTGTATTAGGACAAACAAGAGCTAAACAATATTTTCACAAAGATAAAGAGAGAAAGAAAGTAATTCCAATTCTAATTCATGGAGATGCTGCTTTTGCAGGCCAAGGAGTGGTTGCAGAGTGTTTTGCAATGTCAGGATTACCAGGTCATAATACTGGTGGAACAATTCATATCATAATTAATAACCAGATTGGTTTTACTACAAGTCCAAGATTTGCAAGATCTTCTCCATATCCATCAGATATAGCAAAAATGGTAGAGGCTCCAATAATTCATGTCAATGGAGATGACCCGGAAGCAGTTGTTTATGCAGGAAGAATAGCAACAGATTTCAGGTTAAAATTTAATAGAGATGTTGTTATAGATTTAATTTGCTATAGAAGGTTTGGTCATAATGAGGGTGATGAACCCTCTTTTACTCAACCTCTTATGTATAAAAAAATAAGATCTCACCCATCTCCTGTTAATGTATACGGAGAAAGATTAATTAAAAATGGGACGATTTCAAAAGATTTTTTAGATAAGTCTATAAAAAACTTTAAAAATTTGCTCGATGAACAGTTTAAAACTGCAAAAGATTACAAACCTAAAATAGAGTGGTTTGAGGGAACTTGGTCTAGATATAAACCTGAAAGAGGAAAAGACAAAAGAGGAGTTACAGGAGCAGATACAAAAAAATTGTTAGAAATATCTAATAAAATAAATTCAATTCCTAAAGAAATTAATATTCATAAAACTATAGCTAAAATTTTATATAATAGAAAACTATCTGTTGAAAATGGAAAGGGAATAGACTGGTCCACAGCAGAAGCTTTAGCTTTTGGTTCTCTTTTAGAGGAGGGTTATCCTGTTAGATTAGTTGGCCAAGATTCTGGAAGAGGAACATTTAGTCAAAGACATTCAGTTTTAAGAAATCAGGTAGATAATTCTAGATATATACCTTTAAACAAAATTTCAAAAAAACAAAAAAATTTTGAAGTAGTAGATAGCTTTCTATCTGAATTAGCAGTTTTGGGATTTGAATATGGTTATAGTTTGGTTGAACCAAATACTTTAACTTTATGGGAAGCTCAATTTGGAGATTTTGCTAATGGTGCTCAAGTTGTTATTGATCAATTTGTAGCATCAGGTGAAAGAAAATGGTCAAGGGCCTCTGGTTTGGTAATGTTATTACCTCATGGATATGAGGGGCAAGGCCCAGAACATTCCTCTGCGAGATTAGAAAGATTTTTGCAACTTTGTTCAAATGATAACATGCAAGTGATGAATTGTACAACACCTGCAAATTATTTTCATGCACTAAGAAGACAAATGCACAGAGATTTTAGAAAACCTTTAATAATAATGACGCCAAAATCTCTATTGCGTCATAAATATTGTGTATCTAATTTAGAGGATTTCAGTAAAAAAAATTCTTTTCATAGAGTTTTGTGGGATCATGCTATTGATCCTAATACCAAAGGGTTCATTCAATTAAAAAAATCAAATGAGATTAAAAAAGTAATTTTGTGTTCTGGAAAAATTTATTTTGACTTATTAGATGCAAGAGAAAAACAAAAAAGAAATGATATAATTTTTTATAGAATTGAACAATTATATCCATTTCCAGCAAAAAGCCTTGTTAAAGAATTAAAACCGTATGCTAAAAAAGCTAAATTCTATTGGTGCCAAGAAGAACCAAAGAATATGGGTGCTTGGTTTTCTGTAAGAGATTATATCCAATGGACATTAGATAGTATTAAGGCTAATAATAAACATATTTCTTATATAGGAAGAAGCCCAGATGCATCTCCAGCAACAGGATATGTTAAAAGGCATAATTCTCAACAAAAAGAAATTATTAGAAAAGTGTTTAGTTAAAAAATAAAATGAGTGAAAAAATTTTAGTTCCAGTTTTAGGTGAAAGCATAACTGAAGCGACTGTTACAAAATGGTTAAAAAATATTGGAGATTCTGTAGAAGCAGATGAACCAATTGTTGAATTAGAGACAGATAAAGTAAATTTAGAAGTTCCCTCGCCTATTTCAGGTACATTAGTTGAGATTAACTCAAAAGATGGTTCTGCAGTTGAAGTTGGGGCTCTTTTAGGATCTGTTTTGGCAGGTGCAGCAAGCATTAAAGAAGAGCAAAAAATTGAAAAAATTAAACCAACTATCAAAGAGAATAATATTATAAAGTTAGAGTCCCAAAAGAAAGAACCGGACATTTTTGAAAATGAAGTAGAGGAAAAAATTGAAGATGAAATTGAAGAGATAGAAGAGCCACTTATTTTGACAAATGAGATAAAGGAGAAGTCAAAATCAAAAAAACAGCCAGAAGATCAAAATCTTTCCCCAGCGGTTAGAAAAATTGTTGCAGAAAATAAAATTGATACAAAATCAATAAAAGGTTCTGGAAAGGACGGAAGAATATTAAAAGGTGATTTAATTGATCTTATGGGTGTTAATCCACCACCTTCTGATAGAAAAATTAAATATGGTCAAGAAGAAAGAATTAAGATGACCAGATTAAGACAAACTATAGCAAAAAGATTAAAACAAGCACAAGAAAATGCAGCTTTACTGACCACTTTCAATGAGGTTGATATGACCAATATAATGGAGATGAGAAAAGAAAATCAAGAAGATTTCAAAAGTCGATATGGAGTAAAACTTGGTCTAATGTCATTTTTTGTTAAGGCATGCGTAGTAGCACTGAAAAATTTTCCTGCGGTAAATGCTGAAATTGAAGAACAAGAAATCATTTATAAAAACTACTATAATATAAGTTTTGCAGTAGGTACAGACAAAGGACTTGTGGTGCCAGTCCTAAAGAATGCTGATGAATTATCATTTGCAGATATTGAAAAAAAAATCAAAGAAATTTCTGAAAAAGCTAAAAATGGAAAACTTACAATTGAAGATCTTCAAGGAGGAACTTTCACAATTAGCAATGGAGGAGTTTATGGATCTATGCTTTCAACACCAATATTGAATTTACCTCAATCTGGAGTATTGGGAATGCATAATATTGTGGATAGACCAATGGTAGTTGAGGGTGATATAAAGATTAGACCTGTAATGTACTTAGCTTTATCTTATGATCATAGAATCATAGATGGCAAAGATTCAGTCTCATTTTTAAAAATGATTAAAGAAAACTTAGAAGATCCAAGAAGGCTATTTTTAAATATTTAGATGTCAGAAAAATTTCAAGCAGTTGTTATAGGTGGTGGCCCGGGTGGATATGTTTGTGCGATAAGATTAGCACAGCTAGGCTTGAAAACTGCTTGTATTGAGTCAAGAGGATCTTTAGGAGGAACTTGTCTTAATGTAGGATGTATTCCATCAAAAAGCTTATTAAATTTATCTGAGGAATTTCATAAAGTTAAATCATTATCTAATAAAGGTATAGAGGTTGGTGACGTTAAATTAAACTTAGATAAAATGATGAAAAGTAAGGAAAAAGCAGTTACTGTTCTTACGAAAGGAGTAGAATTTTTATTCAAGAAAAATAAGGTTTCCTACTTTAAAGGCCTTGGCAGCTTTAAATCAAATACTCAAATTTCAATTAAAGATGAAAAAGGAAAAGAAATATTAATTGAAAGTGAAAAAACCGTTATCGCAACAGGCTCAGTTCCTGTATCACTTTCTGGGATAGAATTTGATGAAGAAACAATTGTTTCATCAACTGGAGCATTAAAATTAAGTAAAGTTCCAAAAAAAATGATTGTAGTTGGAGGAGGTTATATTGGACTGGAAATGGGATCTGTGTGGTCTAGACTTGGATCCGAGGTTCATGTTGTAGAGTTTTTAGATCATATAACTCCAGGAATGGATAATGAAATTTCAAAAGAATTTATGAAAATATTAAAGAAACAGAAAATAAATTTTCATATGCAACATAAAGTAGAAAAGATTAATAAAAAGAATAATTTAGCTATCGTCTCTACTACCGATAAAGATGGCAACAAAAAAGATTTTGATTGTGATGTAGTTTTAATTTCTGTGGGAAGAAAAGCAAATACTGATGGATTAAATTTAAAAAAAACTGGCGTCAAGTTAGATGAAAGAAATAGAGTAAAAACTGACAAAAATTTTAAAACTAATATAGATAATATTTATGCAATAGGTGATGTCATTAGCGGGCCAATGCTTGCCCATAAAGCAGAAGATGAAGGAATAGCAGTAGCTGAAAATATAGCAGGTCAATCAGGACACGTAAATTATGATACAATTCCAGGAGTAATTTATACAACTCCTGAGGTTGCTTCTATAGGAAAAACAGAGGAACAATTAAAAGAAATGAAAGTAGACTATAAGATTGGAAAATTTTCATTTATGGCAAACTCAAGAGCTAAAGCTATTGATGACACTGAAGGATTTGTAAAAATTTTAGCAGATACAAAAACAGATAAGATTTTAGGAGCCCATTTAATAGGACCTCACGCGGGGGAATTAATAGCAGAAATTGGTGTTGCAATGGAATTTGGAGCAAGTTCTGAAGATATTGCAAGAACTTGTCACGCTCATCCTACTTTTTCAGAAGCAGTGAAAGAAGCTGCTCTTTCAGTTGATAAAAGGGCGATACATTCTTAATCTTTTTTGATGAAAAAAGACATAAAAATCCAAAACTCCTTTATAATGGGTTGGAGTCATTTACAAAAAAATAAATCTAGTTTTTGGTATAAGGGTTATCTTAATAATATTACTTTTGAAAAAGTATTTAATGATTTACAAAAAATTAAATTAAGTGAGCTAAATTTTTATATAAACAAACTTGATGGAAATTTTGCTTTAATATTTAATAATGAATTTTTTACCATAGCATCAGTTGATAAGATATCATCTATACCATTATTTTATTATGAGGATGAGAATAGTATAATTATATCTCCACATGTTTTTATGTTAAAAAAATTTTTTCAGAATGAACAATATGACTCAATTTCTATTTTATCGATGAAAATGTCAGGTTATACTATTGGGAACAATACCTTGGTTAATAAATTAAAAAAAATTAATTGTGGTGAATATTTTTTTTTAAAAAAAAATGATGAAAGATATATCCTAAATAAATATTATACTTATATTCCTAAAAATTTGGAATTAGATGATAGTTTAGAGGGCTGTAGAAATAAATATTTAAATGCTACATATAATGTTTTTGAAAAACTTCATAAACGTTCTAAAGAACAAAATAAAAAAATAGCAGTATCTATGAGTGCTGGATTGGATACGAGATTAATTGTTTCAGCTTTAAAAGAAATAGGTGCAGATAATATTATTGGATATAGTTTTGGATTGAAAAATAATTTTGAGGCTAATGCTGCTAAAGATTTATGTAAATATTTAAACATCCCGTGGAAATTTTCTGAATATACAAATTCAAAACTTAAAAAGATTATTCAAACAAAAATTTTTAGAGAATTTAGAGAAAAAACTGATACTTTTTATTCATCATCTAGTTATCCTGATTTTTTTGCTATTAAAGAACTTAAAGATAATTCTTTTTTAAATGATAGTATCATAGTCAATGGACATAGTGGTGATTTTATAGCTGGAAATCATATGTTAACACAATTTTATAATCATGAATATTCAAATAATTTTTTTAAAAATGCTGCAAAAGCAATAATTGATAAACATTTTAGACTATGGCTAAATTTAGCAAATAAAAAAAATGATGAAATAATCGAAAATTTATTAATTAACCAAATGCAAAAATTAAATATAGAAGTTAAAGACCCTAAACAAATTTTTGGAGTTATTGAGAATATTCAACTTGAAGAAAGACAATCTAAGCACTGTTTAAGTAGACAGAGAAATTATGAATTTTTAGGTTTAGATTGGGCTTTACCACTTTGGGATAACGAATATCTAAAGTTTTGGGAAAAAATTCCATTTGAGTTAAAATTAAAACGTAATTTTTATGTAGACACATTATCTAAAAGAAATTTGCAATTGGTATGGACGGGAAAAAAGTGGGGTAAATTAAACCTAAAAAGAAATATTAATCCAATTTCAGTAAGAATATTTAGATATTTAATTAAATTCTTTTTTATTTTTTCCAAAAAAAAATGGAAAATGATTGATAAAAAATATTTTCATTACTGGTACGATATTGGTTGTACTTATGCTCATGAAAGCTATTTTAAAATTATTTTACAAAAAAAAAAATTCCGAAATGCTATATCTTGGCAAGTTAAATCTTATCTAGAAAAAAAAAATATCAATTTATGAAATAATTTTCAAAAAGCTTTTTTTATCTATATTGGTTCCACAAATTGGTAATATTATATAGTCAAAATTTGAAAAACTCTTATTTAATTTCAAAAATAAACTCATTGAAAGTGCACCTGCACCTTCAGCTTTAATTTTGTGTTTTTTATATAAAAATTTTATAGCATTTTTAATCTCATTTTCAGACACTTTCGACACGATATCAACATTGTCTAATAAGAACCTATAATTTATTTTAGGTATTTTCTTTACACCTGCTCCTTCAGCTATTGTTGGTAAAAAACTTGGTTTTTTTTTTTTATCAAAAATATAAAAAAATTTACTAAATCTTTCCGGCTCTACTACTGCTATTTTTATTTGAGGACTTAGATATTTTAATATCTTTATTGATGGTGTCGCTAAACTACCACTGCCAAGAGGAAAGATCGCTAATATTTTCTTTTTTAATAAATTTTTATCTTTTTTTTTCAATTTTTCGATTATTTCTAAAATGAGTGATGCGTTTCCATAAAAAATTGATTTTGTACAAACATCTTGAAATTTATAACCATTTTTATTGGCAAACTTTTTGGCGTTTATTTTTGCATCATCATAATTTTTATTATTTTGATGTAAAATTGAATTATTTTGCTCTAATTTTTCAATTTTATAAATATTAGTATTTTTAGAAATAAATATATTACAATTTATTTTATTCTTTTTACATAGGTAGCTCATTGATAGTCCAAAATTACCAGTCGAGCCAAGGCATATAGTCTTTATATTTCTATCCTTGATATTTTGTATTTCTGAATTTGCACCACGAAATTTATAAGATCCTTGTAACTGTTTTGTATCATCTGCTATTACAATTTTTGTATTATTACTTTTTGTAATGATTAATTTTAGAGGGACTATTTTTTTTTTTATTTTTTTCAGTGTCTTGTTTGCGATTTGATAAAATTTTTTATCTCTTTTAAAATTTTTGTTATTTGTTAATTTAATATGCATATATATTTTTAATAATATATTATTTGGATATATTGTTATATTAATTAAAATTTTAGAATTAACAAATAACAGAATTCAAATATTCTATCATTTCATTCAGTTTTTTCATATTATCTGCTAATGAAATTTCCGATTCTCTTGCCTAATATATTCAATCATCCATTCACCTATGAAAGTAGTATCAAATTAAAAATTGGGGATTTTGTTGAAGTACCTTTTGGTAAGTCAAAAATAATTGGTGTTGTTTGGAATGAATTTGAAAAAAAAAGTAATAAGAAATTTAAGATTAAAAGAATAATTAACAAATTAGATATTCCAAATTTAAATGAAAAGACAATAAAATTTCTTAATTGGTTTGCTGAATATAATATTGTTCCGAAAGGAATGGCTTTAAAATTAGTTTTACTAAGTGGTAAACCAATTAAAATTTTTGAGGAAAAATTTTATCAAAATTTTAATATTAAAATTAAAAAAAATTCAATTAAATTAACACCAGAACAAAAAAAAGTTTTCTATCAATTAAATCTCTCTAATAAAAAATTTAAAGTGCATGTTTTACAAGGTACTACTGGATCAGGTAAGACTATAATTTACTTTGAAGTTCTAAAAAAAATACTAAAAAAAGGTTATCAGGGTTTAATTCTTCTTCCAGAAATTGGTCTTACGAGTCAATTCGAAAAAAAATTTATTGAATTTTTTGGTTTTAAACCAGCAATTTGGCATTCTGGTATTACAAAAAAAAATAAGGAAATTATTTGGAGTGGAATTATTTCTGAAAAAATTAAAATTGTAATTGGAGCCAGATCATCTTTATTTTTACCTTTTAAAAAATTAGGACTTATTATAGTTGATGAGGAACATGATCAATCATACAAACAAGATGAGGGAATAATGTACAATGCAAGAGATATGGCAATATCAAGAGCATCAATTGAAAATATTCCTATAAAATTAATTACAGCTGTGCCATCTGTTGAGACCTATGAGAATATAAAAAAAAAAAAATATCAAGTTTCAAAATTAGAAAAAAGATATCAGGATGCATCTTTGCCAAATTATGAAATAATAAATTTGAATAAAGTAAAACTAGAGAAACAGTCCTGGCTTTCAAACGATGTAATTAAAAAAGTAAATTATCACATAGAAAAAAAAAATCAGGTTTTATTTTTTTTGAATCGAAGAGGATTTTCACCAAATGTTTTTTGTAAAAAATGTTTAAATAAGTTTTCTTGTCCTAATTGTTCAGTAAATTTAGTTTATCATAAAAATAAGAATAATTTATTATGCCATTATTGTGGATTTAAAACTTCCCTAAATAGGGATTGTATTAAAGAAGGAAAGTGTGATTTTATATTCAGTGGACCTGGTGTAGAAAGAATCTCTGAAGAAGTTAAAAAAAATTTTCCTCTAAAAAAAGTTGAAATTTTTTCGAGTGATACGATGAATAAAAAAAATTCAAAAGATAAACTGGAAAAAATAATAAATAATGAAATTGATATTTTAGTTGGAACACAGCTTATTTCTAAAGGATTTCATTTTCCAAACTTAAATTGTATTGTAGTTGTTGATATTGATTTATCATCTAATGGGCATGATTTAAGAGTTGCTGAAAAAAATTTGCAATTGTATCATCAATTATCTGGTAGAGCAGGGCGAACTGGAGAACCATCTATTGTATATTTTCAGACCTACAATACTAATACAAAAATGATCTCAGATATTACAAATAAAAATCCTGATATTTTTTTAGATAAAGAAGTAGAAATTAGAAAGCAAAATAATCTTCCACCATTCCAAAGATTTATATCCTTAATTTTAACTGGTGAAAATGAAAATAAATTAGAGAAAGAGGCTCTACAGTTTAAATTGTTTTTGCAAAACAAAATTAATGGTAAAATTTTAGGACCTGTAAGTGCTCCAATTTTTAGATTAAAGAGAAAATATCGTGTAAGATTATTAATTAGGGGTGCTAAAACTTTAAAATTACAAAACTCTTTAGCTGCTGCAATTCCAAAATTTAAATTTTCTCTAGGAATAAAACTTTCAGTTGATGTTGATCCAATTAGCTTCAATTAAAGCCAAAAAAAAACAGTTTTTAGTCAATGTGTTACTTGAAGACTATAATAGCATATGTTAATTAAATCGTGATTTTAAATAATCTTAGACACTTAGAGGTAAATAATTGAGTAAAAATAAAGGATTTTCTGATACTTCAGCTAACAGGTATTCTTTGGCTTTATATGAATTAGCTAATGAAGCTAGTGTGATGGCTAAAGTTGAAGAAAATTCTAATGGTTTTTTAAAGTTGATTATGAATAGTGATGATTTTAAAAATTTAATAAAGGATCCTACATTAAGCCAAGATACGTTAAGAGATGTTATAGATAAGATATCTAAAAATTTTAATTTTGATAATTTATTTAAGAATTTTTTAAATTTTTTAATTCAAAAGAGAAGATTTTTTTATGTAGAACAAATATTAAAAAGTTTTAATGAAATTTGTTCAGAAAAAAGAGGTGAATTAAAAGCGCAAATAAAATCATCTAAAGAGTTATCCCAACAAGAAATCGATAAAATAACAGATGAATTATCTCATAATTTTAAATCTAAGATAAAATTAAATTATATCTATGATAAAAGTTTAATAGGAGGTTTAATTGTACAAGTAGGTAGTACAATGATTGATACTTCTATTAAAAATAAATTACAACAAATTGAAAATAAAATGATAGAGGCATAACATGGAAATTAATCCTTCAGAAGTAACAAAGATTTTAAAAGATCAAATCAAAAATTTTGGAAAAAAAGCCGAAATTTCTGAAGTAGGCCAAGTTTTGTCTGTAGGTGACGGGATAGCAAGAATTTATGGTTTAGATAACGTTCAGGCTGGAGAAATGGTTGAATTTTCAGATGGCTCTAAAGGTATGGCTCTAAACTTGGAAAGTGAAAACGTTGGAGTAGTTATTTTTGGAGATGACCGAAATATTAAAGAGGGAGATGTTGTAAAAAGAACTGGAAGTATTGTTGACACGCCAGTTGGAAAAGAGTTGTTAGGAAGAGTTGTAGATGGATTGGGAAATCCAATTGATGGAAAAGGTGCATTAAATAAAGGAGTCAAGAAAAGTAGAGTTGAGGTAAAAGCTCCTGGAATTATCCCAAGACAATCAGTTAGTGAGCCAATGCAAACAGGATTAAAATCGATTGATAGCCTTGTTCCAATTGGAAGAGGTCAAAGAGAATTAATTATTGGTGATAGACAAACTGGAAAAACAGCTGTGGCAATAGATGCAATAATAAATCAAAAAAAAATTAATGAGTCGGGCGATGAAAAACAAAAACTATATTGTATTTATGTTGCTGTGGGACAAAAAAGATCAACAGTAAGACAAATTCAAAAAACTTTAGAAGAAGCTGGAGCGATGGAATATACTACTATTGTTGCCGCAACAGCTTCAGATTCTGCTCCTTTACAATTTTTAGCTCCTTACACAGGTTGTGCTATGGGTGAATTTTTTAGAGATAATGGTATGCATGCATTAATCATTTATGATGATCTCTCAAAGCAAGCAGTAGCATATAGGCAAATGTCACTAATATTAAGAAGACCCCCTGGAAGAGAGGCATATCCAGGAGACGTATTTTACTTACACAGTCGATTATTGGAAAGAGCCGCAAAATTAAGTGACGAACATGGTGGTGGATCTTTAACTGCTCTACCAATTATTGAAACTCAAGGTGGCGATGTTTCAGCTTATATTCCAACAAATGTTATTTCAATAACTGATGGACAGATTTTTTTAGAAACAGAGTTATTTAATCAGGGTATTAGACCCGCAATAAATGTTGGACTATCAGTTTCTAGGGTTGGATCTTCTGCTCAAACAAAAGCAATGAAAAAGGTCTCAGGATCAATGAAACTTGAGTTAGCTCAATATAGGGAAATGGCAGCATTTGCTCAATTTGGTTCAGACTTAGATGCCTCAACTCAACAACTTTTAAATAGAGGGTCTAAATTAACCGAACTTTTAAAACAAAAACAGTACTCCCCAATGACAGTTGCAGAACAAGTAATTTCAGTGTTTTGTGGAGTTAAAGGATACTTAGACGACATAGAATTGAAGGACATTTCTGATTTTGAAAATAAAATAATTGATAGATGTAAATCTGACAAACCTGAGATTATTGGCTCAATTTTAAGTTCTGGAAAATTAGAGGATGACTCAGAAAAAAATTTAATTGAAATAATTACTAATTTAAAAAAAAGTTTTAAATCTTAATAAATACTATGGCAAGTTTAGACGATCTTAAAAAAAGAATTACAAGTGTGAAATCTACTCAAAAGATTACTAAAGCTATGAAAATGGTTGCAGCAGCTAAACTTAAAAAGGCTCAAGATAGTGCAGAAAAAGGCAGGCCATATTCTCAAAAAATGAATAATGTGATTTTGAACCTTTCTAATAGTATATCTGATAAAAGTAACGCTCCAAAACTTTTATCGGGTACAGGAAATGATAAAATACACCTTTGTGTAGTAATAACTTCAGATAGAGGTTTATGTGGTGGTTTTAATGCTAATATTATTAAAAAGGCTAAAAATTATTTTTCAAAATTAAAAAAAGAAGGTAAGGAAATAAAAATTGTTACCGTAGGATCTAAAGGTAATGATCAACTTAAGAGAGCATATGGAGATAAAATAATCGAAAATATATCTTTTAAAGATTCAAAAAATGCTAATTATTTTGATGCCGAAAAAGTTGGAAAAACTATAATCGATAGATTTGAAAATGAAGAATTTGATATTTGTACTGTTTTCTTTAATCAATTTAAGAATGTAATAACTCAAATACCTCGAGCACAACAGATTATCCCATTAAATACTGAGACTAATAATCAAAATAAGTCTGAAGAAAGTTATGAATTTGAGCCAGATGAAGATGAAATTTTAAGCAACTTATTACCAAAAAATATTTCAACACAAATATTTAAAGCAATGTTAGAGAATTCAGCTAGCGAACAAGGAGCAAGAATGAGCGCAATGGATAATGCTACTCGAAACGCAGGTGAAATGGTTGACAAACTTACTATTGAGTATAATAGAAGTCGTCAGGCAGCAATTACTAAAGAACTAATAGAAATTATATCAGGAGCAGAAAGTTTATAGATATGAGTAAAGGAATAATCACACAAGTTATTGGAGCAGTAGTAGATGTTAAATTTGAGGGAGAACTTCCAGAGATTTTGACTGCGTTGGAATGTAAAAATGGCAACAATCGTTTAGTTTTAGAGGTCGCCCAGCATTTGGGAGAGTCAACAGCAAGAACTATTGCAATGGATGCTACAGAGGGACTAAAAAGAGGAGATGAAGTAGTTAACACTAATGCACCAATCAAAGTTCCTGTAGGGCCAGAAACTTTAGGTAGAATTATTAATGTGATTGGTGAACCTATTGATGAAAGAGGTGCTGTTAAAACAAAAGAAAGCTGGCCTATTCATAGATCTGCACCTGAATTTAATGATCAGTCAACCGAAACAGAAATTTTAGTTACAGGTATAAAGGTAATTGACTTGTTGGCACCTTATGCCAAGGGTGGAAAAATTGGATTATTTGGAGGAGCAGGAGTTGGAAAAACTGTTTTGATTATGGAATTAATTAACAATGTTGCTAAAGCACATGGAGGCTTTTCTGTTTTTGCTGGTGTTGGTGAAAGAACTAGGGAGGGTAACGATCTTTATCATGAAATGATAGAGTCTGGTGTTATAAAAAAAGATGGCTCTGGGTCGAAGGCAGCACTAGTATATGGTCAAATGAATGAACCGCCAGGTGCTCGAGCTAGAGTTGCTCTTACAGGATTAACTGTAGCTGAATATTTTAGAGATCAAGAGGGCCAAGATGTCCTTTTCTTTGTTGATAATATTTTTAGATTTACACAAGCTGGTTCTGAGGTATCAGCACTTTTAGGAAGGATACCATCAGCAGTTGGTTATCAACCTACTTTGGCAACAGACATGGGTAACTTACAAGAGAGAATTACAACAACAAATAAGGGATCTATTACTTCAGTGCAGGCTATTTATGTTCCAGCAGATGATTTAACTGATCCAGCACCAGCAACTTCATTTGCTCACTTAGATGCAACTACAGTACTTTCAAGACAAATTGCTGAAATTGGTATTTATCCCGCAGTTGATCCATTAGACTCTACTTCTAGAATTCTTGATCCTAGAATAGTAGGTGATGAACATTATAGAGTTGCTAGAGAAGTTCAGAAAGTTCTTCAAACATACAAATCTTTACAAGATATCATTGCAATTTTAGGTATGGATGAGTTGTCAGAGGAGGATAAATTAACTGTAGCAAGAGCAAGAAAAATTCAAAGATTTTTATCTCAACCCTTTTTTGTTGCTGAAGTTTTTACTGGATCACCAGGTAAACTTGTAGACCTAGAGTCAACGATAAAAGGTTTTGATGCAATTTGTAAAGGGGAATATGATAATCTTCCAGAAGCCGCATTTTACATGGTGGGTACAATTGAGGAAGCAGTGGAAAAAGCTGAAAAAATGAAAAAAGATGCTGCGTAATGAGCGAAGAGTTCAAAATAGAAATAGTAAACCCTGATAAATCTTTCTTATCAAAAGAAGATGCAACTGAAGTCGTTGTTCCAGCATTTGAAGGAGAAATTGGAATTCTCAAGGATCATATTTCCATTATTTCCTTTCTTAAACCTGGAATTCTTAAGATTTTTTCAAAATCTGGTGATGAAAAATTTTATGTTGAAGATGGTATTATAGAGTTTAAGGACAATAATTTGTCAGTCCTAACGAGTTCTATTTTTAATCTTAAAGATATGGAAAAAAATAAAATTCAAGAATTATTAAAAGAAGCAGAAAAAGAAACTTCTAAAACAGACATAAATGATCAAATTAAATATTTAGTTGATCAAAAAATAGAAGTTTTGAAAAATATTAATTAATAATATTTTTTATTTTTTTTTTAAGTATTTTGTAAACTTCAAGTTTAAAATCTACAACTACATCGGTAATTTTTTCTAAATCAATCCATTTCCATTCTAAAAATTCTGGCTTATTTGTATGTATATTTATTTCTTTATCATTCCCTAAAAATCTCATCAAAAACCATTTTTGTTTTTGGCCCTTATATTTTCCTTTCCAAATTATTCCCAACAAGTGTTTTGGTAATAAATAAGTGGTTAAATCATCTATTTCTTTGATTAATTTAACACTTCTTATACTAGTTTCTTCCTCTAGCTCTCGATAAGCAGCAGTTAAAAAACTCTCACCTTCATCTACTCCTCCTTGAGGCATTTGCCAAAAATTTTTTGGATTATCAATTCTTTTCGCTACAAAAATTTTATTATCTTTGTTCAAAACAATAATGCCCACTCCATCTCTAAGTGGCAAATTCTTAAACTTATCCTCCATATTTAACCGTTAAGTAATTTTAAAGCGTAACTTAATTGATTATCTGTTTCAGTTTTTATCTTAAAATTATCTAATTTTTCAACAATTTCTATATCTGGTGATACACCAACTTCAGAAATTGATTTTCCAGAAGGAAGATAATATTTTGCTACTGTAAGTCTAATTGCGCCTTTATTTTTTAGAGGTATAATTGACTGAACAGAACCTTTGCCGTAAGTATTTTCTCCTAATAAAATTGCTCTCTTATGGTCTTTTAAAGCTCCAGCTACAATCTCAGAAGCTGATGCAGAGCCATAGTTTATCATGACAATTAAGGTTTTACCGTTTGTAATATCTCCTTTTTTTGCAAACCATTTTCTATTTTCAGAAGATTTCCTACTTTTTGTTGATACAATTTCACCATTCTCTAAAAAAAAATCTGAAATTGTTATTGCTTGGGATAAAAGACCACCTGGGTTATTTCTCAGATCTAAGATATAAGCTTTCAAGTCGTTATTATTCTCTAATTTTTTGATTTCTTTTTCAATTTGTTTCGCGCTGTTTTCATTGAAAGAAGTTAATCTTAAATATCCAATATTTTTATCTAATAAATCAGCTTTGACAGACTTAATTTGAATAATTTCTCTAGTGACTTCAACTATTAAAGCTTTTTTTTCTCCCCGTCTTCTAATTGTCAATTCAATACTAGATCCAACCGGACCCCTCATTAAATCAACTGCTTCACTTAAAGACTTTCCTTGAACTTGAGTATCCTCAATTTTTACAATGTAATCGCCAGATTTGATTCCAGCTCTAGATGCTGGAGTATCATCTATAGGAGTTATAACTTTAACAACACCCGCCTCCATAGTTACCTCAATACCAAGTCCTCCAAATTCACCACTTGTATCAGTTTGCATTTCATCAAAAGTTTTTGGAGACATATAACCTGAATACGGATCTAAAGATTGAAGAAGACCATCTATAGCTGCATCCATGCTTTCTGATTGATTTATCTCATCAACATATTCTTTGTTAATTTTTTCCAAAACTTCTCCAAAAAGATCAATCTTTTTATAAATGTCATATTCTGAAGAATAAGAGCTTTTCAAAAAAATAAAATTTATTAAAAATAATGTTATAAAAATTTTTTTTATTGTCATATTATCAATTTTTCTTTAGGTATTAATTCAGACCACATTTTTTCAAGTTCATAAAATTTTCTTTTTTCAGGATGAAAAATATGAACAATTAAATCAATACCATCAACCAGTTTCCATTCATTACTTTCTTTGCCTTCTATTTTACACTCATTGACACCATTATCTTTTAATTTTTCTAGAACTTGTTCAGATAAAGCTTGAATATGTCTTGACGACGTACCACTTGCTATTATCATAAAATCAGCCATAGAACTTTTGTCTTTTAAATCTATACTAACAATGTCCTGGGCTTTGTTAATGTCTAAGGTATGTATTACGATTTGTTTTAAATCTGAAATTTTATCCATTAATTACATTAACTCTATCAAATTTTCCTTAATTGAGAAGATGAAATTTTGACCTTATTAAATTCAATAAATTTGAAATTTTTACCTTTAAGTCTTTTAAATGATATTGAATTTAAAGATTTTTTTTTATATCCATGGCGATCAAAAACAATCAAATTACATTTTTTAGCAATCATATTCCATTTATACCATTTATGAAAATTTATAAGACTATCTGCACCCATTAAAAAAAAAATTTCAGATGTAGTATTTTTTTTAATATAGTTTATTAAACTTATTGTTTTGTTTGATTTAATGATATTTTCATAGAATTTTATTTTGATTAAATTATTTGATTTTATAATTTTTTTACATCCTTTGATTCTATCAGGAATACTTGTTTCACTTTTTTTCTTCAAAGGATTTTTTGCAGTGATAGCCCATATTATCTTTTTTAATTTAAATTTTTTGATAGCTTTCTTTGATATTGCTAAATGACCTTTATGTGCTGGATCAAACGATCCACCAAGTATGCCAATTCTATTTTTTGAATTTATATTATTTCCTAATTTTGCCATTACTGGTAATTTGATATTTATATGAGACTAATTGATTTAAACCAACAGGTCCTCTTGGAGGAAGTGTATTAGTTGAAATTCCAACTTCTCCTCCAAAACCAAATTCACCACCATCGGCGAATTGAGTTGATGTGTTGTGCATTGCTATAGAACTTTTAACTCCTGATAAAAATTTTTTTGCAGTCATTTTGTTTTTTGTGATAATAGAATCTGTATGCATAGTACCAAATCTATTAATATGTTTAATAGCTTCATTTAGACTACTTACCGATTTCACAGATACAGTAGGTGATAAATATTCTTTAGACCAGTCTTTATTTGTAGCTTTAAATATTTTTCCTGTGTAAGATTTTCGAATTTTATTATCTCCAATAATTTTACAGCCATTTTTTTCTAAATTTTCTAATATATAATTACATGATTTATTTAAAATTTTTTGGTGAATCAAAATTGTTTCAGTTGCCCCACAAATCGCAGTGTTTCTTAATTTTGCATTATAAACAATTTTTTTGGCAATCTTAAGATTTGCATCTTTATCGACAAAAGTATGACAAACTCCTTCTAAGTGACCGATTATTGGTAAATTAGATAAAGTTTTAACTTTTTTTACTAATTGTTTACCCCCCCTTGGAATAACTACATCAACATATTTACTCATTTTTGTTAATAAAAAATCAACAACATTTCTATTTTTATTATTAATAAATTGAACAAAATTTTCATCAATATTATTTTTTTTTAATGAAGATCTAAATAATTTCGATAAAATTTTATTTGAATTGTATGCTTCTTTTCCACCTTTTAAAATGACAGCATTTCCAGATTTAAAACATAGAGATGCTACATCAGAAGTTACATTAGGTCTACTTTCGTAGATAACATTAATAACTCCTATCGGAATAGAAATCTTTGAAATATTTAAACCATTAGGTCTTTTCCATTTTTCCAAGATAATATTTGTTGGATCTTTAAGTTTTATTATTGATTTAATGGAACTGATAATATTTGAAATCTTTTTTTCATCTAAAACCAGACGATTAATTAGATTTTTTTTTAGATTTTTTTTCCGCGAATTAAAGATATCTTTTTTATTTTGATTAATGATTAATTTCTTATTTTTTTTTATTAGATCACAGTAATCTTTTAAAACTTTATTTTTTTTCCAAGAATTTAATTGAGAAGTCATAGCTTTCTTAGATTTATTTCCAATATTTATTAATTCTTTTTTCATTAAATTTTTACCATATCATCTTTATGAACAATTTCAGATTTTGTGACATAACCAAGTATCTTTTTAATTTCATTAGAGTGACATCCTAAAATTTTGCTTATTTCACTTGAAGAAAAAGAACTTAAGCCTCTTGCAAATTCTTTTCTCTTATTATCTAAAATTTTTATATGATCTCCTTTTTTAAAATTTCCTGATACTTTTTTAATACCTGCAGCAAGTAGACTTTTTCCATTTGTAAGGGCCTTTTTAGCTCCATCGTCAATAATAAGCTCCCCTTTTGGAGAAACAGAGCTGATAATCCATTTTTTTCTAGCATCTAATTTCGGTATTGAAGAAATAAACCATGTACAATTATTTTTTTTTTCAATTTGATCAATAGGATTTAAATATAAACCATTTGCAATTATCATATTACATCCTGCTAAATTACTTATTTTTGCTGCTTCAATTTTTGTATCCATCCCTCCACGCCCAAATTCTGTAGTGCCTTTCATATTAACATTCTTAGTGTCTTCATTTAAGTTAGAAATTCTTTTAATTAGTTTTGCATTTTTAAATTTTTTTGGATTTTTTGTAAAAAGACCATCTACATCAGATAATAAAATTAATGTATCTGCACCAGTAATTTGAGCTACACGAGATGCGAGTCTGTCATTATCACCATATTTAATTTCCGAAGTTGCAATAGTATCATTTTCATTAACTATTGGAACATAATCAAGTTGAAATAAGTTTTCAAAAGTTCTTCTCGCATTTATTGATCTTCTTCTCTCTTCAGTATCGTCTAATGTTAAAAGAATTTGTGATATGTTAATTTTGTATTTAGAGAATGTTTGTGAAAATAAATTCATTAATTCAATTTGACCAATAGAAGCTATGGCTTGGCTTTTATCTAGTTTTAGATTTGTTTTATTATAATTCATTTTTTTACATCCAAGAGCTATTGCTCCGGAGCTAACTATCACTACTTTTTTATTATTTAATTTTAGTTTTTTAATATCATTTGCAAAGCTCGATAACCACTTACCCCTAATTTTTCGATTTTTGTCTACTATAAGAGATGATCCAATTTTGATGACAATAATTTTTGAATTTTTAAGATGCATATGAAATTAATTTAGATTTAATTTTAGATACGGAATTTTTCTTTAATGTTGATAGTGTTAATACTTCAATTTTTTTATTTTTAGAAAAATCTTTTAATTTTTTTTTTACAACATTCTCATCTACTAAATCTATTTTATTTAAAACAATCAACTCTTTTTTCTTGGTAAGTTCTGAGCTATAATTTTGTAATTCTTTTTTGACTTGATTATAAGATTCTATTAAATTTTCATTAGTAATATCAATTAGATGTAAAAGTGACTTACATCTCTCTATGTGTTTTAAAAATTGTGTACCTAACCCTGTGCCTTCATGTGCTCCTTCAATTAAGCCAGGTATATCAGCTAGAGTGATTTCTTTATTGTCATAAGTTGCAACTCCTAAGTTTGGATTTAAAGTAGTAAATTGGTAATTTGCAATTTTTGGATTTGCATTTGTTACTGCTGCTAATAAACTAGATTTTCCAGCGTTAGGTAATCCAATTATTCCAATATCAGCAATAGTTTTTAATTGAAGCCAAATTACAAACTCTTCACCAGCTGTTCCTTTGGTATACTTTCTTGGAGCTCTATTAGTTGAACTTTTAAATCTTGTATTTCCTAATCCCCCTTTACCTCCATTAGCTGCTACAAACTCCTCACCAATTTTAGTAAAATCATATATCAATGTTTTATCGTCTTCTTCAAATACTTGTGTTCCCAAAGGAACCTTGAGAATTAAATCTTCACCACCTTTTCCCGTGCGATTTTGACCTGAGCCATTTTCCCCTCGTTGTGCTTTATGATGTTGTTGATATCTAAAGTCTATTAAAGTATTTAAGTTTTGTTCAGCTCTTAAA
Organism: uncultured Pelagibacteraceae bacterium; assembly: GCA_902632515.1. The sequence continues at coordinate 57,417 of CACPDA010000001.1, forward strand.
ATAATTGAACCACCTTTTCCACCATCTCCACCATCAGGTCCTCCAAACTCAATAAATTTTTCTCTTCTAAAGCTTGGGGAACCATCCCCACCGTTTCCAGCTTTAATATAAATTTTTACTTGATCTAAGAATTTCATAATACAACGTTATTTTCAGTTGTACTATTAATTGGGTTTTACTGAAACAAAAGTTCTATCTGATTTAGTTTTTTTAAAAACTACTTTGCCTTTTATAACTGAAAATATGGAATGATCTTTGCCCATTCCAACGTTTTCACCAGGAAATATCTTTGTTCCTCTTTGTCTAACAATTATATTTCCAGGTATTACACTTTCACCACCATACTTTTTAACCCCAAGTCTTCTTCCGGCACTGTCTCGTCCGTTTCTTGATGATCCACCTGCTTTTTTTGTTGCCATAACTTTTGCCTAGTTACTTACTAATATTTTTTTCCACAACTTCTTTTTTTGAAGTTTTAGAAATTTTTTCAGCTTCTGATAAAACTTTACCATCTTTTGAAAAAATTTTGTTTATTTTAATCATCGAATACTGTTGTCTATGTCCATTTTTACGTCTTGAATTTTGTCTTCTTCTTTTTTTAAAAATTAAAATAGTTCTATTTTTACTATTCTTAATTATATTTGCCTCAACTTTAGCACCCTCTACCGTTGGAGCTCCAATCTCAATCACTTTTTCATCACCATAAGCAAGAATTTCTTTAAATTCAATTTTAGTATCAGGTTTAGAATTTGGCAATTTTTCAATTTTCAAGATCTCACCCGATCTAACTTTATATTGTTTTCCACCTGTTTGTATTACTGCGTAAGACATAAAGAATATGTAATTTTTAATTACCGCAATATAATCTCAGCTTAACCATAGTCAAGCTATATAAGCTAGAAATTATCCTTTAAATCCCTTAGTTTTGAAAAAGTTTTCAGATCATTTGCTTTAAGAAATATATTACATTCAAGTTCATCCTCTAAAATAGTCGGAATAGTGGGTAAATTTTTCTTAAGATTATTTTTGATTTTTGCAATTTTTTCTTTGAGTTTTAAATTTTCAGGATCATTAGTTATGCAAAAATTTGAATTTTGTAATGTGTACTCGTGGCCACAATAGATTTTTGTATCTTTAGGAAGTTGCTTGATTTTTTTAAGTGAGTTGAACATTTGTTTATATGTTCCTTCAAATAATCTTCCACATCCAAGAGAAAATAAAGTATCACCAGTAAAGATTTTTTTTTCTTTAAAAAAATGAAAAGCAATATGTCCTGTTGTATGACCAGGAATGTGATAAATTTTTGCCTCAAAGTTATCCTTTTTCCATATTTGATTATCCTCTAATAAAATATCAATTTCTGGGATACGATTCCTATCTCCTTTAAAGCCTATAACACAAGAATTATATCTCTTCTTCAATTCACTATTTCCACCAACGTGATCGTAATGATGATGAGTATTAAGAATATATTTGAGGTCTATTTTTTTATCATTTAAAAAGTTAATAATAGGTTTTGACTCACTAGGATCAACAACACAAGCTATCTGAGTTTTTTCATCAATAATCAAATAACTGAAATTATCTTGCAGACATTTTATAATTTCAATTTTCATTTATTTCTCAATTAAAAATATTCCAAGTTCGCCAAATAGATTTTTAAAGAATAAATTTGAATTATTTATATTAGATATATTCTTATTTTTTAAAGCTAAAGATTTAAAAATTTTAAAACCAATTATTTCAGAAAATTTAACAAAATCTTTAATTGTACACATATGAATATTAGGAGTATTATACCAATTGTGTGGTAAGGAGTCTGTTATTGGCATTGTACCTTTAGTTAATAAATCTAGTCTAACTTTCCAATGTCCAAAGTTAGGAATAGTTACAATGGCTTTTTTACCAACTCTTAAAAGTTCTTTAATAACTAATTCTGGATTTATAAAAGCTTGTAAAGTTTGGCCAAGAACAACATAATCAAATGAATTATTTGGAAATTGTTTCAAATCAAATTCTGCATTTCCTTCGATTACAGTTAATCCCTTAGCAATACAAGTTTGAACTTTTTCCTTAGAAATTTCGATACCCCTAATATTTGTACTTTTATTAGCTTTTAAAAATTCCATTAAGGTTCCATCATCACATCCCACATCTAATATACTTGAATTATTTTCAATAATATCAGCAATAATTTTATATTCGGTTTTCATTATAATTTTTCTACAAAAGATTTATCTAAAAAATTTTTAACAGCTTTTAAAAAGTCTGGGACATCAAGTAAAAAAGAGTCATGACCTTTATCAGATTCTATTTCTACAAAACCTACATTTGCGTTAATTGAATTAAGAGCAATAACTATTTCTTTATTTTCTTGGGTTGGATAAAGCCAGTCAGAAGTAAAAGATATTACAAAAAATTTAGTTTTTGTATTTTTAAAGGCATTAGATAAATTACCATCAAATTGTTTTACTAAATCAAAATAATCCATTGCTCTGGTTATATAAAGATAACTATTTGCGTCAAATCTATCTACAAAGACTGAACCTTGATATCTCAAGTAACTTTCTATTTGAAAATCAGCATCAAAACCAAATTTAAGATCATCTCTTTTCTGCAACTTTCTTCCAAATTTTTCTTGAAGCCCTTTTTTTGATAAATAAGTGATATGTGCAGCCATTCGCGCAACTGCTAATCCTTTGTCAGGTACAGTGTTTTTTGAGTTGTAATTCCCATCTAACCAATTGTGGTCAGCTGTAATTGCTTGCCTACCCAATTCATTAAAAGCAATATTCTGAGCAGAATGATTAGATGTACAGGCAATTGGTATTGCAGTTTTAGCTTTGTCAGGAAAATTACTTACAAATTGTAAAACCTGCATACCACCCATTGATCCTCCAACAACTGAAAAAAGTTTATCAATACCAAAAAAGTCTAACAAATTTACTTGGGCATTTACTATGTCATTAATTGTAATGACAGGAAAGTCTGTTCCATAAATTTTTTTTGTTTTAGGATTTTCATGGCTAGGTCCAAAAGATCCCATACATCCACCAAGTACATTTGCACAAATAACAAAATATTTGTTTGTATCAATAGACTTATTTGGACCAACAGCATATGTCCACCATCCATCCTTTTTGGTTATTGGATTTATACCAGTAACAAATTGATCGCCCGTTAAAGCATGGCAAACCAAAATTGCATTATCTTTATTTTCATTAAGACTTCCAAAGGTTTCATAGGCCAATGGAAAATTACTTATAGTTTGACCACAATCTAATTTAAGTGGTTTATCAATTATCAATGTTTTAATATTTTCTTTAATATTCATAAAAGTGCTAATTAGTGAATTATGCGAGAAAAACTTTTTTAGCGGTTTTTTTAAAGCGCTCGCAATTCAGGTAAATCAGCGCATAAATTTTGTACAAGAAGTTATTTAGTATGTCAAATTTAAAAATATTTACATTTATAACTGTATAAAAAATTCTAATTTTAATTATAAAGGGCTTAAATATTAAAAAGATAAGTATCATGAGATTTAAAAAACTAAATATTGAAGCCTATAAACCAGGAAAATCTAATATAAAGAAATTTAGAAAAATTATTAAACTTTCTGCAAACGAATCTGCTCTAGGTATGAGCTCAAGAGTCAAGAAAGTTATGTCTAATAAAAAGTTGAATTTTTTTAGATACCCAGATGGAAAATCAAAAGAACTAAGAAAGCAAATTGCAAAAAAATTTAAATGTAATCAAGACAGAATTATTTGTGGAGCGGGTTCAGATGAGGTTATTCAAATGTTATGTCAATTATTTTTAAAACCTAAAGATGATGTGATTGTGCCCCAATTTAGTTTTTTGATGTACAGAATTTATGCCAAAATAGTTGGTGCAAATGTTATTTTTGCTAAAGAAATAAAATTTAAAGTATCTGTTACAGAAATAATTAAAAAGGTTACTAAAAAAACTAAGATTGTTTTTTTAGCAAATCCAAACAATCCAACAGGGACTTATCTTACCAAACTAGAGTTAATAAAATTAAGAAAAAAATTAAGAAAAAATATTTTATTGGTTGTAGATGATGCTTATACAGAATACATGAAAAACTCTGATTACAAATCTGGTTTAGATTTATTTAAAAATAAAAATAACGTTTTTATACTGAGAACATTTTCAAAAATTTATGGCTTGTCATCACTACGAATTGGATGGGGACATGGCTCAAAGAAAATTATTGATGCTCTCAATATTATCAAACCTCCATTTAATGTTAATGAGGTTGCACAAAAAGCAGCACTAGAGTCTTTAAAAGATAGTAAATTTATTACTAGATCTATAAAGCACAATATTTTCTATGCAACAAAATTGAAAAATTTTTTAAGTAAGTATGATATTAGTTCGAATGAAGTTTCTGCTAATTTTTTATTATTAAACTTTGCGAGATGTAAATTAAGAGCTAGGTATTTTTATGAAAAATTAAAATTAAAAGGTATTATTTTAAGATCAACTGAATATGGTTATAAAATAAAAAATATGTTGCGTTTAACCATCGGATCTAAAAAAGAAAATTTAAAGTTTATGAAGGAAGTGGAAAGTATTTTTAGTAAATGAAAAAAGTTTTAATTATTGGATGTGGGTTATTAGGATCATCTTTAGCAAGAAGAATTTTTAAAAAAAAAATAGCAAAAAAAATATTTATTTATGAAAAATCAAAATCAAATATTTTAAAGATTAGAAGACTTAAGTTACCTGGAACAATAGTAAAATCATTAGAAGATGGTGTGGTTAATTCAGATCTAGTTATTTTTTGTACACCTATGAGTGAATATAAAAAACTCATTATTAAAATTAATAGATTTATTTCATCAAAGACAATTATTACAGATATTGGTTCTTCAAAAATTGAATCATCAAAAGTTATTAAAAAATTTTTGAAAAGAGGTATTAATTGGATACCAAGCCATCCTATAACAGGGTCAGAAGTAAGTGGACCAGAACATGGTAAAGAAAATATGTTTAAAGATAAGTGGTGCATATTAATTAAAGATAAAAAAACTAACTCAAGAAATTTAAAATTTCTGAACTCTTTTTGGAAAAAGGTTGGTTCAAAAACAGTCATGATGAATGTAGAGAAACATGATAAAATTTTCTCAATAACAAGTCATTTACCTCACTTGGTTGCTTACAATTTAGTTAAATCTGCTCAAGATTTTGAAAAAAAACAAAAGTATGATTTAATTAAATTCAGCGCGGGTGGTTTAAGAGACTTTTCACGTATAGCAGCCTCAAATGAAATAATGTGGCGAGATATTTTTTTTGATAATAAATTTAATGTTTCGAGAGCTATTGATATGTTTGTTAAAAATTTGAATTCATTCAAAAAAGACATTAACTCAAAAAATAGCAAGTCAATAATAAAAAAATTGATACAGACAAAAAAAGTGAGATCCAAAATCTTGAAATTAAAACAAGATATAAACAAACCTGATTTTGGAAGAAATTAATATTTTTTTATATTACTTACCTTTTTAATTTTTAAATTAGCTGTTTTTTTTATTAATTCTATTGTTTGATTTATAGGCATTATTAATACTTTTTTTCTTGGTCCATAAGCGTGAATAAATTTAGATTTGTTTAAGCATATACCAACATGACCCTTCCAAAAAATTATATCACCTTTATCAAATTTTTTACTTTCTTTCTTTTTGCAATATTTAATTTGATCTTTTGAGTCTCGTGGAAAAAAGATTCTGTTATAGTAAAAATAAATTTGAATTAAAGCAGAACAGTCAATTCCATCTAAAGTTTTGCCACCCCACAAGTATTTACTATTTAAGAATAATTTGATTATTTTTAAATAATTTTTTTCAAAATGATTAATAATCTTGGTATCCTTTTTTTTAATCCACTTGTTTTTTTCAAATTCTAAATATTTTCTATTTTCACTCAACGCTGATACACCTGAAGCAAAATAAAGAAAATTATTTGAGGGAGAAAATTTATTTTTTTTTTTAACATAAATCTTTGATTTTGATTTAAAAATCTTTAATTGAGGTTTAAAATTTTTTTTGAATTTCTGTTCCTTAATATAACCTATATAATTATCAAAATAAGTTTTGATTCTAAGCCAACCTTTTTTTTTATTTAATATTTTAAATTTTTCTCCATACAAAATCTGGGTACTTACTTTTGATCTGATATTAGGCTTAGTATAAATGTTACTTACAGGAATATTTAAAAAATTACTTTCCATTTAATTTTTAACTGGTGCTACTTTGCTAATCCAAATTATTAAAAAAAGGACTGGTAAACCCAAAAAAGCTGTTAATGAGAAAAAATATGGATACCCCATAAAATCTACCCAACTACCGGCATATCCTGCAATTAATTTTGGGATAAAAAGCATAATCGAACTAAATAATGCATACTGCGTTGCTGTAAATTTAATTGAGGTTAATCCAGATAAATAAATTACAAATGCAGCACCTGCAAATCCACTAGATATATTGTCAGCAGTAATTACAGTAATTAAAAAATTAATACTTATTGGTGAAATAGCTAACCAAGCGAATAATAAGTTACTTGAAGCTGCAATTAAAGATCCAAAAAATAAAGATTTCATCGTACCAAATTTGTAAGAACAATAACCACCAATAAATCCACCTAATATTGTTGCAAAGACACCAAAAAATTTTGAGTAAGTTGCGATTTCAGAAATTTTATATCCTTTTTCTAAATAAAATATATTTGCCATTACTCCCATTACGATATCAGCAATTCTATAAAGAGAGATTAGAAGAAGTATTAAAAAAGCAAACTTTCCATATCTTTTAATAAAATTAAAAATTGGACCCATATAACTTTTTGAAATTTTATCTTTTGGAGCAAATTCAACCAAGATTAACAAGGAAATTATTAGATAAGAAAAAATAAAACAGATTATTAATCTTGCTAATGAAAAGAGAAAACTTAATAAAACCTCTTTTTTTTCAAAAGGATTATCAATTATGGAGTACAAAAATATAAATCCTATAACCGCAATAAAGATAGTGAGTAAAAATTTTATATGATTATCAGAATTAAATTTTTTTTTTAATTTTGGTTCATCCGAAATAATTGTTGCAACAACACCAATTAGCATAAAAATAGACATTATTAGATATACTTTTTTCCAAACATTTTGATCATAAATTTCGGTTCCAAAAAATGAAGCAAGCCATAAACTTCCAGCACCAGCAACAAGCATTGCAATTCTGTATCCAGCAATATACATTGATGATAGAGGACCTTGTAAAGATTGTGGTGCTGATTCAATTCTAAATGCATCAATTAAAATATCTTGCGTTGCACTAAAAAAAGCTAAAATTGTTATAAATAAAGCTGTAAAAAACAAACTCTCTTTTGGATCTGTAAATGCGGTTAGAATTAATGCTGCAATAATAAGAAATTGAGATAATAAAAGCCAACTTCTTCGATGACCAAATTTTTTAAGTATCGGTAATTTGTAACTATCTACAAGTGGTGACCATAAATATTTAAATGCATAAGCAAAGCCTGCCCAACTAAATAATGTTACAGTGCTTCGATTAATCCCTGCTTTTACTAACCAAACTGAAAGAGTTGAAAAAACTAAAAGTATTGGAAGACCTGATGAAAAACCCAAACAGATCATTTTTAAAGGTTTTTTTTCAAAAAAAATACTTATACTTTTCATTAATTAATTTCTCCAAAAAGAAGGCAAAAATAAAACTAGTATAGCAAATAATTCTAATCTACCTAAAATCATACCAACACTTAATATCCATTTAGACAAATCTGGTAGTGATGAAAAATCACCATTTGGCCCAATGACAGTGCCTAATCCAGGTCCGACATTTGATATAGAAGTTGCGGCTCCAGAAATAGATGTAACAAAATCAAGCCCAGTAAGTGAAAGTAATGCTGTTAAGAAAAAGAAAATGATTAAGTACATGAATATAAAAGAAATAATTGATGAAATGAATTTATTATCAATCGGATTTTTATCATATTTTAAAATGAATATTCCTTTTGGGTAAATTATCTTTTTTAAGTTATTACTTATAAAATTATATAGAATTTGAATTCTAAATATTTTAATTCCACACGTTGTTGAACCAGCACAACCACCTATAAACATTAATATTAGAAATAAAACTAAAGAAAAACTTCCCCAGTTATCAAATTGTGCATTAACATATCCGGTGCCTGTTAATATTGAAATTACGTTAAATAATATTTCTATAAAATTGAATTTATTTGAATTACTAAAGCTTAAATAGATTGATAAAATAATTATACTTACAAGTATAACTTTTAAAAAGGTTTTAATTTGAATATCTTTAAAAAAAATCATTTTATTTCCATTAATGAATTTTATGTATGCAATAAAAGGAAGACTGCCTAGTAAAATAAAAATCATAGCTGATATTTCAATTGATGAACTATTGAAAAAACCTATAGATTCATTGTAATTTGAAAATCCACCAGTAGCGATTGTAGTCATAGAGTGAGTTATACAATCAAAGAAATTCATTCCAAAAATTAAATAACAAATAGCACAAAGAGTGGTTAAACCTGTATAGATATATATTAATCTCATTGCTATTTCTTTTGACTTTGGAAGTATCTTTTCAGACGAGTCATTACTTGAAATTTTAAATAATTGCATACCCCCGACATTCATAATTGGCATTAATGTGATTGCCATAATAATAATTCCAATTCCACCTAACCATTGAAGTAAGGCCCTCCATAACAGAATACCTTTTGGCATTTCATTTAAATTAGAAATTATTGTTGAACCAGTTGTAGTTATACCAGACATACTTTCAAAAAAAGCATTAGTAAATGTAAAATTAACATTTGAAAACATGAAAGGAAGAGAACCAAAAACTGCAATACTCAACCAAGATAGTGCTGTTAAAAGAAAAGCTTGTTGTAAATTTAATTTTTTATCATGATTTAAATTAGACAAAAAAAACAAAGTACCAAAAATTATTGTAACAATTGATGCTCCAAAAAAAGAGGAATCAACCTCTTTATAAATAATTTGGGCTATTATTGGAATGAGCATGAAAAGCCCAAGAATTATTTGAAGTATTCCCAGTGTAAAAAAAACTGTTTTATAATTAGGCATTTTGAAAGAACATTATTTTATGGTAAATAAATTTCAACTCTATATGAATTAAGTTAATCATATATTTAAGATTTTTATAAGAAATATTAATGATTAAAAAAGAAAATTTAAATAAAACAAGCGCTTGGCCTTTTGTAGAAGCAAAAAAAATGCTTCGAGAAAGAAAATCATTAATAGAAAAAAAAGGAAAAATTACACTTCAAACTGGGTATGGACCAAGTGGTCTTCCGCACATTGGTACTTTTGGAGAAGTTGCAAGAACATCAATGATTGTAAATGCTTTAAAACATCTGACTGATCTTCCATCTGAAATATTAACTTTTTCTGATGATATGGATGGACTCAGAAAGGTCCCAGATAATGTACCTAAAAAAGAATTATTAGAAAAAAATTTACACAAACCACTTACACAAGTACCTGATCCATTTGAAAAATTTGATAGTTTTGGTGAACACAATAACGAAATGTTGAAAAAATTTTTAGATAATTTTAATTTTAAATATAATTTCAAAAGTTCAACCAAACTTTATAAATCTGGTTTTTTTAATCCATCTCTTCAAATTATCTTAGAAAATTATGATGGTATTATGAATATAATTTTACCTACTTTAGGAAAAGAGCGTCAAAAAACTTATAGTCCCTTTTTACCTATTTGTCCTGATACAGGTCATGTTTTAGAAATTCCAGTAAAAGAAATTAACAAAAAAGACTCAAAAATTATCTTTAACAATAATGGCAAAGATCTAGAAAAAAGTATTTTTGATGGAAATTGTAAACTTCAATGGAAAGTTGATTGGGCTATGAGGTGGTACGCTCTTGATATAGATTTTGAGATGTATGGCAAAGACTTAATTGAAAGTGCTATTCTTTCAACAAAAATAATTAAATTGATTGGAAAAACTAATCCATCAGGATTTGCTTATGAATTGTTTTTAGATGAAAAAGGTGAAAAAATATCTAAATCAAAAGGAAACGGGATTACAATAGACCAGTGGCTTGAATATGCATCACCAGAAAGTTTATCTTTATATATGTATCAAAATCCCAAAAGAGCAAAAAAATTATACAAGGAAATAGTTTCTAAAACTGTTGATGAGTATTTAGAATTATTAGAAAAAACAAGAAATCAAGATGAATTACAACTTTTAATGAATCCTTTATGGCATGTTCATAATAGTGATTTACCAAAAGAACAAATGATAATGTCTTTCTCAATGCTTCTTAATCTAGTTGAAACAAGTAATGCTGACAGCAAAGATCTACTTTGGAAATTTGTTAAGAAATATAAAAAAGATATTTCAGAAAAAGATCATCCAATTTTTGATAAATTAATTGGATATGCAATTAAATATTTTAATGATGTTATTAAAAAGAATAAACAGTATAAAAAACCAAATGATGAAGAGAAGATAGCTTTAAAGGCTCTTATTAAAAAACTTGATAATTGTAATGATGAAATGTCACCTGAAGATATTCAAACTTTAATCTACTCAACTGGAAAAGAGAATGGTTACTCAAAAAACTTGAGAGATTGGTTTAGACTAATTTATGAGGTTATATTTGGTGATGAAAATGGACCAAGAATGGGTTTTTTTATAAGTTTTTTTGGTGTTAATGAAACAAAAGATCTTATAAAAAATAAGATTAAATAATGTTTTCAAATATAAGATCATTAATATTTAAACTTGATCCTGAGACAGCTCATAATTTGGCAATTAAGTCTTTAAAATTTAATTTTGTTCCTAATATACTTGATGAAAATAAAGATGACCCTTTATTTAAAACAGAATTATTTGGAAAGGATATTGAAAATCCTATCGGAATGGCAGCTGGATTTGATAAAAATGCTGAAGTATATAATTCTTTATTTAAATTAGGGTTTGGTTTTGTTGAAGTCGGAACTATTACACCTTTAAGACAATATGGAAATCCAAAACCTAGAGTATTTAGATTAGTTGAGGATGAAGCGTTAATTAATAGGCTTGGTTTTAACAATCTCGGTGCAGAAAATATAATTAGTAAGATTAATACAAATCAAAAAATTGGGACACTAGGAATTAATATTGGACCTAATAAAGACTCTGAAAACAGAACAGAAGATTATTTAAAATCTCTAAGAATCTTTCATCTGGCTGCAGATTATATTACTATTAATATTTCATCTCCAAATACTGAAAATTTAAGAAAATTTCATAATCAAGATAAATTAAATAATTTGCTAAAAAATATTGAAAAAGAAAAAAAAAATTTAAATTCAAATATTCCGATTGTTGTTAAAGTTTCACCAGATATTACTGATGCTGAAATTGATGAAATATCAAATGTTCTTTTAAGTAATAATATAAATGGAGTAATACTTTCAAATACATCAGACTCATCAAGAGAAAATCTAACTAATATTCAAAAATATCAAAAAGGGGGAATATCTGGAAAACCAATAGAAAAAAAATCTACTATTTTGATAAATAAATTTTATAAATTACTTAAAGGTAAAATTAAGATCATAGGAGTAGGTGGAGTAGACTCTGGTATAAGTGCTTATGATAAATTTATGGCTGGAGCTAATTATGTCCAGTTATATACCGGGATGGTTTACAGAGGTCCTAATATTGTAAGTATGATAAAAAAAGAGCTAAGAGAATTATTGTTAAAAGATGGTGTTAAAAATTTTAGTGAAATTGTAGGAAAAAAAACAAATACTTAATTGTATTAAACTTGACGTTATCAATATCTCACCTTATATAGTTTCTGTTTTATGTCAAAAAAATGTGAATTAACTGGAAAAATACCTATGAAAGGTCACAATGTTAGTCATGCTAACAATAAGACTAAGAGAAGATTTTTACCAAATTTAAAAAAAGTGAGATTCACAAGTGAGTTATTAAAAAGAAGTTTGAAACTAACAGTAAGCAATGCAGGTGTTAGATCAGTAGATAAGAAGGGTAGTTTTGATGAGTTTTTAAAAAGTGTAAAAAATAAAAATTTATCTCCGAGACTAAAAAAATTAAGAAAAAGTTTATTAATTAAATCTCCATATCAAAAAAAAGTAGTTCCATCTAAAACAGCTTGATGAGTAAAGCTTTTATTTTTCTATCGTTTTTGATGGGGGTTGTAGTTTTATCCTCAAATTATCTTGTTCAGTTTCCAATAAATTATTATGGGTTAAATGAAGTGCTGACTTATGGAGCTTTTAGTTATCCTATAGCATTTTTAATTACAGATTTAGCAAACAGATCATATGGAAAATTAGTTGCAAGAAAAATAGTTTATCTTGGTTTTTTAATAGGTATTGGATTTACAGTTTTATTTTCTACAGACTTCGCAGATTTTATATCTATCAGAATTGCAATAGGATCTGGAACAGCTTTTTTAATTGCTCAACTTATTGATGTTCAAATATTTGACAATCTGAGAAAAAAGAGATGGTTTATAGCTCCATTAGCTTCTTCAATGATTGGATCAACTTTTGATACTTTTTTATTTTTTTCTATTTCTTTTTATGGAACAAGTATACCATGGTTCACATTGGCATTAGGAGATTTGGGGGTTAAGATATTTGTAGCGTTGATTATGTTAATTCCATTTAGATTATTATTAAAAACATTCAAACCTATTTAAGTTTAATATAAATATTTGTAAGATAAAATTTTATAAGCTAATTTTGCAACCAAGAAATTATACGAGTTAAAACCTTTTATTGGAGATAACTCATTAATATCAGCACCCACAATGTTTGAATTTTTTGCAGCAATTCTAATTATATCCAAAGTCTCATCCCACATTAGTCCACCAGGTTCAGGAGTGCCAGTTGCTGGCATGATACTTGAATCTAATCCATCTACGTCAAACGTAAGGTAAACAGTTTTATTCTTAATCAATTTTTTAAAATTTTTCATGTTCCATTTAGCTTTATCTTTGGCCCAAAAAATATTTATTCTTGATTTGTTTTCTTCTAAAAATGGTATTTCACTCTTTGAAATATTTCTTATTCCAAATGAAATTATAGATACGTTCTTGTGATCCAAACATCTTCTAATGGCAGAGGCATGAGAAAATCTCTCTCCATTGTAACTATTCCTTAAATCTGCATGAGCATCAAAGTGTAATAAGCAAATTTTTTTATATTTTTTAACAAAAGGCTCAATACATCCAGGTGTTATTGAATGCTCACCCCCAAATGTCATAGGGAAAAGTTTTTTATCTAAAATTTTACTGTTAACATCTGCCATTTTTTTAAGGGCCTTATTTATACTTTTGTCAATCTTGAAAGGTCTTAAAGTTTTGATGCCTATTTTTTTGTAAGGTTCACACTTTAATTCTTCATCATATAGTTCAACTTGATGAGAGGCTTTAATTATTTCTTTTGGACCATTTTTAGTACCACTTCCATAACTAACAGTTTTTTCTAAACCAAAAGGAACAATTACAACTTTTTCTTTAAAATTAAATTTATTATCAACTCCAAGAAATCCATTTTTATTTGATAGAAATTTCAATTTATTTATCCAAAAATTTTAGAAAAATTTTTTCTTTTTCTATTTTTCCATTCACCTTTATGGTAAGCATCACTAGCAATCAGAGGTAATACACTAGTTGCCTCTGCAAAAACCATTTGTTCTTTTGTTACATCTACCTTACCCCAAGAACTTGCTTCTTTCAAAGTTGAACTGCTGCAAGCACCGTCTCTTGAATCAGCAACTGTTATTTGTACAGCATATTTGTGCATATCAACCTCTTTACCCAACAATTCTGCACAGATGACTGTATCTTGGATAAAATTTTTTGGAACTCCACCCCCAATCATAAAAAGACCCGATCCTTTTGATTGAATTTTAATCTCTGTTAATTCACGAAACTCTCTTATTGAGTCTATTGTCATATGTTTTTTGGGATTTTTTTCTTGATGAATGACTAAACCAAAGCCAGCACTAGAGTCAGTGAAAGCAGGACAAAAAATTGGAACTTTGTTATCAAAGGCGGTTTCTATTAATGAGTCTTTTTTTACAGAGTTTTTTTTTAAATATTTACCCATTTCATGAATGAATTCTCTAGATGTGTAACTTCTTGGTTCCAAAGTATCTGCAATTTCACATATTTTTTTATCACATATTTGAAGTTCATCTTCATCAATATATGTGTCATAAATCCTATCTATGTAATTCTTTCTTAATTCACTATCATTTTGGAATTGAGAACCTTGATAATGTTTAAATCCTAGTGCTTCAAAAAAATCCATGTCAATTATTGATGCGCCAGTAGCTACAATAGCATCAACCATATTATATTTTACTAAGTCTTTATAAATATTCATACATCCAGCCGCAGATGTTGATCCAGCTAATGTTAAAAATATCGTGCAATCTTTATCTTTAAGCATCTGATTATAAATATTTGCTGCATTAGCTGTTTCCCTTGAAACAAATGACATTTTTTCCATTGAAGAAATTATTTTTCTTGAGTCAAATGAAGTAATATCTATATGTTCAACAGGATTTTTGAGAAAATCTTTTTTTATATTGTGGCCTACTTTTTTTTCAGACATTAAGCAACTAATGTAGCTTTATTTATGTCTTTACCATAGAGGCTCATTATTGGATTGTCTTCAACCTCATAAATTTCATCAGAAAAAAAACCATTAAATTGCGTCCTAAATGTTAACCCATAAGCACCTAGTTGACCAAGCTCAATATAATCATTTTCTCTGATATTATTTGGTAAAAGAAAGGGACCCTTCATATAATCCATACTATCACAAGTTGGACCATAAAAATCAAAAGCAGTGATTTTTTTTGAAATAATTTTGTTTGAACTATCTTTAATCATTTTAGATGGAAAAACAATATTTGGAGTTCCGGCATCAAAAAGTGTCCCATATGTACCATCATTAATATAAAGTTTTTGTTTTTTTCTTAAATTTACTCTTACAATAGTTGATCCACTTTCTGCAACTAAAGCTCTTCCAGGCTCGCATATAATCTCAGTTAAATTATTTAATTTTAAATTTTCTAAGCTTTTAGTTATTTCATCGAAGTAGTTATCTAATGATTGAGGAATTAAATCTGGATAAATAGTTGGGAAACCTCCACCAACATTAATATAATCAGGAATAATTTTTGTTTTTTTTATTATATTTCCTATTTCTGTTATTCCTTTAGCATATGAAATTGGGTGCATACACTGAGAACCAACATGAAAGCTTAATCCAATTTTATTTGAATATTGTTTAACTAGTCTTAATAATCCTGCTGCCTCTGTACTTAATGCACCAAATTTTTTTGATAAGTCAATTTCAGCATGTTCATTTGAGACTGCAACTCTTACAAAAAGCTCAAGATCTTTAGCACCACTTGTACCCTCCATTATTTTAATTAATTCATCTTTTGTATCTAATGCAAATGTTTTAATGCCATATTTGAAATAAGCATCTCTAATACTTTCACGACTTTTTACAGTATGCATAAATGAACATTTTGCTGTTTGACTAAATTTTCTCACAGATTTAATTTCTTCAATTGATGCAACATCAAATTGATCAATTCCACTCTTAATAAGTGTTTTTATTACCTCAGAATGTGGATTAGTTTTCACGGCGTAGAGGATTTTACCAGGAAATTTTTTTTGAAAAAAACTCGAAGCAGAAAGAATTGATTTCTTTCTTATACAATAAACCGGTTTATCAGGTCTCAGTTGATTAATTAAATCCTCAACTGACTTAAATTTTTGCATCTAAAGTGCCCCCCAAAAAAAATTTAACAAAAAAAAAGTCTTTTTATTAAAAAACTTTAATAATTCGAGCAATTAATTCAATAGTTATCTAATGTAAAGAAAATAATAACCTATTGAATTGTGGAAAAAAATGACCATATAAACCTCATGAAAACAGAGGCAACATTGCAAAATTTAAGTGAATTTGAGAATAAATCACTATTAATCGTTGATGATGATAACCCTTTCAGAGAAAGATTAGCAAGAGCAATGGAAAAAAAGGGTTTTGAGGTTATTCAAGCTGAGGGTGTACAAAAAGGCATAGAATCAGTCAAATTGAAGAAACCAGGCTTTGCTGTTGTTGATTTAAGATTAGGCGATGGTAATGGTTTAGAAGTAGTAAAAGAAATCCAATTAACTAACTCTAGAAGTAGAATTATAATGTTAACAGGTTATGGAAATATACCTACAGCTGTTGCAGCGATAAAAGAGGGAGCAATAGATTATTTAGCTAAACCAGCAGATGCAGATGATGTTGAAAAGGCATTGTTAGCAGATCCAGCAAAAAAAGCTGCTCCGCCAGAAAATCCGATGTCTGCTGATAGAGTAAAATGGGAACATATTCACAGAGTTTTTGAGTTATGTAATAGAAACGTCTCTGAAACAGCAAGAAGATTAAAGATGCATAGAAGAACTTTGCAAAGAATTTTATCTAAAAGATCTCCTAAATAAATTTTCTAAATTTAAGAATAAAAGGTATTAAGAAAGTTAAAATTAAAATTTTGAATAATTCTGCAATCCAAAAAGGTTTAAATCCAAAGATTAAAGCTTTTTCTAAACCAATTAAATTACTTAACCAAGATAACCCTAATATATAAATTATACTCACTGAAATTAATAATTTAATCAAATTAGTAAAAAATAATTGCACATTTAGGCTTTCTTTTTTTGTCCAGTCTTCAAATTTAAAATATCCTGTTAAAAAAACAGCAGGGAGAAAACCAATCAAATATCCCATTGTTGGACCAGTAAAGTAAACTAAACCAATACCTTTTTCTGGTGAATTTGAAAATACGGGTAAACCAATAATTCCTTCAATCAAATATAAACCAACTGTAGCTAGACCAATCTTGTATCCAAAACTTAAACCAAAAAATAGCACAACAAATGTTTGCATTGTCATAGGAACTGGATAGAAAGGTATTTTTACTTTTGCTGAAATAGCAAGAAGTATAGAGCCTAAGAAAATTACAATTAATGATTTAAATATTCGTGTTTGAGAATTTTGCTTTATTAGTTCCATAAAAAATAATACTCTTATTTTAATTGATAATCTATACTAATTTATAATGAGCAAAATTCAAAAAACAGATCATTTTTATCTTATTGATGGATCTGGTTATATTTTTAGGGCTTATTATGCATTACCTCCTCTTACCAGAAAAAGTGATGGATTACCAACAGGAGCAGTGAGTGGCTTTTGTAGCATGTTGTTTAAACTTCTTGAGGACTCAAAATCTGATAAGAATCTTCAGAAACCAACTCATTTTGCAGTAATCTTCGACTCAGCAAGAAAAACATTTAGAAATGAAATTTATAGCGAATATAAAGCTAATCGAGCCGAAGCTCCTGATGATTTGGCACCACAGTTTGAATATATTAGAAAATCTGTTTTAGCATTTAATTTACCTTCCGTTGAACTACTTAATTATGAAGCTGATGATTTAATAGCAACCTACGTTGAAGAAATATTAAAAAAAGGTGCGAAAGTAACCATTGTATCTTCTGATAAAGATTTAATGCAATTATATAGAAAAAACGTCCGAATATACGATCCAATGAAAAATAAATTTATTACAGATGAGGATGTTCAAAAAAAATTTGGAGTAGACTCAAGTAAAGTTATTGATGTTCAAGCTCTCGCAGGAGATAGTAGTGATAATGTTCCAGGGGTTCCTGGAATTGGAGTGAAAACAGCTGCTGAATTAATTAATAAATATGGAACATTAGAAAAACTTCTAAAATCAGCCCATGAAATTAAACAAAATAAAAGAAGAGAAACTCTTATCGAAAATAAGGATAAAGCATTAATAAGTAAAAGATTAGTCACATTAAAAAATGACGCCCCAACAAATATAGAATTAGACCAATTTTATCTTAAAGAGATTGATAGAGATAAACTTTATAAATTTTTAAGAGAGATGGAGTTTAACAGATTATTAAGTTCAGCTATTTCAGCATACGGAGAGCCAAATTTTTTAACCACTAAAGACAATGAGATCGTCAAAGACAAAGAAAGTCCAATTGATAAAAAAAATTACTACTTAATTAGTAACATCAATGAAATTAACAATTGGATTAAGGAAGCAGAAGAAATTGGTGAGTTATCAGTCGATACTGAAACGAGTTCTCTTGATCCACATCAAGCTGACTTGATCGGAATTTCATTAAGTACAAAAATTGGGAAAGCTTGTTATATACCAATAGGTCATAAGTCAAAAAAAAATATTAACAAAAATTTAGTTTTGGAAAAATTAAAACCTTTATTAGAGGATCCTAGTATCAAAAAGATAGGACAAAATATAAAATTTGATTTTATTGTATTTTTTAAACAAGGAATTGAGCTCAACTCAATTGAGGATACTATGTTGATGTCTTATGTATTAGATGCTGGAAAAAACCGACACAATATGGATACACTCGCAGAAATTCATTTAGGTCACAAAACTATAGCATTTAAAGACTTAGTAGGTACTGGAAAAAAAGAAATTAATTTTAGTGAAGTAGATATAGAGGAAGCAAAAGATTATGCAGCAGAAGATGCTGATATTACATTAAGATTATATCAAAAATTTAAAAAGAATTTGAAAACAGAAAAAATGACAAATTTATACGAAATATTCGAGAAACCAATGATAAAAATTCTAGCATTTATGGAAATAGAGGGAATTATGATTGATAATAAATTTCTAAGTGTTTTATCATCAAAATTTGAAAAAAAAATAAAGAAAATTCAAAATGAAGTTTTTAAAATTTCCAATAAGGAATTTAATATCGCTTCACCTAAGCAATTAGGTGAAATAATTTATAATGACTTAAAAATAGCTAATCTTAAAAAAACTAAAAAAGGAAGTTTTGCAACTAGTGCATCTGTTTTAGAGGATTTAGCATTTAAAGGACATAAATTTCCTAAATTAGTTTTAGATTGGAGACAATTATCTAAATTAAAAAATACATATTCAGATACATTACCAGAACATTTAAATCCAAAAACCAAACGAGTTCACACGTCTTTTTTACTAGCAGCAACTACTACCGGCAGGTTGGCTTCTAGTGATCCAAATTTACAAAATATTCCAATTAAATCTGAGGATGGAAAGGACATTAGAAAAGCTTTTATTGCAGATAAAGGGTCGGTTTTAATTTCTGCTGATTATAACCAAATTGAAATGAGAATTTTAGCAGATCTAGCAGATGTGAAAGAGCTTAAAAAAGCATTTAAAAATAAAGAAGATATTCATTCATTGACAGCTAGTCAAATATTCAATGTTGATATTAAAAAAGTTAATGAAGATCAAAGAAGAAAAGCAAAAGCAATTAACTTTGGAATTATTTATGGAATATCACAATATGGATTAGCAAAGCAAATTAACGTCACTAATCATGAGGCTGAGGAATTTTTAAATGCATATTTTGCAAGGTTTCCAGAGATAAAAGTTTATATGGATCAGACAATAAAATTTTGTAGAAAAAGTGGTTATGTAAATAATATTTTTGGAAGAAGATCTCATTTTATTAATATTAATGATAAAAATTATAATGTAAGAAATTTCCAAGAGCGAGCAGCAATTAATGCTCCAATTCAAGGTTCTGCATCAGAAATTATGAGGCTCGCAATGATAAGATTATCAAAAAGATTAAGTGAGGAAAAATTTAAAAAAACTAAGATGTTATTACAAATTCATGATGAGCTAATTTTTGAAACACCAAAAGTGGAAGCAAAAAGAATCAGTAAAGTTATAATTGATGAAATGTCTGGTGTTGCTGATAGTGACAACCACTCATTTTCAATACCTCTAACAGTAGATATTAATATAGGGGATAATTGGGGGGCTCTACATTAATTTAATGATATTGCCCAAATTAGAACAATTTAGTATTTTTATAAGTAAAGTATGCATAAACAAACAATTGCTTTAATTGATGATGATAGAAATATCTTAACAAGTTTAAGTATTGCATTAGAGAAAGAAGGATTTAAAGTTCAAACATATATAGACGGAGAAAGTGCTCTCATTGGACTGACAAGAACACCACCTGATTTAGCAATTATTGATATAAAGATGCCAAAAATGGACGGAGAAGAATTATTAAAAAAATTAAGAAAAAAAACTTCTATGCCAGTTATATTTTTGACCTCAAAAGATGATGAAATTGACGAGCTTCTTGGTTTAAAATTAGGTGCTGATGATTTTGTAAAAAAATCGGGAGGTTTTTCAATAAAAGTATTAATTGAGAGAATTAGGGTTCAATTAAGAAAGAATGAAACTAAAGATACTATTGAAGAAAATAAGAGTATAATTTCCCATGGTAAATTAAAATTAGATCCATCTCAATTAGAGTGTGAATGGGATGGAAAACAACTCCCAGATAAATTAACGACTACAGAATTTTTACTAGTTAAAGAATTAGCAAAGAGACCTGGAATTATTAAAGAAAGAGCACAACTGATGGATATAGCATATAGAGAAGATACTGATATTGAAGATCGAACGATTGATAGCCATGTAAAAAGAATAAGAAAAAAATTTAAAAAAGTCGACCCAGATTTTTCAGCTATAGAAACAAGGTACGGAAGTGGATATAGATGGAATGTTAGCTAATGTTCAGCAATCTTCTTAAAAATATTTCGATATTAAAAAAGTTTTTATTCATTAATTTAATATTTTTTACAATCATTGGGCTTTTTACATTTGCATATTTAAAGAATGTGCAACCAAATTTAATCAAAAAAAAATCTTCTAATCACATAGAAATAATTAATAATACAATTGATAATCTAGTCAGGTTAGAAGTAAAATTTGTTGAGGAGGATATTAGGAAATTTCTATTTTCTACAAGATTTCTTTTTCAGAATCTAGATAGAGTTATATTCTTTGATAATGAGTTAAATTTAGTTGGTGATACAGATACCTTAGATCTTGATCCAAGATCATTTTCAACAAGATTAGATTTAGTAGAATTAGAAGTTCTGGACGAAGAAAAAACTAAAGAGATAACAGAAACGAAAAATATAAACATAGGAAATGATAATGTGGTTTCATTGAAAGATGTCTTGTTTAATTATGTGGGATCTAAAAATTATGGAATTCCTTTTACATTTACTCAAGAAGAATTTAACAAATTTAAATTGACTACAATTAAAAATGTCATGAAAGATGGAAAAAATGTTGGTTACTTAGCTATTAGTGAAAATGCAAATGATGTAAAAGCTGCCATCGATGAAAGAGAAACTTTTGTTATAAGAACTGCTATCGCAGTAGGGATTGTAATATTAATTTTTTCTTTTGTATTGAATAGATATTTCCTTAAACCAATTAGAAATCTAGTTACTTACACAAAAACAATAAAAGAGAAAAAACAAAAAGTTACAAATATTGAAGCGTTAAAACTAAGAAATGATGAATTGGGATTATTATCAAATTCTTTAGATGATATGACATTGGAATTACAAAAAAGAATTTCTCAAGCTGAAAATTTTTCAACAGATCTTGTTCATGAAATACGAAATCCTTTGGCTTCACTCAAAAGTGCCTCTGAAATTTTACATGATACAAGCGATATAAATCAAAGAATGAAATTAATTAATATTTTAAGTCATGATGTTCAAAGAATTGAAAGGTTAATAACTGATTATTCACAAATGTTAAAAGATGAAGTTGCATTAAGTAGAGAAAAAACAAAAAGATTAGACATTGAACCAATAATCAAATCAGTAGTAGATGATTTTAACAATATTTATAAAGTAAAAAGAGGAATAAATATTACATACGAAAATGATGGTAAAAACAAATATTTTATTAATGGAATTGAAAATAGAATCGAACAAATAATTGCAAATCTTTTAGATAATGCAATTTCATTTAGTGAAGATAATAAAGATATAATTGTAAAAGTTGCAAATTTAGATAAAGGAAAAGTAAATATTGATATTTTAGATGAGGGAGAAGGTTTTAAGGAAAAAGATATAAATAAAGTATTCAAAAGATTTTATAGTAATCGGCCTAATAAGTTTGGCCAACACTCTGGCTTAGGTTTGAATATTGTTAAAAATTTAGTAGACTTACATAACGGTACTATTAATGCATCTAATCGAACTGATAAAAAAGGTGCAAGAATGGAAGTTATTTTTCCTAGGGTATAAAGTTGTATTGATTAATTAATTCATTGTTGTTAGAAGATCCACAATATGGAAGATTTTAAAGTAAAAGATATATCTCAAGCTGAATTTGGTCGTAAAGAAATTTTGATTGCTGAAAGTGAAATGCCAGGTTTAATGGCTTTAAGAGAAGAATATCAAAAAAAGTCACCTTTAAAAGGTGCTAAAATTATTGGCTGTTTACATATGACTATTCAAACTGCAGTACTTATAGAAACACTAGTCAATTTAGGAGCAGATGTGAGATGGTCTTCATGTAATATTTTTTCAACGCAAGATCATGCGGCAGCTGCAATTGCAAAAGCAGGTATCCCTGTTTACGCATGGAAAGGTGAGACAGAAGAAGAATATCTTTGGTGTATTAAACAAACAATTATTGGAAAAAAGGATTGGAAACCAAATATGCTTTTGGATGATGGAGGAGACTTAACAGCCCTGATGCATAATGAACATAAAGATCTTTTAAAAGATGTAAGAGGTGTTTCAGAAGAGACTACGACTGGAATAAAAGCTTTAAATAAGATGGAAAAAAATAAAACACTTTTGGTTCCTGCCATAAATGTTAATGATTCTGTGACAAAATCAAAATTTGATAATTTATATGGTTGTCGAGAAAGTTTAGTAGATGGAATTAGAAGAGCTACAGATGTAATGATGTCAGGAAAAGTAGCAATTGTTGCTGGTTTTGGAGATGTTGGAAAAGGAAGCGCTGCATCCTTAAGGCAGAGTGGAGCAAGAGTTTTGATAACTGAAGCTGATCCAATTTGTGCATTGCAGGCAGCAATGGAGGGTTATGAGGTAGTTTTGATGGACGATGCTATAAGTAAAGCAGATATCGTCGTAACTGCAACAGGCAACAAAGATATTGTTACTGCAGACCATATGCGAAATATGAAAGATAGAGCAATCCTTTGTAACATTGGTCACTTTGATAATGAGATACAAGTCGAGGCACTAAAAAATTACAAATGGACAGAAGTTAAACCTCAAGTTCACGAAATAGAACTTCCAAGTGGAAAAAGAATAATTTTATTGGCTGAGGGAAGACTTGTTAACTTAGGGTGTGCTACTGGGCATCCAAGTTTTGTAATGAGTGCTTCATTTACAAATCAAGTAATAGCGCAGATTGAACTTTGGAATAATCATAAAAATTATGAGAATAAAGTTTATGTATTGCCCAAACATTTAGACGAAAAAGTTGCAACTCTTCATCTTAAGAAAGTTGGTGCTAAATTAACTAAATTATCTAAAGAGCAAGCAGATTATATAAGTGTGAAAGTAGAAGGTCCTTTTAAACCTAATGCATACCGCTACTAGAAGTGATAAAATAGAAATATCTTCAGAAAAGCAAACAGAAGAATTAGCTAAAAAAATCCAAAAAAAACTCAAATTAGGAGATGTAGTTTTCTTATATGGAGAAATTGGCGTTGGTAAAACAACTTTTGTTAAATATTTAATAAATTTTTACGAGAAGAAAAATAAAGTTGAGTTATCAGAGGTTACAAGCCCAACATATAATTTATTGAATGAGTATAATATTAATGAAATTCAAATTAATCATTACGATCTTTATAGGGTAAAAAACTCAAATGAACTGAATGAACTCAATCTGTTTCAAGATAATTCAAATATCATTACACTTATAGAGTGGCCCCAAATAGTAAAAATAAAACCTAATCATTTGATTGAATTAAATTTTGAATATGATGACGATTATAAAAAAAGATATGTTCAAACAAAGGGTTTAATCTTAAATTAACTTAATGAAGAATAGCCACAAGCGCAATTTTAGAAAAATAAAGGGTGATGCTTCATTTCGTAAGTTTTATAGAAAAAAAGAAAATAAATTTACTTCTATTATTGTCAAAGCACATAAGGAAAAAGAAAAAAATCTTTTAATATATGATTCGATTAATAAAATTCTTAATAAGAATAAAGTTTTTGCCCCTAAACTTTATAATGAGAAATATACAAACAATTTTATAGAAATTGAAGATTTTGGAGATCAAACTTTTTATAAATTATTAAAAAAAAAGACAAACAAACTCTTATATTTTAAAAAAATAATTAAGATATTAAATAAAATTCAATCTATTAAAGATAGAAAAATTAAAAATTTTAAAAATAAAAATTATACTATACCAAAATATGATAGGAAAATTTTAATTGAAGAGGCAAATCTGTTCAGTGATTGGTACATTGAAAAAAAATTAAAAAAAAAAGATAGGATTATTTTTAACAAACAATTTAAAAAAATCACAAAAAAATTAAGTTTTAATCTTCAACTACGAAACGATGTATTTGTACATAGAGATTTCCATGTTTCAAATTTAATGTTAATAAAAAAAGGTATAGGAGTTATAGATAGTCAAGACGCTTTGATTGGAAATAAAGCATATGACTTATCATCATTGATAGATGATGTTAGACTCCAAACATCAAATTCTCTAAAAAAAAAAATTTATAATTATTATTTAAATACAAATAAAAAGATTAATCGAAAAAAATTTAAAAATGATTTTGAGATATTATCAGTTTTAAGAAATTTAAAGATAATAGGAATATTTACTAGATTGGCAATTAGAGATAATAAAAGAGATTATTTAAAATTAATTCCTTATACATGGAAATTGATTGATCTAAGAATTAACCAAAATAGAATTTTCGATGATCTATCAATTTTATTAAAAAAATTTTTAAGAAAAAATTAAGATGAAAATAAAAACAGCATTGATATTGTGTGCAGGTTTAGGCAAGAGATTAAATCCCTTAACATTAGAAAATCCAAAACCTCTATTAAAATTGAAAAATATTACAATGTTAGAAAATTGTATTAATTTAATAATTAAATTAGGAATCGACAAAATAATTTTAAATACTTTTTATTTAGAAGAAAAAATTGTTGAATTTATAAGTAAAAAAAAATTTCCTATTGAAATTCAAATAATCAAAGATGGAGATCAAATCTTAGATACTGGCGGTGGAATATTAAACATGATTAATTCCTCGTCTGAAAATGATCATATTATATTCAATCCTGATACTGTTTGGAATGAAAGATATGTTGATGAAATTTTAAAAATGCAGGACACTTATTTTTCAAAAAATCTAAATAATATTCTTTTACTTGCTAAAAAAGATTTAAGTTTTGATAAAAGCTTAATTGGGGATTTTAGTCTTAAAAATGATTTAATTAAAAAAGAGAATAAAGATTTTATCTTCATTGGTTGTCAAATTTTAAGTAAAAGTTTATTTAAAAATTTAAGCGTTCAAAATTTTTCAGTAGCAGAAATATGGAATGAATTGTTAAAAAATAATAAATTAAATGGTTTTGAAAGTTTTAATAAATTTTATCATTTAACAGATTTAAAAATATTTAAAAAACTACAAGATCTTTAGCTCTTTCTTGATCAAGATATTTACAATTTTGAATATTATACTGATTATCAATTTCCAATACTAATGGGTTACCAGTAGGTATTTCTAGTTTTGAGATTTGTTCATTATCTAATTTAAATAAAAATTTACATAAAGCTCTAATGGAATTTCCATGGGCAGAAATTAAAATATTTTTATTTTTAAGATCATTTTTTAAAACATCTTCATAAAATTTTGTAACCCTTTCATAAGTATCTTTTAAAGACTCTGTATTAGGTATAATTTCTTTTGGTAAATCTTTATAAGTATCAATATTAATTGGGTGATATGGACTTTCTTTTTCAAGAGGATCAGGTCTAATATCCCACGATCTTCTAAATTCATGTACTTTTTCTTTACCAATTTTATTTATAGTTTCAATTTTGTTTAAGCCTGTAAGAGCTCCATAATGTCTTTCATTTAATTGCCAAATCCTTGCAAAAGATTTGCTTTCTTCATTTAAGATTTTTTGAATTATTTTAAGTGTATTTTTTGCTCTTAATTGCAGGGAAGAGTAATAAGTATCAATTTTGATATTCGTTTTTTTTATTAATTCACCAGCTTTTTCAGCCTCAAGTTTACCATTTTCAGTTAGATCAACATCTACCCAACCAGTAAATCTTTTTTCAAGATTCCAAATACTTTGTCCATGTCTAATTAAAATTAAAAAACTCATGTTGTTATTTCTAAATTAAATTTATAAATAAAACTATAGATTAAATGATTAATTTTTTTTCAAAATATAAAATATTTTTTTATTTAATCAATTTAACATTGATTATTTTATATATATTTCCAGGAAGTATATTAGGATGTATTTTTTTGTATAATTGTAAAGTTCAACCCCAAATTACATCAGATTTTATTGTATCTTCTAACCATTTTTATACCTTTAGTTTTATAACAATTTTAGGTTATTTAACTTATTTTAAATCAAAAAGATTAAAGTTGGTTATTTACTATTTGATTTTTATAGCAATTATACTTGAATTATTACATATCGTTATTCCTGAAAGAAGTTTTCAATTTACTGATTTATTTGGAAATTTATTAGGTGTGTTGATTGTAATTTTAATAAACTTTATTATAAAAAAAAATGAAATTTTTAAAAAATAAGATCATTCTTTTATTTTTTCTTTTATTTGCTGCATGTTCTTCAATTCCTGGAAATACTTCAAATAGTTGCTCTATATTTAACGAGAGGTATCTTTGGTATAAGCATTCTAAAAAAGTAGAGCAAAAATGGGGGACCCCAATTTATATTCAATTAGCAATTATTAAGATGGAGTCGGATTTTGATTGGTTAGCTAAACCTGCAAGAAATAAAATTTTTAAAGTAATACCATATAAACGTCCCTCAAGTTCCTTTGGTTATTCACAAGCAGTAAAAGGAACATGGGAACAATACAAGATAGAAACTGGAAACAAATTAGCAACAAGAGTTAGATTTAAAGATAGTGTTGATTTTATAGGTTGGTATACCAACAAAACAGAAACTATACTTAGAATTTCCAAAGAAGATGCTTTTAAACAATACCTGGCATATCATGAGGGTTGGGGAAATTACAAAAATTATAAAAAAAATAAAAAAGTTATTAAACTTGCAAAAAGAGTTGAAAAGCAGTCAAAGATTTATAAAAAACAATTATCTGAATGTAGAAACTCATTAAATAAAAATAAATATATTATTTTTTAAGAAGTTCTCTTTTTAATTCTAAATCAACTGCATCTATTCGTTTTGTATTTTTAGCTAGAGCCAAATACATTGATGGAGTAACATAAAGTGTAAAAAATGTTGAGATAATCATACCTCCCAAGATAGTTGAACCAACTGCAAGCCTTGAGCCTTCGCCAGCACCAGGACCTATATTTCCAATAACTAAAGGCAACATAGCAATCATTGTACTAAGCGATGTCATAATTATAGGTCGAAATCTGACTGAACAGGCTTCTTTAACTGCCACGTCAATATTTTTCCCTGTAATTCTAATTTGATTAGCATAATCTACTATCAGGATACTATTTTTTGTAGAAATACCTATCAGAATAATCAAAGCAATTTGGGAAAAAATATTTACTGAACTATTGAGGAACAAAATAAATACTAGTCCACCAAAAATTGCCAACGGAACAGTGAGAACAATTATAAAAGGGTGAATAAAAGAATTGAATGTTGCTACCATCACTAAATAAGCTGTAAGAAGTGCTAAAGCAAAAATTATAAATAATTCATTACTTGTTTCTTTTATTTCTTCAGATTTACCTTTCCAAGTAATTTGACTCTCAGGAGCTAAAGTTTTCGTAACATCTTCAAAAAATTTGATTGCTTCTGTTAAAGTGTAACCTTCATTTATGTTAGCTGAAATTGTTACGGCTCTTTGACGGTTATATCTGGCAAGTTCTTTTGCTGCACCTTCTTCTTTAAAGCTTACTAGGTTAGCTAATGAAATAAGCTTTCCATTAGTTTCAGAACGGACAAATATTTTTGAGATTCCGTCTTTATTTCTTCTATCAGATAAATATTGTTGTACAACAATAGGATATTCTTTGCCCAGTTTATTAAATGTAGTAATTTCTTTCCCTCCATACAGAGTTTCTAAAGTTTCTCCTATTGATTTACTGGAAATTCCTAAATCTTTAGCTTTATTTTTATTAATTAATATTTTTACCTCTGGTTTATTTCTGTTGTAATCAGACTCAATTCTTGAAAGATTTTTATTTGATCTTAATTCTTTAATTATTTTTTTTTGAATTTCCTCTAATTCCTCATATGTGTTGCCATAAATTACCATTTGAACTGGTTTATTGTAATTAGAGACCCTAATGGACTGCGGAGAAATAGGGAAAGCCAAGGCTTGAGGGAGTGTAACAATTTTACCAATCGCTTCTCTCAAAATTACTTGTTGTCCTTTTTTTCTATTTTTCCAATCATCTAAAAGTGCAATAATAATAAAACTATTGAAAGAATTTGCTGAGTCACCAAAGCCTGGAACTCTCATAATAAATCTTGAATAAGGACTATCTTTTGTTTGAAGTAGAGGTAATAATCTTGCTTCGACCTTTTGAGCTTGTTCTTGTGTATATTCAAATGAGCTCCCTTCATCTGTTGATCCAATTATTAAATATGCACCACGGTCTTCTTGTGGAAGTAATTCTTTTTTTGAAAAACCAAATAATAATATAGAAGCAACTACAACAAGAATAATGAAGCCACTTATGCTTTTAGTTTTATAAATAATAATTTCAAGGGTCTCTTTGTAAAAATTAGAAAAATTTAAAAAAATTTTTTCAAATTTTTGTATTAAAATTTTTTTTGACTTTCTTTTGTTTAAAAATTTACTTGCCAACATAGGCGATAAAGTTAATGCAACAAAAGACGATATAACTATGGAAAACGACAATGCGATTGCTGTTTCTCTAAATAATGTTCCTGAAATTCCTTCAATAAAAATTAGTGGAAGAAAGACAGCAACTAATATTAGTGTAGTAGCTATAATTGCAAATGAAATTTGTCTAGATCCTTTATAAGCAGCAACAAGCGGTGTTTCGCCATTTTCAATTCTTCTATAAATTGCATCTGTCATTATCACTGAGTCATCAGTAATAATTCCAATAGCTAGAATAAAACTTAAAAGAACAAATATATTTATTGATAATCCAAAAATATAAAGTCCTAAAAAAGATGCAATTAAACTTACTGGAAGAGCGATAGCTGGTACAATGACAGCTTTAAGATTTCCTAAAAATAGATAAATTATTAAGACTACTAAAATAAAAGCTATTAAAAGAGTCTTGTAAACTTCTTCAATAGCTGCCTCTACATAATTTGCCCTATTAAATGAAACTCTCAATTCTAATTCCTCTGGTAGAGATTTCTTAACCTCAATCAATTTTTTCTTTATATCATCAGACAATTCAACAGTAGATGCCCCACTTCTAGCATAAATACCAATCCCTACAGTTTTTAAATTTATTTGATCTTTTGTTTGAGCTTTAAAAAGAGTTTTTTCTGACACTGGTCCAAATTCAATGTTAGCAACATCAGATAGTAAGATTACTTTATTACGTGTCTTCTTTATTGGAAGTTGTTTAATTGAGTCTATATTATTATATGATTTATCTAAATTAAGTGTTAAATCTATATTATCCGCCTCAAGTGTACCAGCCGGAAGACTTATATTTTCACCACGTATAGCTAATTCAACTTCTTTAATGGTCAAATCATTAGCAGCAAGTTTAATTGGATCAATCCAAACTCTGATACTCAATTCTCTTAATCCACCAACTAAAATTCTTCCAACATTCTTAATACTTGAAAATTGATCAATTAAAAATCTTTCTGCATAATCTCCTAGTTCAAGATCACTCCAAGTAGCTGAGGATAATGATAGCCACATTGTAGTTGTAAAACCAGCAGCTCTTTTTAATATTTGCGGAGGATCAGATTCTGATGGAAGATTATCTACAACTCTCGCAACTCTTTCTCTTATATCATTCGCCGCATTATCTAAATCAATATTAGTATCAAACTCTACATTTATTGTACTTCTCCCATTTTCGGATTTTGAATCGATATTTTTTATACCCTCTGCACCACCGATAACATCTTCAACAACTTGGGTAACTTCTTGATCAACTATAGATGCTGAAGCGGATGCATAATTCACTTGTACTTGAACAACAGGTGGTTGAATTCCATTTGGTAGCTCTCTTACTGGTAATTTCCAAAAAACAAATAGACCAAAAATTATTAAGATAAGAGACATTACCCAAGAGACAGCTGGTCTTTTTATACTTAATTCAGTGATGAACATTTATTTATTAATTGGTTTTATTTTTCCACGAGGTCGAACCTTTTTTAAACCTTCAGCCACAACTGTATCCCCTTCATTGAGACCAGAAATTATCTCAATACTCTTATTACCTCTAAGGCCTGTTTTTACCTCTGTTTTATCAACAATATTTTCCTCATTTACTTTATAAACATAGGACTTGTCTCCCTCTACCATTACACTGGTGTCGGGTACACTTAATGCATTTCTTAAATTAAATTTAACTCTTACTTCTAATAAAGATCCTGAAATTAACTCTAACTCTTTATTTTCAATCTTGATACGAGATAAAAGACTTCTAGTATCAGCATTTATTCTGCTTGAAACAAAATCTATTTTTCCTGAGAAAATTTTATTTTTAAAACTTGATAATTTGACCTCAACAGGAAGACCTTTTTTTATAAAAGCAGAATAATTTTCAGGAATTTTTATATCTGAATAGATAGTAGAGTTATCATCAAGCGTAATAATAAATATATTATTTGACACCAGTATATCTTCTGTAAGCCCTGTATATCCTAGCGCTCCATTAAACGGGGCTAAAATATTACCACTTTTTAATTTGATTAAAATCTCGCCTTTCTTGACATAGTTTTTTAATTTTAGGTCTTCAAATAAATCATCTTTTTTGATTTTAAAAGTTTCTGACCTTTTTGAAATTGCAGTGCCAAAAGTATCAACTTTTTCTGAGAATTCTTTTTGAATAACTTTTGTAACTATAATCCCTGGAGGAGGTATTTTGCTGAATTTCTTTTTAAAATGATTTGCAATCATTGTTCTTCCAACAATTACAACTGCAATAATTAAGAAAAATATTAGTATTATAGAAATAGTTTTTGTAGATTTTTTCATTTATTAAATTATTCCGTATTCAGCCCAAGAGCCATCATAAATACAAGGACGATATTTATCATTTATCAAAGAATATGCTAGTGCCAATACACTAGCTGTAACACCCGAGCCACATGAAAATACCATATTTTGACTGAGATTGATTTTTAAAGACTTAAATTTCTTTAAGATTTCATCTTTACTCATAAATGTATGGTCTTCATTAATTAATTCTGAATATGGTAAACAAAAAGAATCTTTTATTGAACCACTTCTCAGACCTTTTCTTGGTTCAGGAACCTTACCTTCAAATCTATCTCTACTTCTTGCATCGATAACATAAAATTCATTTTTATTTATATTTTCATCTATCTGCTTTTTACTTTTGACTAGGGCAGTATTTTCTATACATGAGTATTCTGAGGTTTTAGCAATGACTATTTTATTATTTGTAATTTTATTTTCTTTATTCCATTTTTTTAATCCCCCATTCAAAACATGTACTAGTTTTGGATCATGCCCAAAATAAATAAAGTTATACCAACAACGACAAGCACTAATTACATCTGAATTATCATAAATTATGATTTTATCGTTTTGACCAATTCCCATTTGAGACACTATTTTTTCCCAATCTTGTTTGCTAGTAAGCATGTGTGGAAGATTAGTATTTTTTTTTGAATTTTTATCTAAATCAAAAAAAATAGCACCTGGAATATGTTTTTTTTTATATTCATCAAATCCATTTCTTTTAGTTTGAGGCATATGCCAGGAACAATCAAGGATTTTAACTTTATCAAGATTATTTAATAACCAGTCTGTTTCTACTAATGACATCTTATCTTTTTTCTAAATATTTTTGGTGGTATTCCTCTGCAGCACAATAATTTTTTAACAACGTAATTTTAGTTACAATTCTCCCTGATAGTTTTTTATTTGTTTCATTAAGCACCTCTTCAGCAATTTTTTTTTGATTATCATTCAAGTAAAATATTTCACTCCTATACTGGGTTCCAAAATCTGGTCCTTGAGAATTTAAAGTTGTGGGGTCATGAATTTCAAAAAAAATATTTAATATTCTTTCATATGAAATAATTTTTTCATCAAAATCAAGTTTTACAACCTCTGCATGATTGGTATTACCTGTGCACACTTCTTTATATGTTACTTTTGAACTATTCCCCCCACAATAACCAACTTCAGTTTTGATGATACCGTCAATTTTGCTGAATTTGATTTCAGGTCCCCAAAAGCATCCAAGAGCTAATACTGCTATTTCCATTGATTATAACTTAAATTAATTTACAAATTATTCATATGCTCAGTAAAAATCAATTGGGATTTTTGTACATGTTTCTATCCATTTGTGCATTTTCTGTAATGGATGTAATTGTAAAATGGTCGGTAGATTATCCAATAGGTCAAGTTTTGTTTTTTAGAGGTTTTTTTGGTATCATTTTTTATTTTTTTATAATACCCAGAGATAGATTCCATAATTTTTATGTTACCAAAAGAGCTGGTTTACATTTTTTAAGGTGTTTCTCTGGATTAATAGCTTTAGTAGCAATATTTATTGCACTAAGAAGTTTGCCATTAGCAACAGTTGTAAGTATATCTTTTGCAGCACCAATTTTTACAACAATTTTTTCAATTTTTTTATTAAATGAGAAAGTAGGTATGTATAGATGGCTTGCAGTAATAATTGGATTTGTTGGTATTTTAGTTATTACTGAACCTGGAATAAGCTCTCTTAACATCTTTTATATTTTTCCTATAATTTTTTGTTTAGGTCTTTCATATGTTGCAATAGCGATAAGACAATTATCATCAACAGAACCCGTATGGTTAATTTCATTTTATTTCTCTTTATCTATAACTTTACTGAGTTTTGTAACTATTCCGTCTGGTTGGGTAATGCCAGACTTCAAAGATTTTTTAATTTTATCAATGGTAGGAATATTTGGTGGGGTAGCTAATTTATGGTTAGGACAATCATACAAATATTCTGAAGTTTCCTTAGTTACACCCCTTAAATATTTGGCATTGTTATTCGCAATAATATTTGGTTATTTCATTTGGAATGAAATTCCAACAATTAAGACTTTATTTGGTGCATTGTTGGTCATTGTTTCTACAATGATAATTTTTAGAAGAGAAATTTATAATAAGAAGCTTATTACTTCAAAAACTATAAATGACTAAAATTCCTAAGTATTGGAATAAAGCTAAAAAATATCTTTCAAAAAAAGATAAAACAATGTCAAATTTGATTAATAAATATAAATCTCCATCTGAAACAACTCTTACATCAAGAAAAGATATTTTTTATTCATTGTGTAAAAGTATAATTGGTCAACAAATTAGTGTAGCAGCAGCTGATTCAGTTTTTAAAAAATTTAGATTGGCATGTGATAGTAAGATTAATATCTATAAAGTTTTAAAATTAAAAAATTTACAATTAAGAAAATGTGGATTGAGTAAGCAAAAAGTAAATGGAATTAAAAATTTAGCGTTACAAATTTCAAATAAAACTTTTAAACCAAAATTAATTAGTAAAATGAATGATGAAGAAGCAATAGAATATCTTTCAAATCTAAAACAAATTGGAAGATGGTCAGCAGAAATGATTTTGTTATTTACTTATAACAGACCTAATATTTGGCCTATTCAAGATATTGGTCTTTTAAGAGCAATTTCAAAAAATTATAAAAAAAAATATTTGCCTCCTGATAAGTTTGTGTCATTATTAAAAAAAAGATTTTCACCTTATTGTTCTGTAGCTACATGGTATTTGTGGAGAAGTATAGATCCTAAACCTATTCAGTACTAAATCCCTCAACAATTTGCATGTGTCTTTTGGTTGTCTTCTTGGCAAGGCCCCATCCATCTTGATATTCTTTTGAGTTATGACACTTCAGAGCAATATCGTAACTTGGAAATTCCCAAATAACTGTTCTAAGAAAATTGTCACCATCAAAAGTTTCATACTGACCTCCTCGTACAAGAGGTTTGCCACCAAAACTTTTTATAATAGGAGTAACATTTTCTGCATATTTCTTTAAATTTTCTTGATTATCTACTTTGAAATACAAACTTATCCAGTAACCTTTTTTCATTTATAATTAATTGTTTTCAATTTGTTTATAATATAAAAATTTCACTATAAAATTAAATGAAATTTTTTATTTACTTCTTAATTGTTATTAAAATTATTGCAATTCAAAGTGTATTAGCAGATGAAATTTTTTTAAAGGGTAAAGATATCTTTTTAAATTCTGGTAATTGTTCTACATGTCATTCATTAAAAGATGCAAATTCTTATGCGAATATAGGTCCAAATTTAAATGAAATTCGACCAGTTTTAGAACGTGTTTACACTGTGGTCATGAATGGAGCAGGAGTGATGCCATCTTATCAGGGAATTTTAACTGAGGAAGAAATGAAAGCTGTTTCATACTACGTATCTGAAAGCGCAAATAATTAAATTTTTAATATATCCTCTAATCGAACTGATGCAATTCTTTTAACTTGAACTTTTGCTTCATCAAATTCAATTTTAGAACTGTTTTTTATTCTATCTCTAAAGCTATTTAAAATTTCATTTTTATTTTTATCTTTCACAGCAATTATAAAAGGAAATCCAAATTTTTTTTTATATTCTGCATTTAATTTTTCAAATTCCTCTAACTCCTCTTTTGAGCAATCGTTTAATTTTGCTGCAGCTTGTTCTTTAGAGGAAAAAGAAGTTAACTTTTTCTCAATTGCTAATTCAGGATGTAAATTGAAGATTTTGATTATCTTTTCATTATTACTATTTTCATAAATATTCATCATTTTTACGATCAAATCATTTGAGTCTTTAAAAGGTTTTAAATTAAAAACCTCATCTGCAATCCAATCTGATTTTTCAAATATATTTCCAAAAATGGATAAGAATTCTTTTTTTGTAAGTAGGTTAATATTCTTAGTTAATTTCATTAGTGTTTGAATATAAGATTTAATATATTTATTATGTAATTTTTGTATAGTATATAACTAATATATGACCAAACTGACAACACATGTTCTTGATATATATTCTGGAAAACCAGGTAAAGGAATTAAAGTAGATTTGTACTTTATTTTAGCAGAAAGCAGAAAAAAAATTAAAAGTATTGTCTTAAATAGTGATGGTCGGGCTGATCAACCCTTAGTCGAAAATGATGAATTTAAAATAGGTAAATACGAATTAATATTTTTTGTAGGAGACTATTTTAAGAATATTACAAAAAAAAATGACTTAAAATTTTTAGATGATGTTGTGATTAGATTTGGTATATCAAATAATAAAGAACATTATCATGTTCCATTGTTAGTTTCACCATGGAGTTATTCAACTTATAGAGGAAGCTAATGGTTTCCGATACAATACAATTTTTATTTAGTAATAAAATTTATAAAATCAAAAATCCTGACCCAAATAAAACAATTTTAAATTTTATTCGTAATGACTTAAAATTGACTGGAACAAAAGAAGGTTGTGCTGAGGGCGGTTGTGGAGCATGCACAATTGTATTAGGTGAATTAAATAAAAATAAGATAATTTATAAATCTATAAATGCTTGTATTAGTTTTTTACCCACCCTAAATGGTAAACAATTAATTTTAATTGAAGACCTGGTTTGTGAAAATAAACCCCATATGGTCCAGGAAGCAATGGTCAAATTTCATGGATCTCAATGCGGATTTTGTACGCCAGGCTTTACGATGTCTTTATTCTCAATGCAAAAAAATTATAAACTTATCAATAATGAGATAATCGAAGAGGCTTTGTCCGGAAATTTATGCAGATGTACAGGATATAGACCAATAATTGATGCAGCAAAAAGTTTAAATAATAAAAAAGATCAAGATCACTTTAAAAAAAATCAAAATAAAACTATTAAATTATTAAAAAAGATAAAAGACATTGATATTGAAATAAACCATCTAGGTAGAAAATTTTTTGCACCGAAAACCATACCAAACTTAAGAAAAATATTAAAAAAATACCCCGATGCAAAAATCTTGAGTGGAGGAACAGATCTTTCTCTTGAGGTAACTAAATTTAGAAAAGATATTAAAACGATTGTTTCATTGAATTCTATTAACAAACTGAACTTTGTAAAAAAAACTAAAAATTTGATAGAAATTGGAGCTACAACCTCACTTTTTGATTTTCAAAATCTTATAAAAAAATATTTTTTAGACTTTTATGATATACTTAAAAGATATGGTTCACTTCAAATTAGAAATGTAGGCACTATTGCTGGGAATATTGCAACTGCCTCCCCTATAGGCGATACACTTCCGTTATTACTATCATTAAATGCAAAAATTGTAATTCAAGGGATAAACAAAAAAAAAATTTATTCTTTAAATCAATTTTTCATATCTTATAGAAAAACAAAACTAAAAAAAGGTGAATTTATCTATTCAATAAAGATCCCTCTAGATAAAGAAAATATATTTAAAGCTTATAAAATTTCAAAAAGATTTGACGATGATATTTCATCTGTATGTGGTTCATTTAGTTTTTTGATAAAAAAAAATAAGATTACAAAAGCTTCTATTGCTTATGGAGGAATGTCTGAAATTCCAAAAAGAGCAGTAATCATTGAAAAAAATTTAATAAATTCTGAATTCTCAGAAAATACATTCAATAGAGCTGTAAATTTCATGGATAAAGATTTTTCACCTTTAGATGATATGCGAGCAAGCAGAAACTATAGATTAACTGTTGCAAAAAATTTATTGTTAAAAGCTTTTTATGAAATTAATGACAAAAAAAATATAAGAATACACTCATGAGAAATGAAGAGTTATTGAAAGGTCAAAGTATTCCACATGATAGTGCAAATAAGCACGTAACTGGGCTAGCTCAATATACTGACGATATTAGTGAGCCTTTAAATACATTACACGGGGCTATTGGATGGAGTAAAAAAGCTCATGCAATAATTAAAAAAATTGATTTAAAGGATGTTAAAGAAAGCGATGGTGTAATATCTGTTGTTTCTTATAAAGATATTCCTGGCCGAAATGATGTAGGTCCAGTATTTGATGGAGATCCAATATTTCCAAAAACAAAAGTTGAATATTTTGGTCAACCTTTATTCGCTGTTGCAGCTATTTCAACTGAATTAGCAAGAAAAGCTGTTTTAAAGGCTAAAGTTAGTTATCAAGAACTTGAACCTATTGTTACTATTGAGGACGCACTAAAAAAAAATAATCTTTTATTTGAACCTAGAATAATTAAGAAAGGTGATCCTCAAAGCAAAATAATTAAATCAAAAAATAAATTAAAAGGAAAATTTAATACTGGAAGCCAAGAACATTTTTATTTAGAGGGTCAGGTTTGCCTAGTTATTCCTCAAGAGGATAATAATCTAACTGTTTATAGTTCTACACAACATCCATCTGAGACTCAGCAAATTGTAGCAAAGATGTTAAAACAAAAAAGCAATTCAATCACTGTCATGGTTAGAAGAATTGGAGGTGGATTTGGAGGTAAAGAGACAAATTTTATGACAGCTGCAATTTGTGCGTTGTTATCTCATAAAACAGGTAGACCAATAAAATTAAGACTAGATAGAGATGATGATATTATTATAACTGGTAAAAGACATGATTTTTATTCTGAATATGAAGTTGGTTTTAATGACAATGGTAAAATAGAGGGCTTGAAGTTAAAACTAGCTTCTAGATGCGGCATGTCACCTGATTTGTCATATGCTATTAATGAAAGAGCATTGTTGCATTTAGATAATGCTTATTATCTCTCTGATTTAGAAGTACAAAACTATCTTTGTAAAACTAATACCTCTTCTTCGACTGCGTTCAGAGGTTTTGGTGGTAACCAGGGAATGATGGCTATAGAAAATATTGTTGATAATATTGCAAGATTTCTAAAAAAAGATCCAAGTGAAGTTAGAAAAAATAATTTTTATGGTCGTAATGAGAGAAACACTACTCATTATGGAATGAAAATTAATGATAATGTAATACATGATATTTATAAAAATTTGTTAGATAAGTCAGATTATAAAAAAAGATATCGAGAAATCAGAAATTTTAATTCAAAAAATAAATTTAAGAAAAAAGGAATAGCATTAACCCCTGTAAAATTTGGTATTTCTTTTACAACAATTCATTTAAATCAAGCTGGAGCATTGGTGCATATATATACTGATGGTAGTGTTTATTTAAATCACGGAGGAATAGAAATGGGCCAGGGCACTCATACAAAAATTGCTCAGCTTGTTGCTAATACTTTTGGTTTACCGTTTGAAAAAGTTAAGATTTCTTCAACAAACACTTCTAAGGTTCCAAATACATCTGCAAGTGCTGCGTCTTCAACTACTGATTTGAATGGTGCTGCCACTTTAAATGCAGCAGGGAAAATTAAAAAAAATTTAAATGATTTTATTAGAGATAAGTACAAAATTTATTCAAATACTGAGCCTACTTATAAAAATCAGTATATATATTTTGGAAATAGATCATTTAAATTTAAAAAAATAATAGAAGAAGCTTATTTAAATAGAGTTTCATTATCCTCATCAGGATTTTATTCAACTCCAAAAATTAATTTTGACAAAAAAAAATTCTATGGAAGGCCATTTTATTATTTTTGTTATGGTGCAGCAGTTACGGAAGTTACAATCGATACACTTACTGGAGAGAATATAATTGACAGAGTTGATGTAGTTCACGATGCAGGAAATGCAATTAATCCTGCACTCGAACTTGGTCAAATAGAGGGTGGTTTTGTTCAAGGCCAAGGATGGTTAACAATGGAAGAGGTAGTTTGGGATAAATTTGGAAAACTAAAAACTTTTTCACCTTCGACTTATAAAATTCCAGCAATTAGTGATACACCCAAAAAGTTTAATGTAGAAATTTTTAAGAAAGGATCTAACGTTGAGAATGTAGTAAATAAACAAAAAACAACCGGTGAACCTCCTTTGATGCTTGCAATGAGTGTCTTTTTTGCAATCAAAGACGCAATCGCCTCTTTATCCAATTATAAAAAAGTACCAGAACTAGATGCGCCAGCAACTCCAGAAAAAATATTAATGAGCATAAATAAACTTAAGAGAAAAATTTGATGTAATGGCAGATAAATCAAAATTTATGTTAAGAGCGATTGAATTATCAATTCAAAGCGCAAAAACAAAAGGTGGCCCTTTTGGTTGTGTTATTGTGAAAGATAATAAAATTATTGCAGAAGGCTTCAATCAAGTAACATCGAATAACGATCCTACTGCTCATGCAGAAATTGTTGCAATTAGAAATGCATGTAAAAACCAAAAAAATTTTTTTTTAAAAGAATGTGATTTATATTCTACTTGTGAGCCATGTCCAATGTGTTTATCAGCAATATATTGGGCTCATATAGATAATGTCTTTTATGCCAATACCAGATTAGATGCAAAGAATATAGACTTTGATGACTCATTTATTTATTCTGAAATGAACAAAGAAATTGATGATAGAAAAATTAAGATGCATCAAATTAATCGTAATGAAGCATTAGAGGCTTTTAAGATTTGGGATAACAAAAAAGATAAAATAAAATATTGATGGAAATATTAACTTATATACTTAAATGGTCAGAGGTTATTTTGAGATGGAGCCATGTATTATTTGCAATTTTGTGGGTAGGTAACAGTTTTTTATTTAATTATTTGGACAACAAATTAAATAAAAAAATTACTAGTGAAGATATTGATGGTGAGGGCTATCTTATGCATTCGGGTTTTTTTTATAAACTTACTAGACTTAAAAAATCTCCTGAAACTACTTATCTAAATCAATTAGTTATATTTAAGTGGCAAAGTTATCTGACATTCGTCACTGGAATTTTACTTCTATTTGTAATTTATTATTATAACGCTGGAGTATTAATGGTAGATAAAAGAGTACTAGTTATTTCTCCAATATCCGCGATTTTATTTTCAGCATTATCTATGATCTTATCTTGGCTAGTATATGATTTTTTATGTAAATCAAAGTTGATTAAAAATGATTTTTTATTTCTTTCAGTGATGTTAATTTTGTTAACTATTTTATCATTTGGTTTAACTAAAATTTTTGGCCCAAAATTTGCTTTTTTAAGTGTAGGTTTGATAATTGGATCAAACATGTTTGCAAACGTTTTTACAGTTATAATTCCAAATCAAATGAATATTATTAATAGTAGCAAAAAATCACAAAAATTTGATATGAGCCTATCTTTGGCAGCTAAACAAAGATCAATTCATAATAATTATTCAACCTTTTTAGTATTATTTATAATGCTTTCTGGTCATTTTAGTTTTCTTGTTTATCACAAATATAATTGGGCAATCCTTGTATTAATCGGAATAATCTCTGGTTTAGCAAGACACTACTTTAATTTAAGAGGTAGAAATATCCACAAGATAAGTTTTTTATATATTTCAATAATTGCTTTAATAATACTTGCTGGTATTATTTTTATATTCAAAACATAATCTAAAAAAATGTCAGAAAAATTAATTGTCAGTTGGGAAGATTATAATAGAACAGTAGAAAAACTTGCCATTATGATTGATGAAAGTGGTTATAAGCCCGACATATTAATTGGTATTATGAGAGGTGCTGCTCCAATGATAGATGTTTTGAGCAGAATATTTAAATTAAAATGTGCATATTTAGCAGTAGAGTCTTACAGCGGAAAAGGTGTTGAGGACGAACAAGGTGATATAGTTTTTTCAAGAGAAATGAGTTCAATTGCGCCTAATATGGGAGGAAGAATATTACTGTGTGATGATCTTTCAGATACAGGAATAACTTTTAACAAAAGTATAGATTGGTTGAAACAATATGAACCAATTAAAGGTAAGATAGATGAAATTAGAACTGCAACTCTCTGGAAAAAACAAAAATCTACATTTGAGCCTGATTTCTGTGCAACAAGATTAAAAGATAATCCTTGGATAGTTCAACCATTTGAAATTTATGAAGAAATAAGAATTGAAGAAATCAAAAAAAAACACCAGAAATAAAAAAGGCGATCTAAAAATTTAGACCGCCTCTTTCGTAAAATTATTTTTTTAAGCTACCGCAAAACTGACTACACTTAGTGCGGCAATTACCCAAATAGCTGGGCTTACATCAAATTTACCAGTAAGAATTTTGATAGCAGCATAAGCTATAAATGCTAAAGCTATTCCATGAGAAATAGAATATGTAAATGGCATAGCTAACATCGCAAGTACAGCAGGTCCTGACTCTGCAATATCATCCCATTCAATATCAGTAATATTTCTAACGAATAGTGTTGCAATATATATTAAAGCGGCACCATCTATTTCTTTAGGTAAGCTTGTAGCTAATGGACTAAAAAACAAACATAGTAAGAAAAGTATACCAATTACTAATGAAGTCATTCCAGTTTTACCACCAGCTTTTACTCCAGCTGCTGATTCTACATATGTTGTCACAGTAGACGTACCCATCATTGCACCTGCTACTGTAGACACACTGTCCGAAAGCATTGCTTTATCAATGTCCTCAATTTTACCGTCTCTACCAATTTTTCCTGCTACATTAGCAACACTAGTAAGTGTTCCAGCTGTATCAAAAAAGTCTATAAAGAATAAAGTAAAAACAACAGTTACCATTGAAGCAGATAGCGCAGCACCAAGATCAAACTCAAACAAATAAGTCATTGGCGGCGGCGGTGACATAACACCATTAAATTTTCCGACACCAGTTAACCAAGCTATTGCACTAAATACAAGTATACCTATGATTATGTTTCCTTTTATTCCTTTTTTCTCCATCACGATCATAGAGACAAAAGCACCAGCACCAAGTAAAAGGAGAGGATTTGATAAATCCCCTAATTGAACTAAAGTTACAGGATTATCCGCTGTTAATCCCATAATTTCAAACCCAATGATAGCAAGGAACATTCCTATTCCTGCTCCTATACCAAGTTTAAGGCTTTTTGGAATTGAGTTAATCAACCAAGCTCTTATTGGTGTTAGTGAAATAATTAAGAACACCACACCGGCTACTAACACAGCTCCCAAAGCTTCTGCTGGAGTGTATTCCATTCCAAGACAAACACCGTATGCAATAAATGCATTTATTCCCATACCAGGTGCAAGTCCAACAGGCCATGTCTTTGCATAAAAAGCGCATATAAAACACGCAAGTGCCGTCGCACATGCAGTAGCAGTAAATACACCACCAAAGTCAAAGCCACCATCAGCTAATATGACTGGATTTAAAAACATTATGTAGGCCATAGTCAAGAAAGTCGAAACCCCAGCCATCACTTCTGTTTTAAAATCAGTCTTATGTTTTTTATAGTTAAAGTAGTTATCTAACATTAGACCTCCATTTTTCAGT
The DNA here is from genome assembly GCA_902632515.1 of uncultured Pelagibacteraceae bacterium. The sequence continues at coordinate 100,201 of CACPDA010000001.1, forward strand.
ACAGTATTTGATTCGAATCAAAAAATCTTTTTGGAGTGTGCTCAATTACTTGGATTTGTTGTTAATTTGATAATATTTACAACCTTGAGGTTAATTGATATCACGAATCTTATGATATTATTAAATAATGCATATTAAAAAATTAATTCTTATTTTTTTTATTTCCTTCCTTGTCATAAGCTGCCAAACAATAAAAGAAAAGTCTGACTCTGTAGCTGAAAAAGAAAATCAAGAATATGGAAAATTTGTTGGAAAAAATATTTCTGAATTAAAAATAGAATTAGGAAATCCAACTGAGGATTTTAGAAATGAGCTAGGTAATAAAATTCTACTTTATAAAACAAAAAAATATGGAATTCCTTGCGATAGAAAATTTGAAATAGATCAAAATGAAATTGTTATAAGTTTCACTTCAAGCGGGTGTATTTAAATAATTAGCCCAATTTGAACATTGATAATTAATTTTACCATCTAAAACAAAATTAACATTGTTTTACATTCACATTCAATTGTTTTAAGGTTTAATTATACAGGGAGGATATATGGCATCAAAAAGATCAAATCAAAGATCTTCAGGAAATACTAATCAAAAACTTCCAATGAATAAAGCGATACCTTTGGGAATTCAGCATGTTCTAGCAATGTTTGCTGGAAACATCACTGTACCAATTATTGTTGCTGGAGTTTTTGGTCAGACACCTGAACAAAAAATATTTCTAATACAAATGGCTTTGTTTGTTGCAGGAGTAGCAACTTTAATTCAAACTATTGGTTATAGAGATATAGGTTCAAGACTACCTATTATTCAAGGAACAAGTTTTGCATTTATTCCAATAATGTTACCTTTTAAAGCTGCTGGATTAGGAGCAGTTTTAACAGCCGCATTTATCGGTGGAATTTTTCAATTTTTTATTGGTAAAGTATTAAAACCGATAAGGCATTTATTTCCACCACTGGTAACTGGAATTGTTGTTTTAATGATTGGATTTAGTTTATTAAAAGTTGGTTTTATGTATGCGGGTGGTGGCGGATACTTAATGAATAATAAACCTGAATTATTTGCTAATGCAAATCATTTAACAATAGCATTCACTGTTTTAATTGTTGCTTTATTTTTTAATATTAAAGGCAAAGGAATGGCATCATCAGCCTCAATCTTAATAGGAATAATTGCTGGATACATAGTTGCCATGGCATTAGGCATGGTTAATTATAGTAAAATAGCATCAGCGTCTTGGTTTGCACTTCCAATGCCACTTCAATACGGAATTGATTTTGTGCCTGGCGCAATAATTCTTATGTTGTTTATGTCAATTGTAACTACAATTGAAACTATTGGAGACATAAGTGCAACAACGATGGGTGGAGCAAAAAGAGAGGCGACAGATAAAGAACTTTCAGGTGGTATAATGGCCGACGGAGCTGGAACTGTATTTGGAGCTCTTTTTAATGCAATGCCAAATACATCTTACTCACAAAATGCAGGACTTGTTGCATTTACTGGTGTGGTAAGTAGACATGTAGGAACAGTGGCTGGAGTTATATTAGTTCTCATGGGATTATTCCCTAAGCTTGGAGGAATAATAGCTGCAATGCCAGAGTCTGTAATTGGTGGAGCAGCAATTATTATGTTTGGAATGATTGCGTCTGCAGGTATTAAGTTAGTTTCAAAATCAGAGATGAGTCAAAGAAATATGTTAATTTTAGCTCTTTCTTTATCATTTGGTATTGGAATGTCTTTATTACCAGACTTTGTTAAAAATATTCCAGATTTTGGAATAAGTCTAAAACTTTTATTAACAACAGGACTTATACCAGCTGGATTATTAGCGTTTGTATTAAACGCTATTATGGCAAAAAAATAATTTAAATTTAAACTTGTGGGGAGAAATCCCCACAAGCAAGGTTAGTTTCTTATTTGATATCAATAAGTCTTTTTTTCTTATGATCTGGTAAAATTCTTTCACAAGCTACTGTTAAAAGACCATCTTTTAATTCTGCACCATTTACCTTCACATCATCTGCAATTGTAAATGATCTAGCGAATTGTCTTTGTGAAATACCTCTATGAATTACTTCACCATCATCATTTTTGTTATCAGACTTGTTAATTTGTTTTGTTCTTACAGTTAACAAATTGTCCTCAAACTCAACTTCAACGTCATCTTTCGTAAAACCAGCAAGAGCAACTTCTATTGCGTAGTTATCCTTACCTGTTTTTCTAATGTTGTATGGTGGATAATTTGATTGCATAGTCAAACCTCCATTTCCCAACATATTTTCAAATTGATCAAACATATCGTCAAAACCAATTGAAAAAGGTCTTAATGAGTTGAATATAGATAGATCCTTACTTGTCATATATATCCTCCTTTTATTAAGCAAGTTTATTATGTAAGTCCCATAAGGCGACTTACAGATTTTATTTAGGAATTATTTTTTTTTTTTCAAGATTAAAAATCAAATTTTTTTAGCGATTTTTAATATAAACGCATAATCAAAAGCAATTTCTTCAATAGCACCATCTCTTCCAGACTTACCTCCATGACCAGCGTTCATTTCAGTTTTTAATAAAAGTAAATTATTGTCTGTTTTTACATCTCTTAGTTTGGCAGTATATTTTAATGGTTCATCAAATAAGACTCTA
>CACPDA010000002.1 GCA_902632515.1 uncultured Pelagibacteraceae bacterium
TATTATCTTTTTATCAAATGAATATTTTTTAATTTCATAAACATTAAGGGGGCCACCCGACAAAATAATTCCTTTTACAGTGCTATCTATATTTTTGCTTTTTACTTTTTTATGACTAGTTATTTCTGAAAAAACTCCAAGTTCTCTGATTCTTCTTGCAATAAGTTGTGTAAATTGAGAACCAAAATCTATAATTAAAATCTTATCTAAACCTAGATCAAGACTCATTTTTTGGTTCTATGTTCTTAAGAGTATCTAAAATATCATTATTTTCTTCACATAAATTTTTACAAACTTTAGTAAATGTTTTTGATAAATCTTTAACCTTAGAATAATTTGATTTTTCAAGTCCTATTTTCATTAACATCAAAATGGCTTCTTCGTTATCAGGTTCGATTAATAGTGTTGCGTCTAAATTTTTCTCCTCTTTTTTTTGATCATCCTGTTGATTATAAATTTTTGCTAAATATAAATATGAACTTGAATCTTTTGGATTAAAAACAATACTTCTTTCAAACATAAATTTTGCATCCTCATATTTTTTATCGTTAAATAATTTTAAACCCTTATCAAAAAATTTTTCACTCCCAATAGCACTTGTAAAAATACTAATTGCGAAATAAAAAAATAAAATTAGTTTTATAATTGTTTTCATATATTCTAATTATTGTCTTTTACTATATCAACATTATGAACTTTACTTTCATAAAATCCAGCCTTTGTAATTTTAACAAACTGCGGTTTATTTCTTAAATATTTTATTTGTTTAGAACCAAGATAACCCATAGATGATCTTAAACCACCAACTAATTTAAATATCACTTTGCTAACTTTTCCCTTATATTTAGCCAAACCCTCAACACCTTCAGGAACATATTTTGCAGAATCTTTTTGTTTAGATTGAAAATATCTGTCAGCTGATCCTTTATTCATTGCCCCTACAGAACCCATTCCTCTAAAACTTTTAAATAATTTTCCATTTTTTTTAATCAATTTACCAGGTGTTTCTTCGGTACCAGAGAATAATGATCCAATCATTACTGCATCTGCACCTGCTGCAAAAGCTTTAGCTAAATCACCAGAATATTTAATGCCGCCATCAGAAATTATCTTAATATTCCGATTTTTGATGCCACCTTTTACATTTAAAATGGCGCTTAATTGAGGAACACCAATGCCAGCTACTAATCTAGTAGTACAAATGGAACCAGGTCCAATTCCAACCTTAATAATATCTACTCCCAATTTATGCAGATATTTTGCAGCTTCAGCTGTAGCAATATTTCCTGCACATAAAGCAGTTTTTTTGTTCTTTCTTTTTTTTATAAATTTAATTATTTCAGCTACTTTTTTGGTATGACCATGGGCTGTGTCGACTACTATCATGTCGATATTTTCTTTTAATACTGCTTCAGCTCTTTTAAACTCATTTGGTCCTGCACCTACTGCTGCACCTACTAATAACTTATATTTTTTTACTTTCTTTATTTCATTAATTTGTTTTTTTATTTCTAAATTTCTATGAATTATTCCAAGACCACCAGCTTTAGCCATTGCAATCGCCATTTTACTTTCAGTTACAGTATCCATAGCTGAGGAAAGTAATGGGATCTTTAATTTTAAAAATTTAGTCAAAATAATACTCGTATCTACTTCAGCAGGCAATATCTCCGAATATTTAGGAGCTAATGTTACATCATCAAAGGTGAATGCTTCTTTTATAGGAACCATAATCTTTTATATACGATTCCTTTTAATTTAAAAGAGTCTATCTTAGTTTTTTACAAATGATAAAACTTTCTTTAGAGTCTTTTCGACTAGATTGAGGTTTAAAAACCTTTACTTCCTTATAAATATTTTTTCCAAGTGCGACAATTTCATTAAATGATCCACCCATAAAAATTTTTGAGATAAAAACACCATTTGAAGAGATTACATCTTTTGAAAAAATCATGGCGTCTTTACATAACTCTCCTGTTTGTATCGAGTCTATATTTTTTATTCCAGTTGTATTTACAGCCATATCTGAAAGAATAACATCAAGTCCTTTACTTAATAAAACTTTAATTTCTTTTTGAATATTTGGGTCAGTAAAATCACCTTTTATTTGAATTGTATTATCAATACTTTCCATTTTTTTGAGATCTAAAGAAATTATTTTTCCATTTTTAACAACTTTTGAAACGTATTGTGACCAACTTCCAGGAGCAGCTCCTATATCTAAAACTGACATGCCGCCCTTAAAAATTTTAAATTTTTCATTAATTTCAATTAATTTATAAGCTGATCTTGCCCTATATCCGTCAACTTTAGATTGGCGAACATAGATATCTCTTCTTTGTTTATTTATCCAGTTTTTTGAAATCTTATTCTTTTTCAATTAATTATTATATCTTAGGCTTTTGAAAATTTTCTTATTACTCAAAGTTTCAATTTCAATTTTAATATTTTTATCAACCCTCATATCTTTTCCATCTTTCCAAATACCTGCTGCAAGATGTAAAATTCCTATTTCATAATTTGGTAAATAAGGCTCTACAAATGTATCATTTACTTCGTCATATTTAGGTAACAAATTGCTTGTAATCCAGTTACAATTCAAAGGTAAAAACTCTGTTTCTAATTCATCAATATAGACTGACATATTAATTGCTAAACCTTCAGAGCCAAAAATATTTCCTGCTTTTAAGGTTTGACCTAAATTTTTTTGCCAAATTTTCCATCCTTTTGAGTTTTTTTCTAAAGAAAAAACACCAATATTTATATGAGGTGCAAATGCTAATTTTCTAGCTTTAGAGTATGAAATTTTTGATTTGATTGCATGTTTGAAATTTTGAGATTTAATGATAGCTAGTTTTCCGAATAACCAATTTACCTTTGATGTTATCTTATAGCCTGGGCCAATGGTTTGTGTAATACCTAATTTTCCATTATCACAAGCTTTAAAATACAAATCTATGCAATCCCAGTTATTTACCCAAGCATCACAATCTATCCATAAGTATTTTTCATAATTAGGGAAATATTTAGGCAAAAAAGCTCTAGAGACTTGGCTTTTTAACCACTCTTGACCTTTTACTTTATATCCTGGCACCTCAATGTCCCACTCTGCAGGTTTTATTTCATCAACATTTTTTTTTAAAATATTTATCTGTTCTTTTGTTAATCCAGAGTCCAAAATACAAATTGCAATACTTTCACTTTGTTTAAATTTTTTTATGGAGTCTATCAACTCCTCAAGTAAAGGAAAATAATTAGCATCAGCTAATGATACAATTACATTTTTTTTCATTACAGTATATCTTCAAGATCATCATCATCTTGAATTCTGTCATTTTCATGTTGTTTCTTTATTTTTTGAAAGTGAATGAAACTTATAGGTAATAATAAAAGGTAAATAACAGCGCTTAATGCAATTACATTAAATGTATAGATTAGTAAAAGTCCAAAAAATAATACTATGCTAAACAATAGAAAAATTGTTGTTCTTCTTGGAATAACTATTTTTTTAAAAGAATAAGTTGGGAATTTACTAATTAGTAAAAAAGATGTGCCAATAAAAAAAATTGGTACAATTATATCATAATTTAATTGATACAAATTAAATCCACTTAAACTTATAATTAAAGGTGTTAGAACCAAGATTCCTCCTGCTGGTGACGGAACTCCCTCAAAAAAATTATCTCTCCATGAAGGTTCTTGATTAGAATTTATATTAAATCTTGCTAATCTTAAAGCAACGCAAATTACATAAACTAAACATAATAACCAACCAAATCTTCCAAGTGTATTTAGTTTCCAAAAAAACATTATAAATGCTGGGGCAACTCCAAAACTTATCATATCAGTAAGAGAGTCTAGTTCTTTCCCAACTTTTGAGGTGCCTTTAATTAATCTTGCAATTCTACCATCTAATCCATCAATCAATGCTGCAAATATGATTGCTATTATTGCTAATTCAAATCTTCCATCCAACGCAAATCTAATCGAAGTTAAACCAATACAAACTCCAATAAGAGTTAGCATATTTGGTAAAATTACTCTTGCACTTTTTTTATCAGTTACAATTTTAAAATTTTTTTTTTGCGGTTCCATTATTTTTTAGCTAACAAAGTTTCTCCAGCTATTGATGTTTGACCCATCTTGACTAACGGCTCATAATTTTCGTAATATACATCTGCTCTACTTCCAAATCTTATCATTCCTATTCTATCACCTTGTTTTAATTCCTGATCCTTATTTGACTCACACACTATTCTTCGAGCAACTAAACCAGCAATTTGTACTACTACTATGTCATTATTATTTAAGTCTTTTATTTTATAGTAATTTCTCTCATTATCTTCACTCGCTTTATCCAAAGAAGCATTTAAAAATTTTCCAGGCTTATATAAAATTTCTTCAATCTTTCCGCTGCAAGGTGTTCTATTAACATGGCAGTCAAAAACATTCATAAATATGCTTATCTTTTTAAATTTTTTATTTTCTAAACCAAGTTCACTTGGGCCATTAACTTCTTCAACTTTAATTATCTCTCCATCTGCTGGGCTAACAAGATAATTGTCATTACTTATGATTATTCTATCTGGATCTCTAAAAAAATAATAAACCCAAATAGTTAAAATTAATCCCACTAAACCCAAGAAAGAGTTTAATGAGTAAAATATAATTGTTATTATGCCGGCTATAACTAAAAATTTATAGCCTTCAGCGTGAATCTTTGGAAATATCTTACTAAACATATTCTTCTATTTGATAATTTTTCATTAATATGTATATAAAATCGCGAAATTCAATTATTAAGATAATATAATAAAGTGAGTAAAATTAACGTAAAAAACCCTGTCGTAGAGTTAGATGGTGATGAAATGACCAGAATAATTTGGGAATTCATCAAAAATAAATTAATTCTTCCATATCTTGATTTAGGAATTGAATATTATGATCTTGGAATGAAGAGTAGAGACAATACTAATGACCAAATAACTATTGACTCAGCAAATGCGATTAAAAAAATTGGGGTTGGAATAAAATGTGCAACAATTACTCCAGATGAAGCTCGCGTTGAGGAGTTTAAATTAAAAAAGATGTGGAGATCACCAAATGGAACAATAAGAAATATTATTGGTGGTACAGTTTTTAGAGAGCCTATAATTTGTTCTAATATTCCAAAGTTAGTACCTTCATGGTCAGACCCAGTCGTGATTGGAAGACATGCATTTGGAGATCAGTATAGAGCAACAGATTTCAAAGTACCTGGCAAAGGTAAAATGGAAATTAAATGGACTTCTGAAGATGGTAAAAAAGAAATTAAACATGAAGTTTTTAATTTCACCGGTCCTGGTGTAGCTCTTTCAATGTACAATTTAGACAAATCAATAGAGGATTTTGCGAGATCGTGTTTCAATTATGGTTTGATTAAAAAATGGCCTGTCTATCTTTCTACTAAAAATACAATTCTTAAAAAGTACGATGGAAGATTTAAAGAAATTTTTGAAGAAGTTTTTAATAATGAGTTTAAAAATAAATTTAAAGAAAACAACATCATTTATGAACACAGACTAATTGATGACATGGTAGCCTGTGCAATGAAATGGAGTGGAAAATATATCTGGGCTTGTAAAAATTATGATGGAGATGTTCAATCAGATACAATGGCACAAGGTTATGGATCTTTAGGTTTAATGACAAGTACATTGTTGACTCCTGATGGAAAAATAATGGAGGCTGAAGCGGCCCATGGAACAGTTACTCGACACTATAGAATGCATCAAGAAGGAAAAGAAACTTCAACTAATCCAATAGCTTCTATATTTGCTTGGACAAGAGGATTAGCTCATAGAGGTAAGCTTGATAATAATAATGAACTAATTAAATTTGCTAATACGATTGAGCAAGTTTGCATAGATTGTGTAGAAAATGGTTCAATGACAAAAGATCTTGCAATATTAATAGGTCCCTCAAGTAAATATTTAACTACAAATCAGTTTTTAGATGTAATTGATAATAATTTGAGAAAAAAACTAAATTAAATCTTTTAATTTTTTAAATGCCTCATCAATTTTATCTTTATTTAGTCCACCTGCTTGTGCAAAATCTTTTCTTCCACCCCCACCTTTGCCGCCTATAATCTCTGAGCCTAATTTTGCAAATTTTACAGCATCGTATTTATCAATAAATTTTTCAGTGATACCAACTGCTAATCCAACTTTATCTTCACTACTTGCAAAAACAATCACTATTCCATCGCCTAATTCTTTTTTTCCACTATCAACTAATTTTCTTAAATCTTTAGGAGGTAAATCTTGTACTTTTTGAAATCTAACTTTAATATTATTTATCTTTTGATCATTTATTATGTTTTTTGTTTTATCTTGAAGAACTGAGCTGACATTTAATTGTTCGAGTTGTTTTGAGAGATTTTTGATATTTTCTTTTAAATCTTTATTATCAACTTTAGGTTTACCTCCAAGTTTTATGATTTGCGATGATAACTCTTTGATAATCTCCTCATTTTTTTGCGATGATAAAATCGACAACTTCTCTTTATTCTTAATAAAATCCTCGAGCTGTTCATCTCTTAAAGCTTCAACTCTTCTTACTCCTGCAGCAATAGATGATTGGCTTACTGTTTTAAATTTTCCAATATCTCCAGTGCTTTTTACATGAGTTCCTCCACACAATTCTGTTGAGAAATATTTCTCTTTTTCTTTACCCATGGACACAACACGAACTTCCTCTCCATATTTTTCTCCAAAGAAAGCTAACGCGCCTTTTTCTATAGCTGATTTTGGTGTCATAATTCTTGTTGTTACTTCAGAATTATTTGAAACATACTCATTTACTAATTTATCAATACTCTCTAGCTCTTCATTAGTAATTGGTTTCATATGACTAAAATCAAATCTTAACCTATCTGGAGCAACTAATGATCCTTTTTGCATAACGTGTTTGCCTAAGATTCTTCTCAAGGACTCATGTAATAAGTGTGTAGCAGAATGGTAAGCTTTTAAATTATTTCTTCTCTCCACATCTATTTTCATCTCAACTACGTCATTGATTTTTATTTCACCACTTTTTAAAGATCCATAATGAACAAATAAATCTCCGAGTTTTTTTTGTGTATCTTCGACTTCAAAGACAGTATTTCCAGAAATTATTGTACCTTTATCTCCAAGTTGACCTCCTGACTCCCCATAAAATGGGGTTTGATTTGTAATTATCATTCCCTCTTCGCCAGTAGACAAAGATTTTGTCTCTTTATTATTTTTTATAAGATTTAACACAACCCCTTCGGACTGATTAGACTCGTAACCTAAAAATTCTGTAGGACCAGTTTTATCTTTAATTGAAAACCAAATTGCCTCTTCGGAACTGTCTCCAGAACCTTTCCAATTCTTTTTTGCGAGCTCTTTACTTTTTTTCATCAATTCATCAAATTTCTTATGATCAACTTTAAGTGATTTATTTTTTAAAATATCTTCTGTGAGATCTAATGGAAAACCGTAGGTGTCATATAATTTGAAAGCTACATCACCTGGTAAAATTTTATCTATCTTTAAAATTTCATCATTTAAAATTTTGATACCTCTATCAAGTAAAACTAAAAATTTTTCCTCTTCCATCCTTAAAGTTTCTGTAATGAGAGATTGAGACCTTTCAAGCTCTGGGTAGTTTCCTGACATTTCTTTTTTTAATGAGGCAAAAATTTTATAAAAAATTGGTTCCTTAGATCCTAACAAATGAGAATGTCTCATTCCTCTTCTCATGATTCTTCTCAGAACATATCCACGACCTTCATTTGAAGGCAAAACACCTTCGGCCAAAAGAAATGAACTTGCTCTTAAATGATCGGCAATGACTCTAAAACTTGATATATTTTTATCTTCTTGTTTTACTTTTGTTACTTCAGATATTGAGCTTATCAGTTTTTTAAAATGGTCGGTTTGATAATTATCATGAGTACCCTGTAAGAGAGCTGCAATTCTCTCTAGTCCCATTCCTGTATCAACAGATGGTTTCGGTAAATCTATTCTTTTATCTTTTGAAACTTGCTCATACTGCATGAAAACTAAGTTCCAAATTTCAATAAAACGATCTCCATCCTGATCTTTGGTGCCTGGTAAACCACCTTTTAAATGATCACCATGATCATAAAATATTTCTGAACAAGGTCCGCAGGGACCTGTTTCGCCCATTGACCAGAAGTTATCTGATGTTGCAATTCTAATTATTCTATTGTCGCTAAAACCTGCTATTTTCTTCCAGAAATTAAAAGCTTCATCATCCTCATGAAAAACAGTTACATAAAGCCTATTTTTATTTAAACCAAAATCTTTAGTGATTAAATTCCATGCAAGTTCAATTCCTCTTTCTTTAAAATAATCTCCAAAAGAAAAATTCCCTAACATTTCAAAAAAAGTATGGTGTCGTGGTGTATAACCAACATTTTCTAAGTCGTTATGTTTTCCACCTGCTCGAACACATTTCTGAGATGTGGTAGCTCTTTGATAATCCCTTTTCTCCAAACCAGTAAACACATTTTTAAATTGAACCATCCCAGAATTGGCAAACATCAATGTTGGATCGTTATTGGGAACTAAATTACTAGACTCAACTATCTTATGATCATTTTTTTCAAAATATTTTAAGAATGTTTCTCTTATTTCATTTAATGTTTTTTGAGCCATATTTTTAAAATACAGCTTTTTTATTCTATGTCTAGATAACGATAAAAGGGGGAAAGGCGCTTATAATAAGCGCCTTTTATAATTTAAAGATGACTTTAAATCTTAGTTCTTTTTAGGAGTAGTAGTCTCTTTACTTGCTTCTTCTTTTTCAGCTACTTTCTTCTCTTTTTCAATCTTTTCAGGACTTAATGGATTTCCTTCAATTTTTTTTGAAATTACACCTGCTTTTTCTCTAATTGCCATTTCAATTTCTGCAGCAACTTGCGGGTTTTGAGCTAAATAGACTTTAGCATTTTCTCTTCCTTGTCCTATTTTCTCACCTTTATAAGCATACCACGCTCCTGATTTTTCAATAATATCGGCTTTAGCTCCGAGGTCTACTAATTCACCCATTTTGCTAATTCCTTTTCCATACATCAAATCAAACTCAACAACTTTGAATGGCGGTGCAACTTTATTCTTAACTACTTTTACTCTAGTAGAGTTACCAATAATTTCATCTTTATCTTTAATGGCACCAATTCTTCTAATATCCATTCTAACAGATGAATAAAATTTAAGTGCATTTCCACCTGATGTTGTTTCTGGACTTCCAAACATAACTCCAATTTTCATTCTAATTTGATTTATGAAAATCATCATTGTATTTGTGTTAGAAATTGAACCTGTTAATTTTCTTAAAGCCTGACTCATTAATCTTGATTGAAGACCAACATGATGGTCTCCCATTTCACCTTCAATTTCAGCTTTTGGAGTTAAAGCAGCGACCGAGTCAATTACGATAACTGAAATAGACCCTGATTTTACTAGTGTATCTGCTATTTCTAAAGCTTGCTCACCAGCATCTGGTTGTGAGATTAAAAGCTCTTCAGTATTAACTCCTAATTTTTTTGCATAAACTGGATCTAAAGCATGCTCTGCATCAACGAATGCACAAATTCCGCCAGCCTTTTGAGCTTCAGCAACAACTTGTAATGCTAGTGTTGTTTTTCCAGAAGACTCTGGTCCATAAACTTCAATAATTCTTCCTTTTGGAAGACCGCCTATGCCTAAAGCCAAGTCCAAACTCAAAGAACCTGTAGATATCGACTCGATATCCATAGCTCTTTTTTCACCTAACTTCATAACTGAACCTTTTCCAAAGTTGTCAGTTATCTGGCTAATTGCAGCTTCTAACGCTTTATTTTTCTCTTTGCTTTCCAATTCTTGATCTTTAGTAGATTTAACTACTTTTAGGTTATTTTTAGTCATTTTTTACCTCTTTTTTTAATATTTTTGTCACTCGAATCATAAAATAAATGTACACATTTTGTTCTCATTAGCAAGATTTATTTATTTTTAGCAAAAAATCTAGTCTTTATCTTAATTTTAGATAGTCGCTGTTAAGTAAACCTATCGATTTAAGCAAATTAAATTGGGAAAGAATATAGTTTCTCTCAGAATCAGCCAATGAAATTTGGGCATTCAACAAAAGAGAATTTGATTGAATAACTTCTAATGTTGTTCTTCCAGAAGAACCACTATTGTATTCTGCAGTAATTCCTTCGTTTGCAATTTCTGCTGCTCTTACTTGAAGCTGTACAGAATTAAGAAGACTTTTATTTGATTGATAATTTGACCAAGCACTTGCAACATTTGTTTGATTTTGCTTAATTTCATTTTCCAAAATTAAACGATATCTACTCTCAATATTTTTATTTTTATTTAATGAGGCAAGATTCTTTCCTCCAGAAAAAAAAGGCCAAGTTACAGTAGCTTTTAAAGTCTCTTTTTCTCTTTCATCATAAGAAGAATTTAAATCATCAGTATAAGATTTTTCTAGAGATAATTTAGCAGTTGGTGCTAATTCTGATCTAGCAATTGAAGTATCTTTTTTAGACTGTTCATACTCCATTTCAGCAATTATTAAATTTGGATTATTTTTTTTAGATAAATTTATGGCAGTGATTAAGCTTTCTGGTATCTGATAATTAATTATAGAATTCTTATCTAATGACTGAACATCAAATATTGGTCCTACAATATTTTCATAATTTAATTTACTTGTTAAAAGATCATTTTGTGCTTGAATAAAATTTGCTTCAGCTCCTGCTAAAGATGACTCTGATTGAGATACGTCTGATAGAGTAATTTGTCCTCGTTCAAGTCTAATCCTATCTGTTTCGACTTGTCTATTTAAAAGTTCAACATTATCTCTGTTAATTTCCAATTTTTCATTTGCTGAAATTAAACCAGTATATGCTGAAATTGTTTTATATAAAATATCTTGTTCTTTTTTTAAAAGTTTTGCTTTGGCTAAATTTATTCCTATTTTACTTTTAGAGTAATCAGCACCTCTTCCAAAATCAAAAATGGTTTGAGATATTAAAATAGTTTTTGTTTTAGGGTCTACATCTGTAATTGTAGCATTAGAGCCGTCTCTATTTGTAAGTTTAGAAGTTTCCTCTTTACTTTGAGTACCTTCTAGAGTTATTGTTGGTAAATAGGAACCTCTTGAAATTTTAAGCTCTTGTTCTGAAATACTTATATTTTCTCTTTCAGCATTTAACTCTGAATTATTTTTATAAGCCTTTTTAAGTGCTTTTGTAAATGTTTCTGCATAAGCATTAGAAAATAAAAATAAAGTACTTAAAATAATTATAAAAAATTTTTTCATTTCTTTTTATATACTGTAGATTTAATTTGATGGTTACTATTTAAATTAATTATTATTGAGGCATATTTGGGCATATTTCTAAACATATTTTGAGTTATTCTTTGATAAGTCTGCATAAAATTTATTACGTCACCTTTGCTCATAATTTTTAAATTTAATTTTCTTTTGCTATTTATCCAAAGTTTTCTCTCTTGCTTTAATCTCCATTTTTGAAGCAAACTAAAATTTTTAGCTTTTAAAAAAATTAAACAATTTAATTGTGAATATAAGTTTTTGTACTTTGTTTTCAATTGTTGGTTTACATATTTTCTCCAAATCAGCTTTTGGTCCTTTGCTTTTTCCATAGGATTAAGTGTTCTCTTTAATGTGTTATTTTTTTCTGACTTAGCACCAACACACCAACCTTCAAAAATAATTACATCCGGTTTATTTTTTAAATCATACCATTTTTTTTTACTAAACCTATCATCAACAGCTTTATTAAAAGATGGAAGTCTAAGTCTTTTAAACTTTTTATTTTTTACTTTTTTAAAAAAATTTAACATCATATTGATATCATGTGTTCCAGGAACTCCTCTTGTTAAAAGCATAGGATGAACTTTTTTTGATAAGCTAATTCTCTCTTTTCGTGTCTTATAAAAATCATCAATAGAAATCCTAAAAACTTTTAATTTAAAGTACTTAATTAAAATAATCTTAATTAGAGAACTTATGGTTGTTTTACCAGTTCCCTGGCCTCCTGCTAAACCTACAAAATAAGGTCTTTTCGTATCAGCCTTTTTGCTAATCCAAAAACACAGTGGAATTAAGAATGACTTAATCATTCTTTCTTTGTTTTTAAATTTATCAGCTTTTGTTTCTTGAGATTTAATAAATTTTAAACAATCTTTTTTAACTTTATTAAAGCACTCAACAGTTAATTTCATTAAAATCTATTTTTTTTGATCCATTGGATGATTTTTACCATCAAAAAAAGCTATATCTTTTAAATCATCTACATTGACTTCATCAATACAGCCTAAATTAAATCCTGTCATCGCAGGTGCACTCCTTGGATTGTGATGTGTATAAATTCCACATTCAGTGCAAAAATAATGGTTAGCAATCTTTGTATGATATTGGTAAAGTTTTAATTTATCTTCTCCCTTAATAATTTTAAAATCTTCATTTTTGACCATACCCATTGTTGCATTTTTTCTTTTACAAATAGAACAATTACATCTTACTATTTTCGCTAATTCATTAATTGAAGCTTTTATTTCAGCCTCAACAGCTCCACAATGACAATTTAGTTTCATTTTTTCCCTTTCATTTAATTCTTAATTACTCATTTTTATAAGTCCACTCTGTACATTACTTCATTTCTTTTTAATATAGGCAAAGTAAATGGTGAATTATACGAAGCTCTAATTGGAGGGCTTAAAATTGTTATGTTATCTTGTTTAAGTTCTTTATCTAAGATCTCTTTATTCTTTAAAAAGTTTTGATCAGAAGATCTACCTGAATATTTAATTACAGCATAATATCCACCCTCTATTGTTAAAATTTGTATTTCTGAATTTGAAGGTTTTGGTGCGTTATCTTCATTAAATTTTGATGGCAAATAAAATTGCATTGTCATATTCCCATTTTTAATTTCTTGAGTTACTGGAACTGTCATCTTTATTTCTTCTTTTTGTTCATTATTTCCAGAAATATAGTTGAATAATTTTCTAAAACCATTTCCTTGTGTTGAATTTGTTTCAATAACTAAGCGATCAGAATATTTTCTAATTTCATAATTTTTATTTTCTTTTACCACCTCATAATTTGCTTCTTCATAAGCCATACTTTGAGAGTTTAATGCTATTACCGAGATTAGAATTAATAAAATTTTTTTCATTTTGAATTATTTAAACTATCTCTGGTTGAAGTTATCCACAAGCATACAAAATGTAGTTTTAATGTTCACGTTTTGATTCACTTTTGATTCAATTACGGACTCAAAATACAACCTCTTGCGTGTATTGTATAAATACGCTATAAATTAGAACAAAACAAGAACATGAAACTAACTGTCCCTTATTATCTACACAAAGCTGGTGCTGGTTTTCCCTCACCTGCCACTGATTATATCGAAGAAGATATCGATTTAAATATGCATTTAATTAAAAATGTTCCAGCAACTTTCATTATCAGAGTTCAAGGTAAATCCATGGTTGATGTTGGAATTAATGATGGAGACTTATTAGTTGTCGATAAAAGTTTAAAACCAAAAAATTTTTCAACAGTTATTGCAAATGTTCATGATGAACTTGTTGTTAAAACTTTAGTTCAAGAAAGAGATAAAAAATTTCTAACATCCGGGTCTAAAGATTTTTCTAATAGAATTTTAATTAACGAAGAAGAAGATATTTTTATTTGGGGAGTTGTAACTTATGTCATCCATTCAACGTACTAAAAAATTAGCCTTAGTTGATTGTAATTCTTTTTACGTTTCTTGTGAAAGATTATTTAATCCAAGAATCAGGAAAAAACCTGTTGTGGTTTTATCTAATAACGATGGTTGTATCATCTCAAGGTCTAATGAAGCAAAAGCTTTGGGAATTAGAATGGGAGAACCTTATTTTAAAGCAAAAAATATTATTGTTAAAAATAAAGTTGAAGTTTTTTCATCAAATTATTCTTTATATGGAGACCTATCAAGAAGAGTAATGAGAACTCTTAAAAGATTTAATGAAAAAATAGAAGTATATTCAATTGATGAAGCATTTATAGATTTATCTGATTTTCCAGACTCAGAAGTTGAAAAAGTTGGAAAAGAAATTAGAAAAACAGTCCTACAGTGGACTGGTATCCCAACTAGTATTGGTATCGCTAAAACCAAAACATTGAGTAAAGTTGCAAATCATATTGCAAAGAAAAAACAATCAGGTGTTGTTAGTTTAATTGGTGTAGAAAACTTAGATCCAATTTTAGAAAAAGTTGAAATCAATGATGTATGGGGTGTTGGTAGACAACTTACAAAATTTTATAAAAAAAATGGAATCTATAACGCAAAGCAGCTTAAGAATAAATCAAATACCTGGATTAAAAAATGTTCTAATGTTTTAAGTTCAAGAACTGCAATGGAACTTAGAGGAATTCCTTGTATCAATCTTGAAACTACACAAACAAAAAGAAAAAGTTGTGTAGTTTCCAGATCATTTGGAAAAAGAATTGAAAGTTTTCAAGAATTAAAAGAAGCAGTTGCAAACTATTGTTTGAATGCATCAGAGAAAATTAGATCAGAATCTTTAGTTGCAAAAGCAATTACTGTTTTTGTTAGAACCAGTCCTTTTCAAAGAGATTTTGGATATTATTCAAATGCAAAGACAGTTGATTTTCCGATTGCAACAAATAATAGCATTGAAACAGTTAAAACTGCAGTTTCAATTTTAGAAAATATTTTTAAAAATGGTTATCGTTATCAAAAAGCAGGAGTAATGCTTACAGGATTGCGTAACGATGACGGAAGAAAAAATTTATTTTCATCTGAAAAAGATGAAAAGATAAAAAACTTAATGCAATCAATTGATAGTACCAATTACAGATACGGAAGATCTACATTAAGTCTTGCAAGTGCTGGTGTTCATAAAAAATGGAATATGAGAAGGCAATATTCTTCTAAAATAGATACAGCTGATTTTTATTGTTTACCAACAATTAGAATTACTTAGTAAAATGACAATTAGGCTCAACAACAGTCCATGAAGCTGAACCAAAGGGTCTTTTCCCAATATTTAAATAATGATGAACTATATCCCATTGATAACTATTAAGACTACTTTTATTTAGAGACCATTGTTTAAGCCTTTGTACGTTTTCATGATCGGGAAATCTAGAAACGTAAGCATATAACCATCCCCAGTTGCTGCTTGATCTACTATTAAGATCTTGTTTTTTATAGTTTTTTGCTGGTCCAGGATGTTTCATACTTTTTGCATATTTAAATACAATTTCATTGTTTTCTGTGAAATCTATAAAAAACTTTACAATATTATGATAGTTTTTTCCTCTATAGTCATAATCCCAAATATTGTAGCCTTGATTTTCTGCTATGATAGCAATAACCGTTAATGCATTCATTGCTCTTGCTTGGTAAAACATTGCTCTTCCACCTCTTCTCGTTTCAATTGGCATACTTCCATCTTTTCTTTGGTATTTAATAGCTGCTTCAAAATTTTTAAATGCAGTCCTAAAAAGCTTGTTATCATTTAACAAAATTCCTAATTGCATATGACTGATTGCGGAAGATAAAGCGTGATTATGAGCTCTTTTGGGTATACCAGTGGCACCTGAGCCTGCTTTATAATTTGAATATTCATACATTAAATGCTTATTCCTCTTAACTATTCTTTTAAACCAATCCTTAATCATTCTGTCCTCTTTATCAGGAATACTAATAGCTTGTTTTGCAAATGAGTAAGCAGCCATCATTGGAGAAGCAATGTAAAGATTAACCGTCAAGGTATCATTCCAATGACGTCCTTCACCATCGGAAGGTCCTGTCCTGTGTGCTGCATTAACTTTTGCCCATTCCAAAATAACTTTTTTAACATTTTTACAAGCCTCTACATTCCCACCACTACATGGAAAACTAAAATCCTCAAATTTTCCTAAGGCATAGTTAAACCTATCGTCTAAACCGTAACCTGATGGTGCTTCAACTTTTAAAACTGGTCTAACATAGTGTTGTTCTGGACTAATGTATAAATCGGTAATACATTTTTTTTTATCTTTTTTAATTGGAAAGATTGTTTCTGGCTTTTGGACTTTTGCTTTTTTTTTTACTTTTTTAAAATCTGCATTAGCATTAGATGAAATTGCTAAAATTGAAAAAATTATGAAAAATTTTTTCATTATTTTACATTATCTATATTATTTATACTGGATAAAGCTTTATCAAATTCGTCCATATTTTCTCTTAATGCTAAACTCGAAATCGAATAAATCATAACTAGTAATAGAACGAGAGGAATTGAAGTTAATATAGATGCATTGTCTTTAATTAAAAGTATATAAATAATAATAAATAAAGCTGAACGAATTAATACTGTTTTTTTAAAAACACTTATAATTGAAATTGAATGCTTTAACAAATTTGCAAAACTCATTTTAGAAGGTCCAAAATATCTATCTCCTCTAATAGATGGTATTTCGTATAAATCTTTTTCAATTTTAGATAAAGAACCTGAAAAACTGTTCCAAGTAGCTCTTTCACTAATCAATTTTTCAACAGTTTTTTTTGGAAGACACGTATAGTTTCCGAATTTAATTGATTTTCCTGTAAATGTTAAAGTTAATATCTTATGAAATTCATAACATAATTTAAAAAATAAACCTTCAGATCTTTTTACTCTTCTTCCAACTATAGGTTTACCATTTGAATTTTGAATGTGATTTATAAACTCTTTAATTTCTTCAGGTCTATCTTCGCCGTCACCATCCATCGGAATAACATAATCAAAATCCTCTTTTTCATATATATACTTTAATCCAGTAGCTATACATCGTGCATGACCTTGGTTTATTCTCATATTCAAAATTTTTATTGAATTAATATTTTCAAAAGTCTCATCTTCTTCTTTTCGATCGTGATTTGATGCGTCATTTACAATAATAACTGAAATTTCATGACCCATACCTGACAGATTGTTGTCTATATTATGTAATAATTCAAAAACAGATTGCCAATCATTATAAACAGGAATCAAAATCTTAAATTTCATTAATAAATTTTATTTAACCAATTTTTTTTATTTTCCTCATCTAAAAATGAAGATTTAAAAGAATTCTCAATTAATTTTTTGACATCCTCAAGATTAAGATTTAATGATTTTGATGTTTCAATTAGATTCTTGTTCAAATATCCTCCAAAATAAGCTGGGTCATCAGAATTAATCACTATTCTTAAGCCCATATCTAACATTTTCTTTAGATTATGATTTTCTAGTTTATCAAATACACAAAGCTTTACATTTGATAATGGACATACGGTCAAAGGTATTTGGTCTTTAACAAGTTTTTCTACTAATCTCTCATCTTTTAAACACTGAACCCCATGATCAATTCTTTTTACTTTAAGCAAATTTAAACTATCCCAGATATATTCAGGTGGACCCTCTTCTCCTGCATGAGCAACTGTTAAAAAATCTTCCTTAATGGCTTGTTCAAATAATTTTTGAAATTTTGTTGGAGGATTTCCTTTTTCAGAAGAGTCTAATCCTACACCAATAATTTTATCTTTATGATTACATGCTTGTTTTAATACCTCGAAGCAAGACTCTTCATCCAAATGTCTTAAAAAACACATTATAATTTTTGAAGAAATTCTAAAATCTTTCTCAGCTTTTTTTAAAGCTTTATGAATACCATTTATAATCGTTTCAAAACTAACTCCTCTTGGTAAATGTGATTGGGGATCAAAAAATATTTCTGTATGAACTATGTTATCTTGCTTACACTTCAAAATATACTCCCAAGTTAAGTCAAAAAAATCTTCTTCGGAAATTAATACATTAGATCCTTCATAATAAATTTTTAAAAAACTATCTAAATTGGTAAAATTATAAGCAGATCTAATTTCATCAACATTTTTGAATGGAATATTAATTTTATTTCTTTTTGAGAGTTTAAACATTAACTCTGGCTCCAAGCTTCCCTCGATATGAAGATGCAATTCCGTCTTTGGGGATTTATTGATAAAATCTGTAATCTTAATAATGTTATCCATTAACCTATTTATATGTTCCTACACAAATATCATCAATACAAAGATATTCTTTTGCGATATCAAATATCTTATCATTAACAAATCCCTCCCATCTTGGTCTAGATTTAAGATGATAAGATAAATTTCCAGCTTTCCATTCGTCCCCGATCACAAACTGGATAGGTTCACTAAAATCTTGATCCCAAATTAATTGGACTTTTTTTGCAATTTGATCTCCTGGATAATCAGTTCTTTTATCTGTTTGTGAGATTGAAACATACGAGTAAAGAGCTGGTGATAAGAAAAAAAGAAATAAGAAACTTAAAAAAAAGTTTTTAAGTTTTTTTACATTTATTTGTGATTTTAGAATATAAATAATTAAAACACCAAAAAATAAATAAAAAGGTGTTAACCACATTGTTCTTATTTTTGAGCCAGTAATAAATGAAGTTGAAAAAATTAATGCTAAAGGTAAAAAATTGACAAAAATTAAAAAAATAAATTTTTTATCATTAAAATTAATTCTGATTCTATTTTTATTTATTAATAACCAACTTAAAAATAAAAAAGGTATTAATAATCCTACTTGTTTAGATAAGAAAATGAGTGGAAACTTTATGTGAGATGTAATAATTGAGCTTTCCAAACCAGTTCTGGCTAAACCATACGTGAAAGTTATAAAATTATTTTCGTATAACCAAATAATGTGTGGAACTAATAAAACCGCAAATATCTCAATAATAATTAAATACTTAAAATCAAACTTTTTAAATTTTTTTATATAAATTAGATAAATAAACAAAATTACTATTGATAATAAAAGATAAGAAAATAAATATTTAGACAAAAAACCTACAGCTCCAAAAAAGCCAATGAAAAAACAATCCAAAAACTTAATTTCTTTTACTTTAAAAATTTTCCATGAATAATAAACAACCAATGACCAAAAGGGTAATTGGCAAACATTTACGTTGAATTCTGGAGTTGTGTAGTTGTAAAAATAAATCGACTCTAATAATAAAACTGAAATTAAACTTAATAGGCTGTTATTTAAAATTTCATTTGCAAATTTAAATACAAAATAAAATGCCACTACTATAAAAATTTGGCTTAAAAGATAATATACCCAATCTTGGGAACCAAAAATTTGGTAAAAAATTTCTACAAAAAAAGCACTTGCAGGAGGGTGTTTATTAAATCCCCAATCAAGACCACTTCCCCATGCTAAAGCTTCTATAGTATCTAATGGTAAATTATTATTTGTTAACGTTGGTACAATTGTCCATATTATTAAATGTGATGTAAGAAAAATATAAAAAATATTATTAATATTTTTATTATAAATATTCATTATTATTTAATATTTACAATAATTTAGCTTGCTTGACACCAATAATTTGCTGAATATACTGCCTCGAATTTAAAATTGAATATGCCTAAGACTTCTAAAGTAAAAAAAAAAGTTTCAAAAACAAAAGCTAAAACTGTAAGCAAACCAAAGACTAAAACTTTAAGTAAAACAAAAGAGATTGTTAAAGGTCCGATAAAAATATCTAAAACTTACATTCCAAAAGATACTGAAAAATATATGTGTGAAAAACATAAAGTTTTTTTTAGGATGAAACTTCAAGAATGGAAAAAAGAATTAATCAAATCAAATAATGAGGCTCTTTATAATGGTAGTATGGATGATAATAGTATTTCTGCTGATATTGTTGACCAGGCGAATTCTTATACTGATAAAAATGTTGAAATGAAAGCTATAAATAGACAAATTAAATTGATCTCTGAGATAGATAAAGCCTTGGCAAGAATTAGAGAAGATACTTATGGTTATTGTTTGGACACTGCTGAACCGATTGGATTAAAAAGATTAATGGCTAGACCTGTCGCTAAATATACAATTGCTGCTCAAGAAAAACATGAGAAAGATGAGAAAGTTCACGCTGATGACTAAAAAAAGAAAAAAAACCAGAAAAGTGCATAACCCTATTACCTACAACTTTACAAAAAAATATATTTATTTCTATTATGCTTTTTTTTGGATACTTTTATTAATATTTGTATTTACTAGATGAATAAAAACTTAATTATTATTATCATTATTGTTATTGCTATAGAGCTTTCTGGATATGGTATTTTTGCGTCCTTGTTTAGATTGCTTAATTCAATGAATTAATTACGGCTTAGGTGGAAGCTCATCTTTATTCATAAAAGAAAAACCTTTTTTCACAGCATCTCTCTCAGATATTTCTAGGTACCATCTGGTTAAATTTTTATATTTTTTTAACCCAATATCATGCCACTCATGACGAGCTATCCAAGGGAAAGTTCCAATATCTGCAATAGTATAATCATTACCAGATAAAAATTTTGATTTTGATAATGCCTCATCAAGTTCTTGGTAAATTCTTTTTGAAATTTTAAAGTATCTTTCTTCTCCAAATTTACTTTTACCAGGATTATAATGATGAAATTGATGATGCTGTCCTAGCATTGGCCCAACATAACCCATTTGTGCCATAAGCCATTGATTAATTTCTGTTCTATCTTTTTCATTATAAAATTTGCCACTTTGTTCCGCTAAGAAAATTAAAATTGCACCTGACTCAAAAACAGTTTTATTATTTTTATGATCAATTATTACAGGTATTTTACTAAAAGGACTTATCTTTTTAAAATTTTCTAAAAATTGTTCTCCATCATTTATATCAACTTTGGTTACTTTATAATCATAACCAATTTCTTCCAACATAATACTAATTTTTTTACCATTAGGAGTATTTGCAGAAAAAAGTTCAATCACTTTTTACACCAAGGCGATCTTTGATACTTTTTGATGATGTTGTAAATTCAAATCTATATTTTTCATTTGGTCTCGCTAATTTAAAACATGCCCTTGCTGCTAAAGCGCCTTCATGAAATCCAGATAAAATTAATTTTAATTTTCCAGGGTAAGTGCAAATATCCCCAACAGCATAAATACCTTTTTGATTAGTTTCAAATTTCTCTGTATCTACTTCTATTGTTTTTTTATCAATATTAAGACCCCAATTAGCAATGGGACCAAGCTGCATGATTAATCCAAAAAAACCAAGCGCATAATCAGTTTGGAGTGTTTTTACTTCCTTATCATCACTTTTAATATCTATACTTTCTAATTTATTTTCTCCCTTGATTGAAGTCATTTGAAACTTAGTAAAAAGGTTTATTTTACCCTCTTTTGCTAACTGTTTTACTTTATCTACTGTAGCTTGGGCTCCTCTAAAGTCATCTCTTCTATGAATAAGATTTACTTTTGAATTTTTAGATAATTCAACTGCCCAATCTAAAGCACTATCACCACCACCAAAGATAGTAACAGTTTTACCTTCAAACATTTTTTTGTCTTTTATTGAATAAAATACTGATTGATTTTCAAATTTTTCACACTCTTTAACAGGAAATTTTCTTGGTTCAAATGATCCAACACCACCAGCTATTATTACATTAGGAGTTTGAAATGTTGTGCCGTTATTCGTTTTAACAATCCAATTATCTTCCTCTTTTTTTACCTCATCCACTCTTTCACTTAAATGAAACTTGATATCGAAAGGTTTTATTTGATTAATTAAGTTATTAGTTAACTCTTCTCCAGTACACTCTGGTACAGCTGGAATATCATAAATCGGTTTATCTGGATAAAGTTCAATACATTGTCCACCAATTTTGTCTAAATTGTCAACTATCTCACAATCAAGACCAATTAATTTTAATTGGTGTGCTGTAAATAAACCTGTTGGACCAGCTCCAATAATCAACGCGTCTGTTTTATTCATATTTATCCTTGTTTAGATGGAATATTTACTGTAAGCCCATCTAACTCATCTGAAACTACTATTTGACAACTTAGCCTGCTATTTTTTTTTGGTTCAAAAGCCATGTCTAACATATCTTCTTCACCATCTTCTTTAATTGGAAGTTTATCAAACCATTCATCATTTACATATACGTGACATGTCGCACATGCCATACCTCCACCACAATCTGCATCAATTCCTGGAATATCATTTTGAATAGCACCTTCCATTACTGTTAGGCCATTCTGAACTTCAATAGTATGATTTTGATTATCATGAGTGATGTAAGTTATTTTTGCCATCAATTATATATAAGCACGTAAAAAAATAGGGCAAGTATGTAAAAACATACTCGCCCTATAAATTTAATTTAAACAGTAATTATCTGCTTCTTGCGCCAGCTGAACTTACTGCAGCAGCCCAGATTACTAGACCGAATGCAATTTTGTTTATAAAGTCAGCTAAGTTGTAAACTACGTTTAATGAGTTAGCATCTACTCCACCTGTTAGGTAACCAAATACATAACCTAATGGGTAAATAGCCCAACCTACAGTTACAATCATTCTCATTGCACTGAACGCAGTTACTAGAGCTTTATTTCCGCTCTTAGCAGCAGCCTTACCAGCTTCACCTGAGAATATTTCATAAAGAATGTATACCCAACCAGCCATACCGATTACGAAACCAAGTGTAGCGTTGATGTATCCTGCTTCTCCTAAATATCCACCGATTAACATTACTAATGAACCTATTAACAATCTCCAGAAAATTCCAGAGTTTGCTTTTCTTACAGCTACTAGAATTAAGTAAAACTCTATCATCTGTAATGGCACAGTAATTAACCAGTCAATATATCTATATACTGTTGGTGAGTCGCCAGTCATCACCCATACTTCTCTCATGTACATGTAGTGGATGAATGCAATACCAGTTACTAGCCCTGCAACAGTTACTGACGTTTTCCAGCCAGGAGCAACAGTGTTTCTCTCCATGAAGAAGAACGCTGTAGCAGCCAACATACCCATTGAAATTATCCAAAAAGATATTCCAACGAAGTCATCTTGAGCTAACATAGTAGCAGAAGCTGCGTTTGCTACGCCAGTCACACCAATTAATGCTGCAACAGTAAGAGCAAACAATTTAAGTTTTTTCATAAAAAAACTCCCTCTTTAGTTAGTTTTTATTTATTTAGTTTATATAAACTAAGCTTAGGCTTCCCTAAGCCAAAGTTGTGCGTTAAATACCAAATATATTGAGATTATTGAAGACTTAATTATCATTAATTTACATTGATTTTACTTACTTTTTAAAATTAAATACAATTTATAATTTAAAAATCTAACAAAAAGGGCTATCGAATCGAAAAATTCTATGTCAGACAAGTTTAATGAAATTTACCAAAAATCAATAAAAAATCCTGAGAAATTTTGGAAAGACGCATCTGAAGATATCTTTTGGTTTAAAAAACCAACTAAAATTTTAAATAAATCTAATCCACCCTTCTACAAATGGTATGAAGATGGAGTTACAAATACGTGTTACAACGCATTAGACGTTCATATTGACCAAGGAAAAGGGAATAAAACAGCTTTGATCTATGATAGTCCCATCACAGGAAACAAAAGTAAGTTTACTTATGACGATTTAAAATCAAAAGTGTCAAAATTTGCAGGCGTGCTTAAAGACCAAGGTGTGAATAAAGGTGACAGAGTTATAATTTACATGCCGATGATCCCAGAAGCTGTTGTTGCTATGTTAGGATGTGCAAGAATTGGGGCAATACATTCAGTAGTATTTGGTGGATTTGCTTCAAACGAGCTTGCAAGTAGGATTGATGATAGTAAGGCGAAGCTTTTAGTTACTGCTTCGTGTGGTTTTGAACCAGGAAGAACCGTTGAATACAAACCGCTTGTAGATGAAGCAATAAAACAAGCTCAACATAAAATAAGCAAGATGATATTGTTTCAAAGAAAAGGTCATGAGGTTAAACTAAATGCACCAATAGAGGTAAGTTGGGATGAGGCTCATGTCAATGCTAAAGATACTGATTGTGTTGAAATGAATTCTAATGAATTTGCTTACATACTTTATACATCAGGTACTACAGGAACTCCAAAAGGTATTGTAAGAGATATTGGGGGTCATATCGTTGCTTTAAAATGGACAATGAAAAATATTTATAACATCGATGAAGATGATATTTGGTGGTCGGCGAGTGATATTGGTTGGATAGTTGGTCACTCTTACATAGTTTACGCTCCATTATTTAAAGGATGTACCACTATACTGTTCGAAGGTAAGCCTGTGGGGACACCAGATGCTGGGGCTTTCTGGAAAATTATTTCTGATTATAAAGTTAAATCTTTATTTACTGCGCCAACAGCTTTTAGAGCTATTAAAAAAGAAGACCCTGAAGGAAAGTTTTTTTCAAAATATGATTTGAGTAAGTTTGAAAGTCTATTTCTCGCAGGAGAACGAGCTGATCCAGATACAATTAAATGGGCAGAGAATTTATTAAAAGTTCCAGTAATTGATCACTGGTGGCAAACAGAAACAAGTTGGGCGATAAGTTCCAATTGTACTGGTATTGAAATGATGAAAACAAAGTATGGCTCAGCTTGTAAAGCAGTACCTGGTTATGATGTAAAAATTATTAAGTCCGATCAAACTTTAGCAAAGCCAAATGAAATGGGAGATATAGTTGTAAAACTACCTTTGCCTCCTGGGACTTTTCCAACTCTTTGGAATGCAGATCAAAGATATAAAGAAAACTATATGTCTAATTATGAGGGTTATTACCAAACTTACGATGCCGGACACATTGATGAGGATGGATATATCTGGATTATGTCTAGAACTGATGACATTATCAATGTTGCTGGTCATAGACTATCTACAGGTGCGATCGAAGAGGTGTTATCGGAGCATCAATCAGTTGCAGAGTGTGCGGTATTGGGAATAGCAGATAAATTAAAAGGACAATTACCAATTGGTTTAATAGTTTTAAAAGCTGGTGTTGATAAAGATAATGATACAATTTCCAGGGAATGTATTCAAATGGTACGAGATAAAATTGGACCAGTTGCTGCTTTTAAAGTTGCAATAGTTATTAAAAGACTTCCAAAAACAAGATCGGGGAAAATTCTTAGAGGAACGATAAGAAAAATAGCCGACAATGTTGAATATAAAATGCCTCCAACTATTGATGATCCTGCTATTCTTGAAGAAATAAAACAAGACTTAATTCATAATAAGATACTAAAAAATGCTTAAAACATATGCTTTTTTACTTATCGCTATATTTTGCGAGGTAGCTGGAACAATGTTATTGCCAGTATCACAAAATTTTACAAAAATTACTCCAACAATTTGTCTGACAATTTTCTATCTTGTTTCTTTTTATTTGATGACATTTGTCATGGATAAACTTCCAATTGCAATTGTGTATGCAACATGGAGTGGATTAGGAGTTTTTACAATAGCTATTCTTGGTTATTTCTTCTTTAAACAGACTTTAGCTTGGCAAGCAATTGCAGGATTATTTTTAATTGTTATAGGGGTAATTCTTGTGAATAGTTTTGCAGGAAAAATTAACTAAATTTTAAAGGGGTACCTTCTGGGTTGCCTAAAATTTTCCCATCTTTCATTTTTGTTTTACCTGCAATTATAGTTGCCACAGGTGTTCCTTTAAACTCAACTCCATTAAAAGGTGACCATCCACATTTGCTTTCAATATTTTCATTTTTAATTAAAATTTTTTTATTCATGTCTACTATTGTAAAATCAGCATCATAACCTTCTTTGATAAATCCTTTATTTTGAATTCCAAAAATTTTTATTGGATTTTCACACACAAGATTTATTAGTTGTTTGAGTGATAATTTTCCATCATTAACATGATGTAACATTACTGGCATTAATGTTTGAACTCCTGGCATACCTGATGGTGAATTAGGATATTTTTTTTCTTTATTGACTTTTAAATGTGGTGCGTGATCTGATCCGATTGTATCATTCAAATTATTTTTCACCGCATACCACAATCTGTCATAATGAGATTTATCTCTTATAGGAGGGTTCATTTGTGCATAAGTTCCAAGTTTGTCATAACAATCAGGCGCATAGATTGTTAAATGTTGTGGTGTAATTTCAAATGTAATATTACCTTTGTGTTGTGATAAAAAATCTACCTCTTGTTTTGTCGTAATATGTAACACATGAGCTTTTTTATTGTGCTTTTCTGCTAGTCTTACAATTCTTCTTGTTGAGGACATAGCACACTCTTCACTTCTCCAAATGGGATGTGAGTGTACATCTCCATCTTTAATTAATTTTTTATTCTTATTTAAAACTTCTTCATCCTCTGAATGAACTGCAACAACTTTTGAGCTATTTTGAAATACCTTGTCGATATCCTTTTCATCTGCTACTAAAAGATTACCAGTTGAAGAACCAGCAAATAATTTAATACCACAACATCCTTCTAAATCTTTTAATTTAGCTAATTGATCTGTATTATCTGCTGTTGCACCAAAATAAAAAGCATAATTGCAATACATTCTATTTTTTGCAAGATCTAGCTTTCTTTGAAATTCATTTAAATTTGAAGTTGGTGGATTAGTGTTAGGCATTTCAAACACAGCAGTGATACCTCCTGCGACCGCTGCTCTACCTCCAGAATAAAGATCTTCTGTATCTGTCGAGCCTGGCTCTCTAAAATGAGTTTGAGTATCTATACATCCTGGCAATACAGTTTGATTTTTTGCATCATAAACTTCTTTAGTATCTTCCGATATCTTGCCAATTTTTAATATTTTACCGTCTTTAATAGCAATATCTTTATTTTCTAACTTTTCGTCAATGTAACATTGACCATTTTTAATTATTAGATCTAACATTTATGAAAAAAGTTATTATATTAAAATTAATTATCAATCAAATATGAATAATAGTGTCTATATATTAGAGGATAGAGCCATACTTTATTTAAATGGTGAAAATGTTAGAGATTTCTTACAAAATTTAATTAGTAACGACATCAACAAGGTAACAGATAATTCTAGTTGCTTCGCTTCATTGCTAACACCTCAAGGAAAATTTCTATATGAATTTATAATAATTAAACATAAACAAGGTTACTTTATAGATTGTGAAAAGTCTCAAGCTGAAAGTCTTTTAAAACAGCTAAATACTTATAAAATTAGATCAAAAGTAGAAATACTAAATTTAAGTAATGAATTTGTTGTCGCAAGTTTTAGTTATGAAAAATTTTTATCTATGGATGGTTCACAAGACATATTAGGTTTTACTTTTAAATATCGAGAGGATCCAATAGTTTTGGACCCAAGAAATAAAAATTTAGGAGCAAGGCTAATCATAAATTTAGAAAAACTATATTTATCATTAAAAAAATTAGATCTAAAAAATGATGATATAAGAAAATATTACGATCAATGTTATAAACTCGGAATTGTTCCAAAAAATTTTAATCAATTACAAAATAAGTTATTTGGAATTGAGTGTAATTATGAGGAACTTAATGGAATAGATTTTAAAAAAGGTTGTTATGTTGGTCAAGAAAATACTGCGAGAATTAAACTAAAAGGTAAACTTTCAAAAAGATTGTTACCATTAAGATTGATTAAAGGAAAATTGATCCAAAATGAAAAAATTTATTATGGTAAAAAAGAAATTGGCAAGATTCTCATTGATGACAAATATTCTTTTGCTATTATCAAATTTTTAGAGATTGACTTAGATAATAACGATAGATTATATTCAGATAATGCTGAGCTAGAAATTATAAAACCCTTCTGGCTAAATTAATATATACTTTTATGGATAATCTAAATCTGGACCAACTCTTTAAAAAGATAATTGAGAATTTTAAGGATGAAAAAGAATATGAAAAATACAAAATTTTATTTGAAAAGAAAATTTTAAATGAAAAACCATTTAATTCAAAAAATTATCAAACATTAGATATTATTACCTCAAATTATCCTGATAAAACAATTAGAATATTAGATTACGGATGTGGTGGTGGAAGATTAACATTTTATCTATATTCGTTAGGTTACAAAAATATTAAAGGTTGTGATGTAGTAGATAATTATGGAAAAGAAAAAAGTAATCAAATTGATAAGAATAATTTTCTATTTAACAAAATTTTAAATGAAGATAATATTTTTAGCTCTTGCAAACAATTCTCAGAAAATGGTGAAAATTTAACAATTTATAAAGATAGATCTTTTGATCTTATTCTAAGTGAATACGTTTTAGAACATTGTCATAACCTTGAAGGCTATACAGATGAGTGCGCAAGGTTACTAGATAATAACGGATCAGCATATTTGACCTTTGGACAAAGACTAAAGCCAGTTGAAAATCATATTAATACAATGTTTATTCATTGGTTTCCGAAATTTATCTTAAATTTTTGGTTAGATATTTTCAGAAAAGAACAAGGTGGAAGTAAATATTATGAAAAACTTCTAAATTTAAAAAGCGTTTTTTATTTCAAGAAATTATTTAATTCAAAATTTAAAAAAGTGGACTGGTTGACACCTCGATATCTAACAGATGTAAATATAAAATTTTATAAAAGACGAAAAAAAATGAGATTAGTTTTTAACTACTTATTTAAATTAAAGTTTATTGGGGTTATTATCAAATTTTTAGTTTCTTACTTCTCTAACCCTAAATTCATTATATATAAATAGTTCATATTTAGTTAGTTTTTTGGTGCGGTCAGAGAGACTCGAACTCTCATGGACTAGGTCCACACGGCCCTCAACCGTGCCTGTCTACCAATTTCAGCATGACCGCAAACAAATATGACCCACATTAAATCAATGACAAGTAGGTTTCAAATTGATAAATTTTAATATGGAATTTAATC
Organism: uncultured Pelagibacteraceae bacterium; assembly: GCA_902632515.1. The sequence continues at coordinate 28,821 of CACPDA010000002.1, forward strand.
AAGAAGTAAAACAAGCTACAGATCCAATATACAAAAAAATTTCTAAAGTTATGCCTGAAATTGAATGGTCAGTGCATGCTCCTTACATTCACAAAATAAATAAACTTAAGAAAGAAAAGAATGCTGTTATTCTTGCTCATAACTATCAAACACCAGAGATATATCACGGTATCGCAGACTTTTCAGCCGACTCTTTAGCGCTAGCTGTAGAAGCAGCAAAAACTTCTGCAGATATAATTATAATGGCGGGAGTTCACTTCATGGCTGAAACTGCCAAATTAATGAGCCCAAATAAAAAAGTGCTATTGCCAGATATGAGTGCAGGTTGTTCATTATCATCTTCTATTACAGGTAAAGATGTAAGATTATTGAAAGAAAAATATCCAGGAGTACCTGTTGTCTCTTATGTAAATACTTCCGCAGATGTGAAAGCAGAAACAGACGTATGTTGCACATCAGCTAATGCTGTCAAAATAGTTAAATCATTAGGAGTTAAAAAAGTAATCTTTCTGCCTGATGATTATCTAGCTAAATATGTTGCATCTCAGACTGATGTTGAAATAATCTCATGGAAAGGAATTTGTATTGTTCATGATCAATTTAATGAGAACGAAATAAATAATATTAGAAAAAATAATCCAGGAATAAAAATTATTGCACATCCAGAATGCCCACCAGAAGTAATTAAAGCGAGCGATTTTGCAGGATCAACATCTGGAATGATAAATTATGTAAAAGATAATCAACCCAAAAAAGTAATGATGGTTACAGAATGTTCAATGAGTGATAATATTCAAGTTGAGAATCCTAAGGTAGAATTTATTAGACCATGTAATCTTTGCCCACATATGAAAAAAATTACATTACCCAAAATTTTAAATTGTCTTCAAAATGAAACTGGCGAAATAATCATGGACCAAGAAACAATCAATAAAGCAAGATTATCAGTAGAAAAAATGGTTGCTATTGGTAGATAACACTTCGTGTCTAAAATTAAATTAAGTGAAAATTTTATTAAAGATAGAGTCAAACTGGCTTTAGCTGAAGATCTATATCCTGATGGGGATATAACAACTGAGCTATTAGATAAAAATGAGATCATCACTGCAAAATTAATATCTAATCAAAATGCGATGATTGCAGGTTTGCTATTTTCAAAACATACTTTTAAACAAGTTGATAAGAAAATAAAATTCGTGATAAAAAAAAAAGATGGTTCTTTAATCAAAAAAAATTCTGTTATCGCAATCATTAAAGGCAAAGCTAGTTCGATATTAATTGCTGAAAGAGTAGCTTTAAATTTTTTATCTCACATATCGGGTATAGCCACTAAAACAAATCAATTTGTAAAATTAGCCGGGAAAAATTGTAAAATTTGCTGCACTAGAAAAACTATTCCTAATTATAGAGTTATTCAAAAATACGCAGTAAGATTAGGTGGTGGTACCAACCACAGATTTAATTTAAGTGATGAATTTTTGATTAAAGATAATCATATTGCCAATTCTGGTTTAAAAAGATTAGTTTCATTAGCCATAAAAAATAAGAGAAGAAAAAAAATTACTGTTGAAGTTGACAGTTTAAAACAATTGAAAGAAATAATTGGACTCAAATTCAATACAATTTTATTTGATAATATGAGTATTAAAGATTTAAAAACAGGTGTAAAGCTTGTAAAAAAATATTATGAAACTGAAGCTTCAGGAAATATCAATCTTAGAACTGTTAAATCAGTTGCCGCAACTGGAGTAAATAGAATTTCTGTTGGTAGTATTACTCACAGCGCCCCAGCCATAGATTTTAAATTAGAAATTTAACTTACAAATTTTGATAAATCAGGTTTAAAGTAGTTTGGGCCTTTCATTACTTTGCCATGCTCATTATAAATTGGTTTGCCATTCTCATCTAATTTACTCATATTTGAATTTTGAACCTCTGCAAAACACTTATCCAAATTAATACCAAATGCATGTCCTGCTCCATAAGTAACGTAAAGAATATCAGTCAACGCGTCAGCAACCTCTAATAAATCATTGTTATTAATTGCTTCTGTAAGTTCAGTAAGCTCCTCTTTAATTAGATCAAGCCTAAGTTTATTAATCTTATCTGTACTAAAAGAAGGTTTTGTTTTGACTTCTTGGCCAAAAGTTTTCATGAAAGTTCCTACTTTATCGAAATTTGTCATTTTGCTCCTATAAGTTTAAATAAAATTAATATATATCTATTGTATATACTTTAAAAAAAATATTCATGAAATTAAGAAAAGAATTTGATAGCATTGGAAAAATCAGTGTTCCAGATGATAAATATTGGGGTGCATCAACTCAAAGGTCTAAAAAATATTTCGATATAGGTGAATTTTTAGTAAGACCGATTCTTATTAAATCAATTGCTATTATAAAAAAAGCTGCGGCTATAGTACATCAAAGAGAGAAGCAAATTTTACCGAACATATCAAAGGCCATCATAAAAGCATCAAATGAAGTGATATCTGGAAAATTAAATGAACATTTCCCATTAAAAGTTTGGCAAACAGGATCTGGGACTCAAACCAATATGAATGTTAATGAAGTTATAGCAAATAGAGCAATTGAAATTTTAGGTGGAAAAAAAGGTTCTAAAAAACCAGTTCATCCTAATGATCATGTAAACAAATCTCAGTCTACCAATGATGTTTTTCCAACTGCAATGCATATAGCAATTGCAATTGAAACTAAAATCAAACTTTTGCCTGCACTTGAATTATTAAATAAGGAACTAAAAAAAAAAATTTCAAAATTTAAGAATGTTATAAAAGTTGGAAGAACACATTTACAAGATGCAACCCCACTATCTTTAGGACAGGAATTTTCTGGATACCAATCACAATTAGAGGACTGCATATTAAGAATCAAAAATGCATTAAATGAAATATATTCATTAGCCCAGGGCGGCACTGCAGTAGGAACTGGTATTAATAGTAAAAAGGGTTTTGATAAAAAGATTATTAATGAAATAAAAAAAATCACAAAAATTCCCTTTAAACCAACTAAAAATAAATTTGCTGCACTAGCTGCTCATGATGAAATTGTAAATTTTTCAGGAACATTAAACACTACTGCAGTGTGTTTAATGAAGATTGCAAATGATATTAGATTTTTAGGTTCTGGTCCTAGAGCTGGATATGGTGAATTAATTTTACCTGCTAATGAGCCCGGCTCTTCGATTATGCCTGGAAAAATCAATCCAACACAATCAGAGGCAGTAACAATGGTTTGCGTGAAAGTTATTGGTAATCATAATGGCATAACGATGGCTGGATCTCATGGTCACTTTGAGTTAAATGTATTTAAACCTTTAATTGCACATAATATTTTACAATCAATAGATTTGTTGGCAGATAGTTCTAGAAATTTTGGATTGTACTGTGTCAGAGGATTGAAAGCCGATAAAGATAAAATAAAAAATTATTTAGATAATTCTTTAATGCTAGTAACAGCCCTAGCACCAAAAATTGGTTATGATAATGCAGCGAAAATTGCAAAAGCAGCTTTAAAAAATAAAACAACTTTAAAATCCGAAGCTATTAAAACAGGTCTTATTAATGAAAAAGAATATGATCGAATTGTTGATCCAAAAAAAATGACTTATCCTGGATAAACTTCAAAAAAATTATTAATAAAATTTTTAAAAGTAATTTTATTTGAAAAAATTTTTCCTGTTGAATTATAATTTTCAATATATTTGTCAATATCCAAATTTGATTTATTATTTACCAAAATATTATCAAACTGAAATCTATTTTGATTAAAATTATAAACAAAGTCAAACTCAATGTTTTTAATTGGCTTTCTATTTATTTTTTTTACCTGAAATGATTTATAAAAATCATTTATATCATTTGCTTTTACAAATATTCTTCCTATTAAAAATATCTCGTCATTATCATAACTCAAAACACCATCTTTTATCAAAATCTCTAAATCATCTTTCCACATAACTTTGGAATTTGTAAGAGTTATATCACCTTGTACTAATCCAAGTTTTAACAATAAATCATTCAATTCATTAAAATTAATTACATCTTTTACATTTAAGTTAATATTAACATTTAAATTTTCATTATGAAAAATTTCAGATTTAATAAGATCTACTAAAATAGAATCTTTTTTAAAAAATTCTTTAGTGCTTACTCCCTCATAATCTAAATCTGCCTTTAAATAAAATGGCTTAAATTCTAAAGAACCTAATAAAGTTTTTTTATCTTCAGTTGAAAATTCTAATGAATTTTTTTTTATTTCATAAATTAAAGTTTTATTTTTGTTAACAAATAAAAAATCCAGTTTACCTTTTTTTATTTCATCTTCATATTTAGTATTATTTTCAACATTCAATCTTATCTTTCTTGAATTAAAATTTATAAACAAGTCTTTATTAAACTTATTATTTTTTATTACCAATTTATAAGGAATATTAAAAATTTCATTACTAGATCTAAAAACGTTTTCTAAATTAATTGAGTCATAGTAAAATTCACTTTTATAAATTTTATTTAAAAATAAAATCTCATCATTTTTGCTTTTGAAAAAAATATTACTTTTTTTTAAGTAGATCTTATTTTCATTAGGTTCTGTTTTCAAAAGATCTTCAAAAAAAACTAAATCATCTTTTGTAATATTAAAATCTGCTTCACTTATTACTAAATTTTTAATTTTTAACTTATCAATTAAAAATAAAGTTCCTGGCCCTATGTAAAAATTAAAAAATTTTACTTTTCCTATTTCTTTTTTTTCTCTTAAAATTGATACATTTGTTGAATAAAAATGAGGTTTTGGTATTAACCCATATTTCAATTTTTCATTAAATTTAATGTCGATATTATATTTTTTTAAAATATGATTCTTTATATTAGATTGAAGTATATCCTTATTATGCAAAGTAGGTGATAAAAAATAACCAATAGTCAATATGACCACTGCAGCTAAACTAAAAAATACTTTATTATTCTTTATAAAATCACCTTTTTTTAAAGATGATTTGATTGATTTAAATTTATTGAAATAACCTTCAATTAAACTATTTGTGGATAAAATCTTTTTTTTAAATTGTTTAAAAAATAAATTAGGTCTATTCATAATATTTGAAACATCTTATAATTGAATATTTTAAATGGTAAACTCTGATTATTTAAAAAATCTAAATAAAGAACAAAAGGAGGCTGTATTACAGCTAAATGGTCCATTACTTATTGTTGCTGGAGCTGGATCTGGTAAAACTAAAGTATTAACAACGAGAATCGCTCACATAATAAAAGAAAAAAAAGCATATCCTAATCAAATTTTAGCTGTGACATTTACTAATAAGGCAGCAAAAGAAATGCAAATTAGAGTAAGCAAAATACTAGGTTCATCAGCTGTAGGCCTTTCATGGCTTGGAACATTTCACTCAATTTGCGCAAAAATTTTACGTAAGCACGCTTCTGCAGTAAATTTAAATTCTAATTTTACAATAATAGATACAGATGACCAGATAAGATTGGTAAAAAACATTTGTAAAGCTGAAAATATAGATGTTAAAAAATTAGCACCAAAATATATTCTAGCAATTATAGATAGATGGAAAAATAGAGGGCAATACCCAAATGAAGTAATCATAAATAAAAAAGATATATATGAAAAAACAATTCTACCAATTTATAAGATTTATCAACAAAAACTTACAGATTTGAATTCTTGTGATTTTGGAGATTTAATATTGCATTCAGTAAAAATTTTAGAAAAAAATTCAGATATAAGAGAAATTTATATAAAGAATTTTAAATATATTTTAGTTGATGAATATCAAGATACAAATTTTGTTCAAAGCAAATGGTTAAATTTATTAGTTGGAACAAATAAAAATGTTTGTTGCGTAGGTGATGATGATCAGTCAATTTATAGCTGGAGGGGTGCTGAAATTAAAAATTTTTTGGAATTTGATCAAATTTATCATGAAACAAAAATTGTAAGATTGGAAAAAAACTACAGATCAACACAAAATATTCTATCAGTTGCATCTAACTTAATTTCACATAATCAAAATAGACTTGGTAAAACACTTGAAACAACAATGGAAGATGGAGATTTAGTCATACTTAATTGTTTTAGAAATGGTAAAGATGAGTCTATTGGAATTTCTGATGAAATAGAAAATTTAAAAAAAAAATATTCATTAAATAATATTGCAATTTTAGTAAGAGCAATTTTTCAAACAAGAGAATTTGAAGAACGTTTTTTAAAAATTGGATTACCTTATAGAATTTTAGGTGGAATTAAATTTTATGAAAGAGCTGAAATAAAGGATTGTGTAGCTTATCTTCGTTTGGTAAATCAAGAAAAAGATGATCTTGCTTTTGAAAGAATTGTAAATAATCCGAAAAGATCAATAGGTGATAGCACGCTTAAATCAATTCATGAATATTCAAAAAAACACTCTTTATGTCTGGAAGTTTCATCAAAAAAAATGATTGAGAGTAATTTGATAAAACCAAAAGCGAAAATAGGTTTAAATATTTTTTTGGATTTAATTAATAAATGGCGTAACGATATAAAAAAAAATGTTAGTCATATAAAATTACTTCAAACTATTTTAGATGAATCTGGTTATTCTGAGATGCTTAAAAATAAAAAAGATTTGGAAAATGAAAACAGACTTGAAAATATTAAAGAGCTTTTAAGCGCGATGAAAGAATTTGATAATTTAGAAAGTTTTTTAGAACATGTTTCTTTAGCGACTTCAATAGATCAAGACTGGGAAGGTGAAAAAGTAAATATGATGACCATGCATGCTGCCAAGGGACTCGAGTTTGATGTTGTTTTTTTACCTGGATGGGAAGAGGGTCTTTTTCCACATCAAAAATCAATTGAAGAAAAAGGTCAAAATGGTTTAGAAGAAGAAAGAAGACTTGCATATGTTGGAATAACAAGGGCCAAAAAAAAAGTTATAATATCCTTTTCAATGAATAGATTTTATCAAGGTGACTGGATAGATAGCATGGCCTCAAGATTTATCGATGAACTTCCTGAAAAATTTTTAGAAAAAAATTCATTTTTTGACGATAATAAAGATGAAATTGAAGATTTCGAATTCAACCAAGATATCGAATTTGATGATGATAATGTAAGAAGTCCAGGATGGATAAGATATCAAAAAAAACTTAAATGATTAAAGAGAGATTAAAAAAATTAAAAGAGAAACTCAATTCATTAAATTTAGATGGATATGTAGTGCCTAAAAATGATGAATTTTTTTCAGAATATTCTCTTATAGATAGATTAAAAATAATATCTGATTTTAGTGGTTCAGCAGGATATGCCGTGATACTTAAAAAACAAAATTTTTTATTTGTTGATGGTAGATATTCAGTTCAAGCTCAAATCGAGTCTGGTAAATTATTTAAGATAAAAAAATTTGAAGAAATTTTTAATTGTACTTTATTTAAAGGCTTAACATTGGGAATTGATCCTAAAATGTTTACCTCTGATCAAATATATAAATTTTTTTCTAAAAACAGTTATATTAAATTGATAGATGAAAACTTGGTTGATCAAATCATTCCTAAAAAAATAAGTGTTTCCAAACCTTTTTATTCGATCGAAGAAAAATTTGTTGGAGAAAGTTTTCAAAAAAAAATAGATAGAACTTTGAAAATTATGAAGAAAAAAAAATCAGACTACCTATTTATAAGTGCTCCTGAAAATGTTGCATGGTTACTTAATATAAGAGGTTTCGATAACCCAAATAGTCCTTTACCAAATTGTCGTTTACTACTTTCTAAAAAAAAAGAATTTTTTTTAATTGCTGAAAAGTCTAAAGTCAAAAGATTAATTAAAGAAAAAAAAGTAAATAAAAATGAAATTTTAGACACTAAAAATTTAGAATCTTTTTTTTTTAATTTAAAAAAAGGTAAAGTAATAATTGATAATAAAACTTGTTCAATATATTTTAAAAAAATTCTTGAAAAAAATTTAAAAATTTTAGACATAGAAGATCCAATTTATCTTTTAAAATCAATTAAAAATAAATATGAAATTAATGGTATGATTAATAGCCATATTCTAGATGGAGCTGCTTTAACTAAATTTTTATATTGGATTAAAGTTATTAACAAAAAAAAAATTTCAGAAGTTGATGCTCAAAAAAAATTAGAGAAATTTAGAAAAGAAAACAAAGAATATTTATACCCTAGTTTTAATACAATTGCTGGGGCTGGTAAAAATGGAGCCATAGTTCATTATAGGGCAAAAAAAGAAAATTCAAAAATAATCAAAAAAAAAGATATTTTTTTATGTGATTCTGGTGGGCAATATAAATATGGGACAACAGACGTCACAAGAACGATGTGTTTTTCAAAACAAAAAAAACAAATTAAAAATATTTTCACAAAAGTTTTAAAAGGTCATATTGCAGTAGCTACTTCAAATTTAAAAACTTTTAATAATGGAAAATTAATCGACATAAGAGCTAGAAAAAGTTTAAAAGCAAGTGGCTTAGACTACCAACATGGAACTGGACATGGTGTGGGATTTTTTTTAAATGTTCATGAGGGACCACAGTCTATATCTAAATCTAACAAAGTTAAATTACAAGAAGGAATGATATTAAGTAATGAACCTGGATATTACAAAAAGGGAAAATTTGGAATAAGAATTGAAAATTTAGTTTATGTAAAAAAAAACAATAGAAAGCTATTTTTTGAAAACTTAACCTTAGCTCCTATAGATAAGGATTTAATTAATTTTAAATTATTAAACCAAAAAGAAAAAAATTATTTATTCCAGTATCATATAAATGTTTACTCTAAATTATATAAATACTTAAAAAAAAGTGAGAGAAAATGGTTAACTGGTTTTTTTTAACATATTCAACCACTGACTTTGACTTAGAATTTTTATCTTTAATTCCTTAGCCATATCTATTTTTCTTTTTGTAGGTTTCTCACCCATGATTAAATAATCAAGTTTTTGTGAAACATTGCTTACAATTGAGCCAGAATTTTCCTCAATTAAAGATTTTGCTTCAGCTCTACTTATGCCTATAAGTTTACCTGTTATCATAAATGTTTTATTATCCAGTAATCCACCAGTTTTTTTGATCATCGCATTTTTTACTGAAAGTATTTTCTCAAGTTCGTTTAGAACTTTAGTATTAGTAATATTCAAAAAAAAATTTTTGATTGAATTAATCTGAGTTTCCCCTATGCCGTCAATATTGAGCAATTCATGAAAATTTTTTTTTTTTGAAAGAGATAAAAAATTTTTTAAAGTTTTTAAATTTTTTGCAATTAACTTAGCATTTTCTAAACCTATATGTCTTATTCCTAAAGCATAAATAAATTTTTCTAAAGAAATGTTTTTTCTTAAATCTATCGAATATTTTAAATTAGCAGCGGACTGTCGTCCCCATCCGTCTAAATTTTCAACTTTTTTAAAATCAAGTTTAAATATATCTTGTGGTAATTTTAAAAGATTTAAATTCCAAAAATTTTCAACAATTTTTTTTCCAAATCCTTCAATATTAAATGCTTCTTTTGAGACGAAGTGCTTTATTTTTTCAATGGCAACCTTATCACAACCATAACCCTCATTTGAGCATCTTCTAACAGCATCCTCTTTCTTTGTAAGCAAATTAAAATCTTTTACAGTTTTAGATCCACAAGATGGACAATTAATTGGAAATTTAAATTTTTTTGAATTTTTGCTTCTGTGTTTTAAATCAACTGAAATTACGTGTGGTATTACATCTCCAGCTCTTTCGACTAAAACAGTATCTCCTATTCTAATATCTTTGCGGTTTATTTCTTCTTCATTATGTAAAGTGGCATTCGAAACTATAACACCTCCTATATTTATAGGTTTTATTTTTGCAACTGGTGTTAAAGCTCCTGTCCTTCCAATTTGAATTTCAATATTTTCTATTATTGAAATACCATTATTAGCAGAAAATTTGTGAGCAATTGCCCATCTAGGTGCATTAGCTACGTTACCTAATCTTTTTTGAAATTGAAAATTATTTACTTTATAAACAATTCCATCTATATCAAAATCTAACTCCCCTCTTGTATTTTCGATTTCACGATAATTGTGCATTAAACTATTTACACCAACTATAGTTTTGTTGAGAGGGTTAGTTTTAAATCCCCATTCTTTTAATTTTTTTAAATATTCATCTTGAGATAAAATTTGCAAACCTTTTTCATGACCAAAAGTGTAAGCAATAAATTTTAATGGTATTTTTTTTGTTTCAGAGGGATTTTTTTGTCTCAAAGATCCTGAGGCAGCATTTCTTGGATTGGCAAATTTATCTTTGAATTTCTTAAAATCACTATTTTGGATAAAAACTTCTCCTCTTACATCTATTTCCTCAGGAAAGCTTTTAGATTTGATTTGATTGGGTATATCATTAATTGTTTTTAGGTTTTCAGTTATATCTTCTCCCTCTTTTCCATCACCTCGAGATAAACCTTTGATAAATTTTCCATTTTTATAAATTATTGAGGCTGAAATACCATCAATTTTAGGTTCGGCACTATATTCAATTTTAAATTCTTTAGTCAGATTAAGATAATTTATAATTTTTTTCTCAAAGTTAATTAAATCTTCTTGATCAAATGCATTTGCCAAAGATAGCATTGGGACTTTATGTAAAACTTTTTTAAAATTTTTAGAGGGCTTGAATCCTACTATTTTTGATGGTGAATACCTATTATCTAAGAAACTATATTTTTTTTCTAAATCAAGTATATCTTTTTTAAGTTTATCATATTCACTGTCATCAACTATTGGATTACTAAGTTCATAATAATTTTTATTTAACCTTTTAAGCTGATTAATTTTTTCTTTGTATAGTTCTTCAATTTCTTTTTTTGTCATCTCATTCAAGTAGAGATTTAAATTTTTTTATAATTTTTTTTGTCCTCGTGTCACTTAATTCAGTTTTTTTTCTTTTTTTTATTTTATACTCTTTATTGAAAAGACTATAAGAATTTTCATACCACTCTGAGGATTGATAATTATAACCCAAAAGCTGAGCATATTTTTCTGCTTCATCAACTAATCCAATCACATAATGTACTTCAACTAATCTATGAAGGGCTTCTTCAGCATAAATAGTCGTATCATAACTATCTATTACAGTTCTAAATCTATTAATTGCTGGTATCCACTTCTTTTTATCAAAGTAATATCTACCAACATACATTTCTTTTGACGCTAACATATCATTAATCAAGTCTATCTTAAATTCAGAATCAATCGCATATTCGGTGTCAGGATAATTACCAATAACATATTGAAATTTATTTTTTGCTCTTTCAATTGATCTAAGATCTTTTTTTTCATCAACTATTTGTTCATAGAAGCATATTCCTAACAAATAGTGAACATAATCTAAATTTTTATATTTTGGATAAATCTTTATAAATCTTTCTAATTCTGCAATTGCATCTCCATAATAATCTTGAACATAATAAGAATAAGCCGCCATTAAAGCTGACCTAGGAGCTGTTTCTGCTTGAGGAAATAACATTTCAGCCTCATTAAATTTCTTTGCGGCATATATTACATCTCCCGACTCAAGAGCTTCATAACCTTCTTGATAAGCTTCTAGAACTTGAAGTTCTAAACTTTTTTCTTTGATTACAGATGTCTTAATTTTTTCTTTTGAACATGAATTAAAAAATAATATCAAGGTTATTAAAAAAAATGTCTTTAAATTAAACATATAGATTTTATATAATCTTAGCCAAAAATTTAAAGATCAAATTATTTAAGCAATAGATCTTAGTAAATTTCTATTAATAGTAGTATGTGGTAAGTATCTTTCCTGAATTTCTAAAATTGAGAAATTTTCTTTATTTTTAAATAACTTTCTTAATAATTTATTAGTTAAATAATGGCCACCTTGAGAACATACAACAGATCCTATGATTCTATAACCACTTGTATAAAGATCGCCTATACAATCTAATATCTTATGATTAACAAATTCTTTTGGATTTCTTAGACCAGTATTATTAAGTATTTGATCATTTTTGACAACAATTGCATTTTCTAAAGTACCACCTTTAGCTAAACCCATTTTTTTAATTTTTTCTATATCCTCATAAAGACAAAATGTTCTCGACTCAAATATATTATCTAAATTATCTTCATAAAGATTAATTTTATTTTTCTGATTACCAATTAATAAATTTTTATATTTTAATTCAAAGTCGATATCTAAACTTAATTTAGATGGTTCGATTGATATAGATTTATTGCCTTCAGTATATTTTACATTTTTATTTATTTTTATGATCTTTATTGGAGACTCACTTACTTTTAGTCCCGAAGAAATAATTTTTTCAATAAATTCTTTTGCTGACCCATCTAAAATTGGAACTTCTTCATTATCTATTTCAATTAATGCATTATCAACTCCCAAACCAAAAAGAGCTCCCATTAAATGTTCTATTGTAGAAACTTTGATACCAAATTCATTAGAAATAGTCGTATTTAAAGATGTATCGCTAACATTGGCAAAGTTTGGAAAAACTAAATTATTATTGAATAAATCTATTCTCTTAAAAATTATTCCCGTATTAGGCTCTGAGGGTTTTATACTAACATTGGCAATTTTTCCGCTATGAAGACCAATACCACTGAATGTTACAGTTTTATTAATAGTTTTTTGGTTTAATAAAGACACTGGACACTTTTAATGCCTCGTAGAATAAATTGAAAAACAACTAATGTTACTGGAAAATACAATTAATTAAAAAAATTAAAAAATTTCTCAAAAAAACCTTTATTTATTGAGTTTTTGTTTACAATTTTAATCTCATTCTTATTGTAACCACTCATAATTTTGTAAGCCATATTAAAAAAGTCGAAATTTTCTTCAGAACAATGTTTTTCAACGTAATTTGCACTTAAAAGTTGATTTATGGAGATTTGATAACGTTTAAGTAATTCTTCAATTTTTTCAATCATATCTTTAGGTAAACAGATGAAACTTAAATCTAAAGAAAAACTTTTACACTTTAATTCTAAAGGTAAATTTGAATAAGAATTATTATCAATCAAATAATTATCAATCAGAAAATGTATTATTTTTTTATCATTAATAGATTTTTCACATTGATCTTTAGCATCATTTAATAAATAAACTAATGCGTTTGGAGTTAAAATATCGTCATAATTATTTTTTTTAACAGCTATTTTAAAAACAAAAAATTCTTTGGAGTCAATTATTACATTAACATTTTTGACAAAATTACCCAAAATTTTTTCTACCTTAAAAATATTTTGATTAAGAAAATTATCAAATATCTTAAAATCTAATTCATTAGAAAAATTTTTAATTATCATTTCGTTTTTAAAAATTAATTCAAAATGTTTAATTTTATTGACTGTTAAAATTATTTTTTTAGAACTTATGAATAAAAAAGTTTCAAACTCTGAATTATTTTCCATTGGTAATCACTTGATTTTTTTGTCTTAAATCTAAAATTTTGATTTCATCAAAATTGTTAGTATTTAATATTTTTGAAGACAATTCTAATTTTTCTTGAAAGTTTTGTGCTGGTAATTTTATTAATACTCCAAAATTTGTTTCTATATCCCATCTTCCAGACTTAAAAAAATAAAAATTTTTAATCTGTTCAAAATCAAAATTTGAATTTTCAATAGCATTTAATAATTGAAAAAATGATTCGTTATCGTATCGACCGAAAATAGTAGGTAGCTCCTCTTTTTTATTTTTAGTTTTTATCAATTTCCCATTTGATCCCACAAAAAAGATTTCATTTTCATTATGAAAGTTAGCTAAAAATTTTGTCTGATTTATTTTTATCTCTAAAGAAAAAGGATATATTTTTTTTATTGTATAATTTTCAATAATATTATTTGCATCTATTTTTTCTCTTATTTCTGTCTCCTTAAGGTAGAATATATTTTTCACATCTAATAAACTTAAACTTTCAAGCAATTTATTTTTTTCTATTTCACTTAAACCTAAAATATCTATTTCTTTAATTTCATTAAATTTGAATTCTAACAATGATTTATTATTTAGACTTCCAAATAAAATGAAAAAAAAAATATAGATAAAAATTTTTTTACTTATTTGCAATTGCATCATTTAATAGTAATTCAATTAAACTTAAAAAACTAATACCTTTATGTGCTGCTATTTCAGGTACCAAGGAAAGTTTTGTCATTCCAGGTTGAGTATTAATTTCTAATAAATAAAATTTATTTCTATAAAACTTAAAGTCAGATCTAGTTACACCATTACAACCCAAAATATTATGAACCTTTAAAGCTATACTCATTAATTCATCATATTTTTTTTTAGGTATATCAACTGGTATAATATGTTGTGTTTTAGCTTTAGGATTATATTTTGCTTGAAAATCATAAAACTTTCTTTTTGGCTTTAGCTCGATTGCTCCAAGTTTTTTTAATCCAATTATAGCTGCCTGTATTTCTCTACCTGGTATAAATTCTTCAATAATTATTTTTTTATATTCTTTAAGTAAATTAATTTTTTTATAAACATCATTTTTTTTACAAATAAAAACATTAACACTAGATCCTTCATTTATGGGTTTTATAACTACAGGAAAATTTAATTTTTTTTCTATTAATTTAATTAAATTTTCTTTTGATTTATCAAATGAATACTTGAAGTATTTTGGAGTTAATATTTTATTCTTTATAAATATTTTCTTCGAAATATCTTTATCCATCGCTAAAGCTGATGAAATAACACCAGAATGTGTATAAGGGATCTTTATACTTTCTAATATTGTTTGAATATATCCATCTTCACCAAACTGACCGTGTAAAGCATTAAAAATAACCTTTGGTTTGAATAATTTAATTTTATCTAACAGTTTAGAATCAGGCTCAACTATTTTTACATTATAACCATTTTTTTTTAATTCTTTAGCTACCTGTTTACCTGTATCTAAACTAATAATTCTTTCTTTAGATATTCCACCTGAAATTACTAATATTTTTTTTTTCAAATTACTCCAATATTTTAATTTCTTTTTCTAAATTTACTCCAGTTTTTTCAAAAACTTTTTTAGATACATAATTCACTAATTTTTTCATATCCTCAAACTTTGCGTTTCCTTTATTTATAAAGAAATTACAATGTTTTTCTGAAATACCTGCATCACCAAAGGCTTTATCCAAAGAAACCGATTCTCTTATTAATTCCCAAACTTTTTTTTTGGTTTGATCAATTGGGTTTTTGAAAGTACTTCCACTTGTTTTAATTCTTGTTGGTTGGTTTTTTTCTTTTTCAGCTTTTAATTTATTAGTTTCCTCTAATATTTCATTACGATTAGACTTTTTACCTCTAAATGAGGCACTCAAAAAAATAAGATCTTCTGATAAATTATTTTTTCTATATTCAAATTTTATATCTCGTGATTTAATAGTTTTTATATTTCCCAGTTTATCAACAACTTGGATTGAAATTAATATATCTTTAAATTCTTTACCAAAACAACCAGCGTTCATTCTTATTCCACCACCAACTGAACCAGGTATACATGATAAAAATTCAAATCCACTTAAATTATTTTCTGTAGCAAAATCAGATACGCTTTTATCTAATACAGCACTTCCTGCTATTAAAATATCTTCTCCAAGTAAAGATAGGCTATTAAAGTTTTTACTTAATTTTATAACAACACCATCAAATATATTATCAGAAATTAAAATATTGGAACCAGCTCCAAGAACAAATATTCGTTCTTTATTATCTAATATTTTTAAAAATTTTATTAATTCTTGAAGATTATCTGCTTTATAAAATACTTTAGTTTTGCCACCTATATTAAACCAATTTTTTTTTTTTAGATCATATTCATATCTAACATTTGAACCAAACTCTTTTAATAATTCTTTTAAATGATTGATTTTCATTTCATTAATTCTGGGAGTTTTCTCATCCAATTAGAAATAGTTCCCGCACCCATTCCGATTACTATTTTTTTTCCATAAATATTATTTTTAATAAATTTTGCTAGTTGATAATTATCATTCACCAAAAATAATTTTACTCTTGAGTTTCTAATTATTTCCTTTGCAAATTGAATATAATCAAAACCAAGTTTAATTTTTTCTCCAGCTGAATATATTGGACATAAGATAACAATATCAGCATATTTAAAAGCAAATGAAAATTCTTTTCTTAAATCTTTTAATCTCGAGATTCTATGAGGTTGAAACACACAAACTTTTTCAAAACCCTTATAAACTTTATTTACACCATCTAAAACTGTTTTTATCTCAGTTGGATGATGAGCATAATCGTCAAAAAAATCTATATTCTTCAAAGTAAAAATTTTGTTAAATCTTCTTTGGACACCTTTAAATTTTGATAATCCTTCTTTTATATCTTTTATTGATATTCCAACTGTAAGTGAGACAGCTGCAGCAGCTACAGAATTTCTCACATTATGTAAACCTAGTAATGGTATCCTCAATTTTCTAATAATTTTTTTTTTTTTATTTGGAACATTGATGATTAAATCAAACTCTGTCTGATCAATTTTTTGCTTAATATTTCTTATAAGAAAATTTGATTCAAAAGACGTTCCATAGGTATATATGTTCTTATTTTTAATTTTTTTAATAAGATTTTTATTTATAGGATCGTCAATACAAATAAATGATTTTCCAAATGACGGAACTTTATCAACAAACTCAGTAAAATAATTTTTTAAATCATCCATTGATTTATAAAAATCCATATGTTCTCTATCGATGTTTGTAATTATCGAATAAGTTGGTGGAATATGAATAAAACTACCATCAGACTCATCTGCCTCTAATATTGACCAATCACTTTTTCCTAATTTCGCAGAATTTTTTAAAGAGTTTATGACCCCGCCATTAATAATAGTTGGATCTATTTTTGTCTTTTGAAAGATTGATGCAACTAAAGAAGTTGTTGTAGTTTTACCATGGGAACCAACTATTACAATATTTTTCATTAAAGAGACGATATGAGCTAACATCTTTCCTCTTTTAATTATTGGTAAATTTTTTTTTTTTGCTTCAATAAATTCTGGATTATTTCTTTTAATAGCTGAAGAGATTACAACAATCGTTGCATTTTTTAGATGTTGTTTTTTATGACCTATAAATATTTTAATTTTCTCTTTTTTTAATCTTTCTATATTTCTATTAAAAGAAACATCGCTTCCTTGAACTTTAAAACCTTTGCCTTTCATAATCAAAGACAAACCGCTCATACCTATTCCACCAATACCAATAAAATGTATAACTTCAGTTTTTGCTAATTCAATTTTCATTTATATTTTCTAATATTTTTTGATTAACATTAATCCAAGTATTTTGGTAATTTAATTTTTTTAAATTTTCTTTTTTCTGCAAAAAGTCTGTTCTATTTTGAATAATATCTTCTAAAACTTCTTCTATTTTAATTTCAAAGAGATTTTGCTCAACTATCCAACAACACTTTTTTTTAAAATAAAAATTTGCATTTTCTAATTGATGATTATCCTTGGATGAGGGTAACGGAACAGCCACAAATGGTACATTCAAAAAAGATAATTCTGCTAATGTCGTTGCTCCAGCTCTAGTTATACAAATATCAGATTGAAAAATATAACTGACAAAATGATTATCAAAATCAAAAATTAGATTTTCAACACCATTTTTAGAATAAAAATTTTCTAAATTTGAAATATTCCTTTTTTTTGTCTGTTGTATAATTTTCAGTGAAAATTTTTTTGAAAGATTCAAAATAGAATTTTTTAATTCATTATCAAATATTTCTGCACCTTGACTACCTCCAACAATTAGGATTTTAAATTTTTTATTTGGATTTAAATTTTTTTTAATTTGATAAAACTCTTTTCTTATAAGTGGAGCAATTTTTACTATCTTATTTTTAAATTTATTTGGAAAATTTTTTAATTGATCTGCGTAACAAAAAATTTTTTCACAAGAATTTAGAAATAATTTATTTACTCTTCCCAAAACTAAATTTGGTTCTAAAAGATAAATTTTTATACCTAAAAATCTACTAGCTATAATTAATGGTAATGACATGTATCCTCCAGTTGAAAAAAGAAGGTTAATTTTTTTTTTTTTTAATAAAAAAAAAGATTTAACAACTTGAAATAAAATTATTATAAAATTTAAAGGTAAGAAAAAAATATTATTTAATCTTGGTGTATCAATAATTTTAACTTTATAAACTTCTTTATTCAAATATCTAAAACCTCGTTTATCAGTAGAGATGATTACTTCATTTATTTTAGAAAGATGATCATAAAGAATAGTAGCAGGTATCACATGACCACCTGAGCCACCTGTTGAAATCAAAATATTTTTTTTCATCTACTTTATTTTTCTTTTTGTCAAATTCAAAATTATTCCGGATATAATTGAAACACTAATTATTGAAGAACCTCCATAACTTATGAAAGGAAGTGTCATGCCAGTTGTTGGAAATAATCTTATATTAACCCCTATATGAATCATAACTTGCATTAATATTAAACTTATACAGCCTACTAATATTAGTTTTGTTCTCTCATCGCTTTCAAAATTTACTTTTTTAAAAACTGAATAAATTAATACTAAAAATAAGAATAAAATTAAAATTATGGCAATAATACCGAATTCCTCAGATATAACAGATATTATATAATCTGTGTGAGCTTCAGGTACTCTATTTTTCAAAGTACCCTCACCAATACCCTTTCCAAAGAAACCTCCACTAACAATCGAATCTATAGCTTTATCAGATTGAGCATTATAAGTTCCTGCATCTGAGTCAAAAAAAGATATTAATCTATTTTTGATATAACTAAATTTTGGAACAAAAATTATCATATAAGAAAAAGATAAGATAAATATAGAAAAAAAAATTATTATAAGAGAAATATTTATACCTGAAATAAAAATTAAAATAGACCATACAAATAAAACTAATAAGGTCTGTCCAATATCAGGTTGTAAAGTTAATAATAAAACAATTGCTATTGTTATTAAGAAGGATACGGAGTATTTAAAATAAATATTAGAATACCTCTCACTGCCAAGGATAATGCTGATAAAAATTATTAAAAATGGTTTGACTAATTCTATTGGTTGAAATCTAGGAAAAAAATATAAATCGATCCATCTTTTAGATCCTTTTACTTCAATACCAATTATAGGTACTAGAGATAGAAAAATTATTGAAATAACAAAAATAATTACAGAAATTTTGATTAATTTTTTTTCATTTATTGAGGAAAAAATAAAAATAAATCCTATTCCTAAAATTGTAAAGATTAAATGTTTAAAAAAAAATGAATAATCATTAGTATCTAGTTTGTCTGAGACAATTAAGGAAGTAGAAACTAATGAAAAAAATAAACCAATTAAAAATAATAAAATTATTATTGAAAATATAAATTTATCGATATTTTTCCACCATTGATAATATAGATGATGTATTGAAAATTTACTTAACATTAAAATATCTTTTAACAAGTTTATTAAAATAAAATCCTCTATCTTCAAAATTTTTAAAATTATCGAATGATGCAGCTGATGGACTAAAAAGGATTGTTTTTTTTACAAATTTTTCTTTTTTTACGAGCTTTAAAATTTTTTTAAAAGCATCTTTTAGATTATCAAAATTTTCTAAATAAACTTTTCCCTTCAATTGACTATTAAAATAATTCTTATTCTTACCAAAAATGAAAGCTTTGATTTTTGGAAAATATTTTTTTGGTAAGTCAAATTTATCACCTTTTTTATACATTCCGCCTAATAACCAATATATATTAGGATTATTTTTTAAAATTCCTATTGATGAGGAAAAACTTGTAGATTTTGAATCATTAATAATTTTCATAAAAGTTTTTTTGTAAATAATTTGCTGACGATATTTTAATCCCTTAAAAGATTTAATTGATTTTATTAATGAACTTTTTTTCAATTGAAATTTTTCAGAAATTGATAAAACAAAACATAAATTTTCTTTATTTGCTTCAGTCGCAAAATATTCATTATTAAATTTATTGAAAATTTTATTAACTTTATTTGTATCAACCTTAATTATTTTACATTTTAACTTTTTTCCTTTTAATCCTTTTTGAATTAGGGGGTCATTTTTTTTTATAAAACTCAAAGAATTTTTTGATTGATTCTTTAACAATTTAAATTTTGCTTCAATATATTTTCTTAATGTTTTGTGTCTTTCGATATGATCTGGAGTAATATTTAGTATAGCTGCATATCTCGATTTAAAGATCTGACTATATTCAAGTTGATATGAGGAAGCTTCAACAACAAAAATTGTTTTAGGATTAATTTTTTTTGTTGATAAAATAGGATTTCCAATATTTCCAACTATTCTTACATCGTACTTTTGTTTTAAGAAAATTTCATATAAAAGTTGACAAGTGGTAGATTTCCCGTTCGTACCAGTTATGGTAATACAATCATTTTTATAATTTGAATAAAAAACATCTAAATCAGTATAAATTTTTTTTTTATTTTTTTTTAAAAATTTGGATAATTTACATCTATAAATGTTAATACCTGGACTAATAATTATGTAATCAAATTTTTTTTTTAAGATAAATTTAAAATTTTTTAAACCCTTTTTTTTTTGAAAATCATCATACAAAAAAACATCATTATTTTTTTTTAAAAAATTATAAGCTGATAAACCACTTTTTCCCAAACCATAAACTAATATTTTTTTATTAAAAAAAATATTTGAGTTTTTATCCATTATCTTAATTTTAAAGTGGCCAAACCAATCATCGCTAAAATGATTGATATAATCCAAAATCTAATAACAACAGTCGATTCTGGCCATCCTTTTTTTTCAAAATGATGGTGTATAGGTGCCATTTTAAATATTCTTTTTCCAGTTAATTTATAAGATATCACCTGAACCATTACTGAAAAAGCCTCCAACACGAATAATCCTCCAGTAATTGCTAAAACGATTTCATGTTTTGTTATAATACCCACGGCTCCTAATGATCCACCTAAAGACAAAGATCCAGTATCACCCATGAATATTTTTGCAGGAGGTGCATTAAACCACAAAAAACCAAGACATGCTCCAATAATAGCTCCACAGAAAATTGCAATCTCGCCTGTATCTTCAATATAAGTTATTTGAAGATAATCAGAAAAAACAATATTTCCTGTTACGTAACTTATAAAGGCGAAACAGCCTGCAACTAAAATCACTGGAACAGTTGCAAGGCCATCTAATCCATCAGTTAAATTAACTGCATTAGAGGATCCGACTATAACAAAAACTGAAAATGGAATAAAAAACCAACCAAGATTTATCATTAAATTTTTAAAAAATGGAAAATATAGATTTCTTAATTCCTCATATTCTACGAACCAAGTTAAAAAAAACATTCCCAATACAGCTAAAATAATTTGTACAGTTAATTTTAATCTTGAAGAAATACCAGATGAATTTCCATTTTTAATTTTTTTAAAATCATCAAAAGCTCCCAGTAAACCAAATGATAAAACAATATATAAACAAAATATAATATAAATATTTTTTAAATCTCCCCACATTAAAACAGAGATAAGAACACCAATTAAAATGATTACACCACCCATGGTAGGTGTGCCTATTTTTTTAATTATATGATCAGATGGTCCATCATCTCTAATAGGATTTAAAATCTTTCTGCTTGAAAAAAAATTTATAAATGGTCCACCAATTAAAAGAACAATTATCAAAGAAGTAAATACAGCTAAACCTGTTCTAGATGTTATATATTTAAAAACATTTAAAAAAGTAAATGTGTCAACATATTTTAATAAAAATTCATAGATCATATTAATTACTTTGTTTTAAAATTTTGGTTATTTTATGTAGTCCAGTAGCATTTGATCCTTTTATCATTAAATAATCATTATTATTTAAATCTTCTTTAATCAAATCAATAATTTGTAACTTCTTAGTTAAAATTTTTGCTTTTTTATTTATTTTTAAGCTTTTAAATGTTTCTTTTATATATTTGCCATAAACATAAACTTTATGAATATTCGACCTATTTAAAATTTTAGCAATTAATTTGTGTTGTTTTATTGAATGTTTGCCTAATTCAAGCATATCGCCAAGAATAATATATTTTTTTGAATTCACATTTTTAATTTTATCAAAATTCTGTATAGCAATTTTTAATGATAATGGGTTCGAATTATAACTTTCATCTACCAATATAATATGTTTTTTATTTAATTTAATTTTTGAAAGATCACCTCTTCCTTCAGGTAATTTAAAATTAAAAAATATATTTTTATTAATCTTATTTAAATTTTTAAAAATATTTAACAGAGTTAATGTTGCTAAGATATTATATATGTTGTTCTTATTATTATTTTTCGAGTAAAAAGTATAAAGACAATTTTCTAATTTGATAACAAATTTAAATTTTTTATTCAATTTTTCTATCTTAACCAATTTGGTAGACAAAAATTTGTTATTAATGCCAAAGGACAAAACCTTCAATTTTCTTTTTAAAGCTATTTTTTTATGAAAATTAAAAAACTTATCATCTCCATTTAAAATAATTATTCCATTTGATCTTATGTTTCCTATTATCTCTGCCTTAGCAGATGCTATACCATTAATATTTTCAAAATTTTTAGAATGTGCGTAGCTAATATTTGTTATGATGCCAATATCTGGCTTAATTATTTGCGTTAATAAATCTATTTCACCTTTCTTATCCATCCCAGCCTCCAAAACTCCAAAATCATCACTTTGTTTTAGATTGAATAAACTTAAGGGTACTCCATATTTATTATTAAATGATTTATGAGAATAGGAAGTTTTTGAAATTTTCTTTAATGTTGAGCCAAGCATTTCTTTTAAGGTTGTTTTTCCACAACTTCCTGTAATAGCTATTATTTTAGTTTTTATATTTTTTCTAAAAATTCTAGAACAATTAGTTAGAAAATTTAGAGAATTGGTAACTTTAATTTGTTTTGATAATGATAAATTTTTAGAAAGTTTATTAACTATAGCAAAAGATGCTTTTTTTTTAAAAGCCTCAGAAACATATTCATTTCCATCTATTTTTTTTCCTTTAATTGCAAAAAAAACATCATCTTTTTTTATTGTTTTTGAGTTAATAGAAATATCTTTGAGAATTAGGTCATTTGAAATTGATTTTTTTGATTGTTCCTGAATAATATTTAATTTTAAATTATTTGATAAATATTTATTCTTTATTTTAATTGAGTCTAAAATTATTTTTCTATCCGAAAAAAATAATTTCTTATTTCCATAATCTTGAATTTTCTCATGGCCTTTTCCAGCTACTAATAATAAATCTCCCGTTTCTAAATGTTGAATTGCTTTATTGATAGTATGTTTTCTATTTGAGTTTTCTTCAATAATTACTTTTTTAATTCCTTTTTTAATATCTTTTCTAATCTTATTTGGATTTTCATATCTAGGATTATCATCTGTTAAAAAAATTTTATCTGAATATTTCTCTGCAATCTTTCCCATAAAAAATCTTTTTTTCTTGTCTCTATCACCACCACAACCAAAGACTAAATTGATTTTACTTTCAGGAAATTGTTCTTTTAAATTCAACAGGGCTAATTCAAGTGCTTCTGGTGTGTGTGCATAGTCTAAAATTACTTTGCTATTATTTTTAATATTTCCAACTTTTTCTAATCTACCCTCTACAGGCTTGATTTTATGAATTATCTTTAAAATTTTCTCTACTTTTAAACCACTTTTATGAGCAGCTAAAATAGCCATCAAAATATTTTTAATCTGAATTTTTCCAATTAAATTTAATTCAAAATTATATTTTTTATCATTAAATTTTATTTCTAAGATTTGCTTTTCATTTTCAAATTTATGTGAAATTAAATCAATACCTTTTTTTTTATCAAAAATTGTATTTAAATTTAATTTTTTTTTTAGAGAAATATCTCTTATTTTTTTATATTCAGGAATAGTTGAGTCTGTAATAATACTTCCATTTTTTTTAATTAGTTTTTGGAATAAATACAATTTGGAATTAAGATAATCTTTCATTGTTTTATGATAATCCAAATGATCATGGGATAAATTTGTAAATATGCCAATATCGAATAACAGTCCATCCAATCTATTTTGTTTTAAACCATGGCTTGATGCTTCAAGAATTACATGATCAATTTTCTTCTTTTCTAGAAAATTCAAAATTGAACTTAATTGAATAGGATCAATTGTTGTATTCACCAAAGATTTTTTTTTATCTTTGTATTTCAATCCAATTGTACCAATTGATGCTACTTTCTTAGAATTTAAGTTTAACATTTGATAATAAAAATCTGCAATTGAAGATTTGCCATTTGTACCTGTAACTGCAATGAGTTTTTTTGGTTTTGAATTTAAAAATTTATAAGAAACTACAGATAAAAGCTTTCTTATATTGGAAGTATGTATAAAAATTACATCTTTATTTTTTTTTGGTAATTTTTTTTCTGAGATAATTACGCTGGCACCTTTTTTTATAGCTTTTTCTATGAAATTATTTCCGTCAAATCTATTTCCTTTTATTGCAAAAAAAATATAATTTTTTTTTACCTTTGAACTATCAAAAGCAATTCCGGAGAGTGAAACTTTTCTATACTTTTTTTTTATGTTAGAAATATAATCCTCTAAGTACATGTTTAATTAACATCACTGTATTTTGTGGCTAAAATAGGCCCAATTTTTTCTATAATTTGTCCTGAAACTTCTACAGCAGTCCAACCCGCAGTATTGTATGGTGTACCTTTGTATTTAATATTTGATCCATCCCTATAATGATAAATATAGTCTTTACTTCCTATAGGTTCATCTAACATCACGGCTAAAACATATTTTGGTTTAGATGTTGGAAATACTGACACAAAGGTATTTATCTTTTTTTTTGAATAACTACCTGATATACTTTTTTGAGCAGTTCCAGTTTTGCCTCCAATTTCATAACCATTTACATTAGCTAATGAAGCTGTCCCATCTTTGGATGTTACAACTTTTCTTAAAATTGGAAGAATTTTTTTTGAAACATTTTCATTTATAATTCTTTCTTTCTTTAATTCCTCACTTACCTTTAATAATGTTGGATTAATATTATATCCTCCATTTACAATAATTGAATATGCTTTAGCAATTTGAAGAAGAGTTGTCGTAATGCCATGTCCAAAAGATGCTGTTGCTAAGGAACATTTGCCCCATCTAAATTTAATTGGTTTTCCAACCTCTTGAGTATCAAATTTAATCTCATCAAGAACTCCAATGGTTGACAGAAATAGCTTAAATCTTTCTTCTCCAACTTTTTGTCCAATTTTTACAGAGCCTATATTTCCAGATCTTACTAAAATCTGTTCAGCTGTTAAATTTGATGGTATTTCATCATCATATTCTCTTATTGGAAAACCTGCACATGTTAATGATTTTGGTAAATCAACAAATTCGGTTTTTGTCTCAATAATTCCATCATTTAATGCTGCTGCTAAAGTAAATGTTTTAAAAATTGAACCAAACTCGTAAACACCCTTTGATACTCTATTGATAAAGTTTATATCACTTATCTCTTTTCTTTCATTTAAATCAAAATCCGGCAATGAAACTAAGGACAATATTTCACCATTGTCCACATTCATTAAAATTGCTGCACTTCCTTTCGTTTCAAAAATTTTATTAAATCTAAGAAGTTCAATTCTAATTAAATATTGTATATCATTATCAACACTCAGTTCTATTGAGTTTGATGATAATTTCAGTTTCTCGTCCAAGGATTTTTCTAAACCTGAAATTCCTATATTGTTATCATCTATTTGACCAATAATGTGACTAAATAGATTTTTTCCCGGATAAATTCTTATTAATCTTTCTTCTGGCTGAATAGATTTATCACCTAATTGCATTAATTGTTCATAATTTTCATCAGATATTTTTTTTTCAAAATAAAAAAACTTTTTATTATCAAGATTGGATCTCACTAAATTATAATCTTTATTAGGAAATATATACTTCAAATTTAAAATTAATTTTTCCTTATCAATAACTTTTGGGGTACTAATTCCAATATCAATAGAGCTCACCGTTTTAACCAAATATTTACCATTTCTATCAACTATATCGGCTCTAAATGATTTGTTTGAAAATGTTTTAATTTTATCAATTTTTTTATTATCATCTTTTCTTGAACCAAGATGGATTAAATGAATTGAATAAATTATTGATATTAAAAAAAATACAAAAAAAATAAATCCAATTCTATTAAATGAAATATTTATATTTGATTTATTTTTTTTGTATAAAAAATCACTTTTTTGATCTTCTAAAGTTATCCGTAAATTCTCCTTAGTCATTATTACCTGTGAGAATTAGATCTTTTATCTGTATTTCTTCTAAAGCTATATTCAATTCTTTAATTTCATTAATATTTCTCTTTGTCAAATTTTCTTCAAAATACATTGATTGATATTTTAGTAATTTCTCAGCTGAACTTAAATAATTAAATTCTAATTTAGTATTACCTAATTCTTTTTTAAGTCCTATTAAATTTTCCTTCACAGTAAATATTTCATCTTCAATTTTTTTGGTCGAATTTTTTATTTGTGCTGTGAATAAAATTAATAAGAATATTAATGAAATAATTGAAAATTTTTTCATAACTTATTTCCTAAATTTTCGATTTCTAATAAATATTTAAACTTTTCTAATATGTCTGTTTTAAAATCGTAAAAATTATTTTTTTTTATCACAAATCTTAATTTAGCAGATCTTGATGAAACATTTTCTTTTAATTCTTTTTTGGATGGAACAATTGGTTTTCTTTTCTTCATTTCAAATAAGATTGGGGATTGATCTACCACTGGCACATAACGTGAAATACTTTTATTTTCAGACAGACTTTTAAAAAAATATTTTACAATTCTATCTTCTAACGAATGAAATGTTACTACTGCCAATACACCATCTTTTTTTAATATTTTTGTAGCATTTATTAATCCATGAATTAATTCACTAATCTCCTTATTCACAAATATTCTTAAAGCTTGAAACACTTTTGTTGCACTATGTGTCTTAAAATTTTTTCTAGTTTTTACTGAGTCAATAATTTCTACCAAAAATCTTGTATCAATTTCTTTATTTTTTCTTTCTCTGATTATCCTATTTACAATTTTTTTTGACTCTTTTTCTTCACCAAAATATTTAAATATTTTTTCTAAATCTTTTGAATCTAAATTATTAATAGCCTCTTTTGCTGAAAAATCATTTAAACCTAACTTCATATTAAGTTCACCAACAGAATGAAATGAAATTTTTTTGGATTTATCTTTGATTTGACTTAATGAATATCCTAAATCAAAAACTATACCTTTGATATTTTGACCCTTTAGCTTAATGTTATTTAATTGACTAAATTTTACATTCTTAAAACTAAATCTTCCCTCGAATTTTTTTTGAATTCTATCAGCTATTTTTTTACTTTTATAATCTCTATCAATACCAATTACACTTGTATTAGAATATTTTAAAATTTCTTTTGTGTATCCGCCTTGTCCGAATGTACAGTCAATAAATGTGCCACCATATTGAGGGGAAATAATGCTAATAATTTCTTTTAGCAGTACCGGATAATGATTTGTTTTTTCCGATACTATGGTGGCTTCCATTTATTTTCTTGAAGACCATTAATTTTTTTGTCTTCTTAAAAATGCTGGTATCTCAAGATCATCATCTTCCTCTTCCTCTTCATTTTGAGATGAACCTAAAAGATCCTCTGAATGAGAATTTTCATTACTTGAACTAAATAAATCTGGCTCATCAGTATCAACACCAAATTCTTTCAAATCATTAGAAAAATCTTTTTCAGTTTCTGAAGGTTGAATTGCTTCTTGTGTAAAAGATATTTCATCATTTTCTGAAGTATTTTCTACTATGTTTTCAACTTCTTGATTTTTTAAAAGTTCCTCATGATATTGATTGTTTACTTCATCAACTGAATTGGAATCCTTTGAGTGGTTTATGTTTTGTGGAACAACTTCATTCTCAAGTTTTAAGGCATTAGCTCCATGAGAGATAGGGCTCATATTATTTGTGCTTGTAAATGGAAATGATTGTGTGGAACTATTTGTAGCAAAATCAGAATAACCTGGGTTTCTGTTTTGAATTCTATGAACCATATTTATTACAGATTTTGACTCTGGTTGCTGTCCATCTAAAGCAGTGGCAACAATTGAAACTCGAATTTTACCATCTAAAGATGGGTCAATAATTGATCCATTAATTATTTCAGCTTCTACATCCACTTCAGATCTTATTTTATTTACAATTTCATCTACCTCAAAAAGTTTTAGATCCTCCCCCCCGGTAATATTTATTAATAAACCTTTTGCTCCTTTTAGTGAATAGTCGTCAATCAATGGATTGTTTAAGGCTAATTCTGTTGCTTTGATTGCTCTACCTTCTCCCTCAGCCTCTCCTGTTCCCATCATGGCTTTACCCATTGAACTCATCACAGTTTCAACATCTGCAAAATCTAAATTAACTAAGCCATCTTTTACCATTAAGTCTGTCACACTTTGAACTCCATGTCTTAAGATACTATTTGATAGTTGAAAAGACTCTTTATATGTAGTTTGCTCATTTGCTATTTTGAATAAATTTTGATTAGGAATTACTATTATAGTATCCACATGTTTTCTTAATTCCTCTAGTCCTTCATGTGCTCTTCGCATTCTTGATGGAGCCTCATATAAGAATGGTAAAGTTACTACACCTACAGTAAGAATATTTAATTCTTTTGCAGCTCTTGCAATTACATGTGCCGCACCAGTACCAGTTCCTCCACCCATTCCAGCTGTAATAAAAACCATATTTGCACCTTTGAGAATATCAACAATATCATTTAAAGACTCATTAGCTGCTGCTAAGCCTATCTCATGTTTTGCTCCAGCACCTAATCCTTTCGTCAAATTAATTCCAAGTTGAATCCTTGTTTTAGATTTACTTGTTTTCAAATCTTGAGCATCAGTGTTTACAGCAACAAACTCAACACCATCTACACCTGCATCGATCATTTCATTTATTGCATTTCCTCCTGCTCCCCCTACTCCTAGAACTAATATTCTAGGCTTTAGTTCTTTGATTTCTGGTACTTTAAAATTGATTGTCATTTTATTATCCCCCTTTATTTATTTAATTGATGCTCCCATTTAAGGCTGGAACGATTTAAATTTGCTTTTTTCTTTGCGTTAACCTTAAATTTTTCGAAAATTGTTGGCTCCCATATTTGGAAGGTTTTACCTTGACCAACAAATAGCATGCTATTTTTTATTTTTGCATGTTTTAATAATTTTGGAGTTAATGAAATTCTACCTTCGCTATCAAACTGTAAATTTATACTTTCAGATAAAACGGATGTTGCAAAGAAATCTCTTTTTTCATCAAAAGGATTTAAGGAGTCTATTGTGTTAGAAATTTTTTCTATTCTATCTTGTGGCCATGCTTCTATTGATTGATTATTAAATGATGGATAACAAACTACTCCATTGTATCCTATATTAGATAAATATGATCTAAAGCTTGCAGGCACTGACACCCTTCCTTTTTTGTCTAATTTGTTTTCGTAGGTTGATAAAAACATAAACCATAAATTCCTATAATTCCCTTATTTGGGAATATATGGGATATTATGGGTTTTTTTGAATAGAGTCAATACTTACTTATTGAAGCTATATAGTTAAAGTAAGTTTTAAAAAAGTGAGTCAAAACGTGAACATTTAAGTTGAAAATTTAGAGAACTAAACCAGATGAACTATAAGCCGGGTTCTGTCATTTAAACTTATCATTTGTCTAGGCTTAAGATCACTCTTAAGCTCAAGCAACTAACCCTGATGACCAGCCAAGGATGGCTTTTAGTTTTTCAACATTGTCATCTCTACTTAGTCTTGCTCCCAGTGGGGTTTTCCAGCGTTCATTGTTACCAATAGAACCGGTGTGCTCTTACCACACCTTTTCACCCTTGCCATGTTATGGCGGTTTATTTTCTGTGGCACTATCCCTAGGGTTGCCCCCGCCAGGAATTACCTGGCACTGTATCCTTGTAGAGTCCGGACTTTCCTCTTTAAATCTAATAAAGCGATAAGTCGTTCATCTGGCACATTCAATTTATAATTTAATTACAAAATTTCAAGTTTAATAATCTATTGTTTTAAAAGGTTTTTACTAATCAAAAAACATTCTCCATCAATTTTTCCATTTATTACAGCCTGTCTGAATCTTCTTTGAAATGCTTTTACAACATAAAAATAATTGTTTGTAGTTATTGAATAACCAATTTTTTTCAAATTTTTAAAAAATATTTTTTCTTCTTTTAAGTTTGTTTTTTTAAGTCTAAATCTTCGAATATTTTGCTCTTTAAGATTGTGCCATTTACACAGGCTAAATCTTGAAAGTTCCTTCCATGGAAATTTTTCACCAGGGTCCATTTTTCTATTAGGTGCTATATCTGAATGACCTAAAATATTTTGATTTTTAATTTTATATTTTTTTTTTAAAAAGGTAAGTAATTTTTTCAAAGATAAGATTTGTCTCAATTCAAATTTCTTATAACCATTTTGATGCCCCGGATTACTTATTTCAATGCCTATTGAATACTTGTTTATTGATCTATATGTTTTCCATCTAGATTTTCCTGCGTGCCAAGCTTCGTACAAATCAGGAACTAAACTTAAAATTTTTCCATTTTTTTTTATAAAATAATGTGCACTGACTTTTGATTTATAATTGCATAATTTTTTAATCGCTGACTTTTCACTTTTCATGCCAGTGTAGTGAATTATTATAAATTTGATTAAACTTTTACGTCTTTTTTGACTTGTAAAGTTTAATGAGTAATTTCTTGTCAAATTTAGGCCCATTTTTAAACTTTTTTTTAATAAATAGTTAATTTACATTGATGATTTATATAATATAAGGATGATAATGTTTAAAAAATTCGTTCTAATACTTATTACAACTTTTGCGCTAACTTTAAATGTTAATGCTGGGTCAGATGGAGAACTACTGTTAAAGAAAAATCAACCATCTGATGTAAAAGACTGCTTTGAAAATTTCAATAGAGCAACTTTTAAGTTTAATCAAACTATAGATGGCATGATATTTAAGCCTGTAGCAAGTGTTTACAGAAAATTACCGTCACCAGCAAAAACAGGTGTTAGCAACTCTCTTCAAAATCTATCACATCTTGTAACTATTCCTAATAATTTATTGCAAGGAGATTATAAACAAGCAGGAGTAAACACGGGAAGATTTGTTATAAATACTACAATTGGAGTTTTAGGAATTTTTGATGTTGCTCAATATATGGGGCTTACAAACTATGAAATAGAAGATTACGGTCAATCATTTGCTAAAATGGGTGTGGGACCAGGATGCTATGTTGTCTTACCAATTTTAGGACCAAGCACTGCAAGAGATGCTGTTGCTTCAACTTTAAATTTTTTTGGTGGTGATGCATGGTACAATGTAACAGTTAAAAACGACACACAATATTTTAACGATGCCAACTATTATGTATCAAAAGGCACGGCTGGAGTTGATTTTAGAGCAAAAAATTATGACTCAATTGAAAATCTAGAGCAAAATTCATTAGATTTTTATGCTTCGGTAAAAAGTTTATATCTCCAAGATCGACAACAAAAAATACTAAATACTAAAAAAATCATTGAGACTCAAAACGACAGCGATTGGGAAGAGATCGAAAGTCAATAATTTTACTTTATATGAATATTAGGAAGATTGTATTTATAATATTTTTATATTTTTTTCACATAAATATTTTACATTCAATTGAACCAGATGTGTTTGTTCAATCAACGGTCAATAGAGCTTCGAAAGTACTGTCTGATAATCTATCTAAAGAACAAAAAATAGAGGAACTAAAAAAAATTGCTGAAGAAACTGTAGATATTAAAGGTATTGGATTTTATACTTTAGGTTCTGCAAGAAAAAATTTGAATGATAATCAAAAAAAACAATACTCGGTGCTTTTTAAAGATTATTTTCTCAAAAGTTTTTCAAGTAGATTAGCAGAATACACAAATCCTGAGATTAATGTATTAAGTAAAGAGGTGCTAAATGAAAATTACACAATAGTAAATAGTTTGCTAAAAGGTACCGACGAAAGACCTGAAGTAAAAATTGATTGGAGGATTTACACAAAAAATTCAAATAATCCCTTGATCAGAGATTTAATAATTGAAGGATTAAGTCTTGCAAGAACTCAAAAAGAGGAATTTGCATCAATCTTAAACTCGAATAATGGTGATTTCAACGCGCTGTTTAAAACATTAGAGAATTTTTCAAAAAATTAAATCTCGAAACTGGTGGGCCCGCCAGGACTCGAACCTGGGACCAATACATTATGAGTGTACTGCTCTAACCAACTGAGCTACAGGCCCTAAATTATTTAATGTTTTACATCAATAATATCGTTTATCAAGGGAGAATGTTTTTTTAAATATAAAATGTGCATAATAATATAATAATTAAAAAGTAATTCTTGTAATTCAGATAATCTAATGAATTTCAGATTAATAAAATCAATCAATAATATTTTAATTTTTGAAAATCCATTATTAGTTATAATCTCACCATTCCATCTAAAAAAAGCTTGGTTAAAAGTATCTTCAGTAATAGAGGCATTATTTAAAAAATTTTCTAAAAAAATAGTTGGAAAAGAGAAAACAATAATTAGTAAAGAAATTTTTTTCAAATCATTTGAGGGGAAGATAAAAATTTTTAAAGAGACATTTTTTTTAAAATAATTAAGTTTTATAATTAAAAATGCTAGACAACACCACAACATTAAAAGAATTCTGGGAAGTTGATTAAATATTTCACTTATATTATGTAGATTGGTTTCATTTTGTTTATTAAGTTCATTAAAAATTTCTGGTGTATTCCATCCAAAAAAATGCTGTCCCCACGACACTTCCTCTAAAAGGTAATATATTAATGCAACAAGATATATGATAAATAAATACTTACTAAATTTAAAATTTATTATTTTATTATTCTTAATAAATATTGAGAAAAATATTATGGATAATATCAAAAAAAATATCTGTATATTTTCTATAATTCCGTTTTCAAACCATATAAAGTTTTTAATATTTCGCATTATTTTATTCGAATGAGAATATTTTTCTAAATCATTATAAAAACTTGTAGCTGGAATAAAATCACTAAATAAATAATGATAATGATTAATATATGCCTCTATCAACAAACAAATAATAAAAAAAATCATCAAGGAAAAATGGTTTTTGTATATTATTTTTTTTAAACTCATATTCTAAGATCTATTTTAAAAAAAATTTAGATAACAAAATATTTGTTACCATTTAATTTTTTTAAATTTTTTATACTCTAAAAAATCTAAAAATTTGAAATTTTTCTTGTCTTTTGAGGAAATAATAGGTTTTTTAATTGGCCAATTAATTTTTAAATTTTTGTCATTCCAGATGATTCCAGTTTCTGATATTTTGTCTCTATAACTTGAACATTTATAATGGAGAATTGTGTTATTGGACAAGCTACAAAAGCCGTGCGCAAATCCTTCAGGAATATAAAGTGAAGTATTATTTTTTGACGACATATATATCGAAAAATGTTTACCAAAAGTTTTAGATTTTTTTCTACAATCTATAACAACATCAAATATTTCTCCTGAAAAAACAGTAATTAATTTAGCTTGTGGATTTTGTAATTGAATATGAATCCCTCTTATTACATTCTTTTTTGATAAAGATAAGTAATCAAAAATAAATTTTTTTTTTATTTTTTTTTGTTCAAATAATTCTTTAAAATAACCTCTATTATCGTTGTGTATAATTTTTTTAAAAATTAACAAATCCCTAAATTTTGTTTTTAAAATTTTCACAAATTTATAAATTTTTTGAATACTTTAAGTATATAATCTAAATCACTTTTTACCATTCCTTGATGACAACCAAGCAATATTCCATTTTTCATTACATCATCGGCAACTTCATCACAGTTTAGACATTTTTTGAAAACCCTATTTTTCATTACTGGTTGTTTTAAAATATTTCCAGTAAATATAGTCCGTGTTTGAATATTATTTTTTTCAAAGAAAATTTGCATCTGTTTTCTATTAAATTTATTATTTTTTTTGATAACCAATGGAAAAGCCAACCACGGAGTCTTTACTTTATTATATTGTTCGGGTAATTCGAAAAACTCTGGATAACCAGAAAAAAAATTTCTAAGAAATTCAAAATTTTTATTTCTTATTTGTATATTTTTTTTTAATTTTTTTATTTGTTCAATAGCAAATGCTGCTGACAATTCTGATGGTAAAAAATTATATCCCAAATCTGAGAAAATATATTTTGCATCATAATCAATACCTGAGATTTTAATATTAAATCTTTTATTGATACTCTCAGATTCATTAAATGTTGCAGAAGATCTACCCCAACCTCTTAATAATTTTGCTCTTTGATATAACTTATAATCATTGAAACAAACTATACCTCCAGTACCTGCACCATTTATTATGTGAGATGCATAAAAACTATTAGTTGTAATATCTGAATATTTGCCAGTATTTTGATTGTTAATTTTATATCCAATTGTATCTGCTGAATCCTCAATAACTTTTAATTTATGTTTTTTTGCAATCTTAAAAATTTTTTTCCAGTCAGCTATGTTTCCAAGTAAGTTTGGTATCATTACGCCTACAGTTTTTTTGTTAATACATTTTTCTATTTGAGATGGATCAGCAAGAAATTTATTTTTTTCTACACCAATAAAATGAGGAATCAATCCAAGTTGATATATGGGAGCTACTGTAGTCGAAAATGTTAGATTAGGTGTAATTATTTCTGAACCTTTTTTAAAATTAAATGCAGATAATCCTAGTAAGTTCGCTGAAGATCCAGAATTCACCATAAGTCCGTATTTTTTTCCAAATATTTTAGAAACGATTCTTTCTAATTTTTTTACATTTTTGCCATCAACAAGTGAGAGACTATCATTTTTTAAAACATTAATGACTGCATTAATCTCTTTATTATCGTATACAGCTTTTCCATAATAAATTTTTTTCATATCAGTTTATTATTCTTGAATTTTATATGATTAATTATATCTCCTACATTACTATTACTTGGTTTCCAACCATTTAAATTGTCATACGGGTAAATTCTTTTTTTTAATAATTTATTAGATATCCATTTTATTTTAATTTTTTTTTTATTTTTTTTATTGAAAGTTTTAATTAAATCAAAAATCCTAATATAGGATTTATTCTTAAGTAAGTATTTTTTAGAGACTATCTTTTTTTTTATAATTAAATCTATAGCTTTAATAATATCTAAGACATTCAATAAATTTAAATAAAGATTTCTAGATATAATCTTTGTCATTTTTCCTCTTAAATAGTTTTTTTTAAGAGTATTAATGATTTTGTTACGAAAGTCATTTGCACCAAATGTATCAGAAAGCATAAGTTCGTAGAATTTTATTTTTTTAAAATTTTTTTTATAAAATCCTAAAATAATACTAAAGCTTTTTTTATATGCAGCGTATAAATTTTCTGAGTTGTTAATTATTGAATTGCTATCCTCCCAAACTGTTGAAAAATTGATAAATTTTTTAACTCTCATATTATTTAAATTCTCAAGTATCACATTACCCAATAATAAATTTGACTCACAAAATTTTTTAATGTCATGAAATTTATGATTTTTGGCATAATGTGTTGCGCAATGTAAAACT
>CACPDA010000003.1 GCA_902632515.1 uncultured Pelagibacteraceae bacterium
AAAGAGATCAATTTAAACCTTTTATTAAAATTATGGAGGAAAGATCAATCGAATCTGAACTTAAAATAGATGATGATTATCGAAAATTAAAAGAAAATCAGAAACAAAGGTATTTTTTTCCTCTTAATCAAGAAACAAATTTTAAAATAAATAAATTTTTTAGAACTATAACAAAAGATAAAAAAAGGCAGAATAAAATCTTAAATATTAAAGGAAGAGAATTTGAAATTAAGAAATATTATGAGGGTATATCTAGATTTGATTTTAAAGAGTTATGTGACCAAAATTTAGGTGCCGAAGATTATTTAGAAATTTTAAAAGTTTCAAAATTTATTGTAATTGAAAATATTCCCCAATTTTATGATGTCAATTCAAATCAACAGTATAGATTTATAACATTACTTGATATTATTTATGACAAGAGTATTCCAATTGCAGTCACTGCAAAACAAAATTTAGATCAACTTACTTCATCACAATCTTTAGAAAAACAGTTTAAACGTACCATAAGTCGTTTATATGAGCTCACATCTACAGACTATAAAAAATGATACAAGAATTCCATAATCTTAAAATAAGCACAAACGGTCAAAAGTTATATGAATTTACTAATCAAACAATTGAATGGATAAAAAAAAATAAATTTAAAGATGGAATACTTAATTTAAGTATTCAACATACTAGTGCATCATTAATTGTTCAAGAAAATGCAGATCCTGATGTTCAAACCGATCTGGTGAATTATTTCAATAATTTAGCTCCTATGAACAAAAAATTGTATATTCACACTACAGAAGGAAAAGATGATATGCCTGCTCATATAAAATCAGCATTAACTAATAATCAAATTTCTTTAAGTATTAAAAATAGTGAATTATTACTTGGGACATGGCAAGGAATATATCTTTTTGAACATAGATTAAATCCACAAACAAGAACAATAATTCATCATTTTTTAGGTGAATAAAAGTT
The DNA here is from genome assembly GCA_902632515.1 of uncultured Pelagibacteraceae bacterium. The sequence continues at coordinate 973 of CACPDA010000003.1, forward strand.
AGTTATAATCATTCTAAAAAATTTTTTTTCTTTTCAAGAAAAATGATGTGAATGATAATCATTCACATTAAATTAGATTGTAAATGTTTTCTTATCAGTTAAATTATTTTAATGGAGACACAAAACTATAATTGTAAAAAATGCGGATTAACAATTACGTCAGTATGCTCAAAGTGTGATAAAATTGTTGATGTGAAACTTCTTGATAATGGATGTATAGTGCAACAAACTAAATGTAATGATTGCGCAAATGTACCTGTTATTAAAGACGTTTGTTCACAACAAAAAGTATAAATAATTCGTATTTAAAAAATATTAATTTTTATTTGTTTTTTAAGCTTTGAAAAGCTTTTAGAGCAGAAGCTCTTGCTTCTTCGTGTATAACAATTGGTTTTGGATAGTCTTTTCCAATAAAAGTATTAATTGCTTGTTGGTATTTTGCCTCCATTTCCCAAGGTTTATGAATAAATTTTGATGGAACTTTACTAAGTTCTGGAACCCATTTTTTTACATATTTACCCTCTTTGTCAAATTTTTCACCTTGAAGAATTGGATTGAATATTCGAAAATAAGGAGCTGCATCGGCCCCACAACCAGCAACCCATTGCCACTGAGCAACATTATTCGCCTTATTAAAATCTAATAAACAATTTCTGAAATGTTTTTCACCTTCGGTCCAATTGATTCTTAAATGTTTTACTAAAAAAGATCCTACAACCATCCTTATTCTATTGTGCATCCAGCCAGTCTCATATAATTCCCTCATTCCAGCATCAACAATGGGATAACCGGTCATTCCATCTTTCCAAGCTTTAAGAAATTTTTCATTTTTAACCCAAGGAAATTTATCAAATTCTTTTCTAAAGTTGCCTTTTAAAAATTCCGGAAAATAGTTTATTAAACTATGAGAAAATTCTCTCCATCCTAGTTCATTAATATATTTACGGTAACCAATTCCTTTTGTTTTAATTTCATTACACTTTTTCCATATTGTCCCAACATGTATTTGACCAAACTTTATATAAGGTGATAATTTTGATGTACCCTCAATTGACGGAATATCTCTTGAGGTGCCATAATCCTTAATTTTATTTTCTATTAAGTTTTTGAGTATTTTTTTTGAGCTATTTTCAGAAACAATCCAATAATTTTCAAATTTTTTGTGCCAATTTTTTTTAGGTAATATATCATTTGGAGTAATACAAATTTTAAAAAATGATTTAGCTTGAGATTGTTTTTTAACAATATAGTTTTTAGCAGGAGGACTACCTAAGTAAATTTTTTCAGCAGTTCTCCAAAAAGGAGTGAAAACTTTAAAGGGAGTTTTATCATTTTTAGTAACTTCTTGAAATTCATTTAAAATATTACCTTTAAAATATTTAAAATTGATTGCATTTTTAACAAAAATATCTCTTATTTTTTTACCCTGGGAAATAACATCAGGTTCATAAATCTTATTCCAATAAACTGAAACATTGTCTTTTTTTTTTATTTTTGAAAAAATTTCTAATTCATTTCCTTTTATGATTTGAAGATTAATATTATAATTTGCTAAATTTTTTTTAAAATTCTCTAAAGATTTTGATAACCACCACTTTTGAGCCTCTCTTTTATTATCATACTCACTATTGTTATAAATATAAAAAGCTATTACATTTTTATGATTTTGTGTTGCATATGAAAGAGCAGCATTATTCTCTATTCTAAAATCTTCTCTTATCCAAACTAAACCGATATCTGACATAATTTATATTTGATTGACTAACTTTTTATACATTTTTTCATCAGTATCACCTTCACATCCAATGACTAAAACATTTGAATTTGAATCTAGATTAAGCTCTTTTTTAATCTTTTGATCTTCACAACTGGCAATTAAGCTAATCACTCCAGGTACAGAATTTTCTCCTGCTATAATTTTTTCATCACTAAAAGTTGCGTTTCCAAGTAATTTCATAGTTTTTGCAATATCATCATCAGGTAAACTGATACAATACTTTACTGAATTTTTAAGAATTTCCCATGGGACTAATGATACTTCTCCACAAGACATACCGCCCATTAAGCTCTCTCTCTTAATATCAATTTTTTCTATTTTTCCAGTTTTAATACTCTCTAAAACACAGGCAGCGCTATCTGGTTCAACAACCATAGTAGTTGGTATATTTTTTAAATATCTTGCAATACCAGCAACCATCGCACCAGCCATTCCACCTACTCCTGCTTGTAAAATTATATGAGTAATTTGATTATTCTGTAGTTGATCAAATATTTCTTTCATCATCACTGAATAACCAGCCATGGTATATTTTGGCACCAATAAATAATTATTCCAAGCTACATCTTGAACTATTTGCCAATCATTCTCTGTTGATTGTTTAATACATTCAATAAGAGATTTTTCGTAATTACCATTAACTTTAATTACATCAGCTCCAAGGTTTTCCATTGCTCTTCCTCTTTCTTCACTTACAAATTCACTTATAAAAATTTTACATTTAAGACCAAGTCTTTTTGCTCCCCAGGCAACAGATCTTCCATGATTACCAGCTGTTGCAGTTGAAACCGTTATATTTTTATTTCCTTTTGAGATTTTTTCTACAGCATATGCCCCACCTAATGCTTTAAAAGATTTCAAATCAAATCTTTTACTTTCATCTTTATAAAAGATATTTTTTAAATTTAATTCTTTAGATAATTTATTTAAATTAATTAATGGAGTAGGTGAATATCCATTCCAGTTCTTTATACTAAAATATGCATCATCAATTTCTTGTTTGGGTAGTAATTTTAGTATTTGATCTTTTTTGAATGAATAGTTTTTATTAGAAAGGAATTCAGAATACTTCCAAATGTGCCCATTAGATAAGATTGTCATGATCTAACAGTCTAACGTATTATCTCTTTCCCACCTAGTAATAGACTTTGTTTTATCGAAACTTTCTTTTTGATTAAATTCTTTAATTTCTGAATTCCTAAGTTTTATATAACTTTTAATAACATTTTCTCCAAATGCTTCAATCATATCTTTGTTACTTTGAAGTTGTTCTAGAGATTGGGAAAGCTCATCTGGCAACTTTGGAAGATCTGGATATTTTTCATAATCTTCGTACATATTACAATTAAGTGGATTGCCTGGGTCAATCTTATTTTTCAAACCGTCTAAACCTGCTGCTAAAACACTTGCTTGTAATAAATAAGGATTTGCAGATCCATCCATTAATCTCAACTCAAATCTTCCTGGATCAGGAATTCTAATCATATGAGTTCTGTTGTTGCCCGTAAAAGAGATACTACTAGGTGACCATGATGCACCTGATTTAGTTGGAGGTGCATTAATTCGTCTATAACTATTTATAGTTGGATTGAAAAAGGTTGATAATGAGGAAGCATTTTTTATCACTCCACCTAGAAAATTATATGCCATTTTACTTAAACCTAAATCATCTGATTTATCTAAAAATTTATTTTTTTTTCCATCCCATACAGAAATATGTGCATGACATCCATTCCCTGTTAAATTTTCAAATGGTTTAGGCATAAATGTAGCTCTTAAGCCATGCTTCTCAGCAATTGTTTTAACCATAAATTTAAAAAAAGCATGTCGATCTGCAGTTATTAAACAATCTGCAAAATCCCAATTCATCTCAAATTGACCATTAGCATCTTCATGATCATTTTGATATGGGCCCCAACCCATTTCAATCATGCAATCACAAATTTCCTTAATTAAATCATATCTTCTCATTAAAGCAGATTGATCATAACAAGGTTTTGATTGTGTATCTCTAGAATCAGCTATTGAATTTCCATCAGATGAAATTAAGAAATATTCACATTCAACACCCGATTTCATCGTTAAACCTTTTTTTTCTAGTTTTTTGATTTGTTTTTTAAGCATAATTCTTGGAGATGCATCAACCGGCTTACCATTCATCCAAAGATCAGAAGCTAACCATCCAACTTCTTTATTCCATGGTAATTGAATTAAGCTATCAGGATCTGGCACTCCAAACATATCTGCATCTGCTGGCGACATGTCTAACCATGCAGCAAACCCAGCAAACCCAGCACCTGTTTCTTGCATTTCTTTGATTGCATGAGCTGGAACTAATTTTGATCTTAATACTCCGAATAAATCAACAAAACTTATTAAGAAATATTTTATTTTTTTTTCTCTAGCTATTTTGAATAAATTTTTTGACATAAATTAGGTTAACACATTATTTAAAAAATGAAAAAATTGTTTCTTTGTAATAAATTAAGTTAACTACTATAATTACTATTACCGCAAGTATTACTCCATATTTTGCTTTTGGAAAAGCAACTCCACGCATTTTGCTTGGTCTTAATTCATCATTATTATTTTCTTTTGTCATTTTATGATAAAGTAAAAAAAGGGCGCCACAATTAAGTAGCGCCCAAATTTTATTTTTTAATTACCACTCAGCAATATTGCTTTTATGGTCGTTAGCTCCATGTCTTTTTCTCGATAATCTCTCAAGTTCATCACTTTCAGATTTCGCTGTCAAAACATGCCAACCTACCCATAAAATAATAGCAAGTATTACTAGTAGACCTTCGCTTGATCCAGCACCAGGATAAACAGCTCCTACAACTTCTTCTGCAGGTTTGTTCAGGTGATCGATCCAGTTTGTAACTGTAGCCATATTTTATCTCCTTTACCTGGTTGCGGATGAAACTGCTCTTTCATCTCTTTTAGCATCTTCCATCATTTCATAGTCAAGTCCAGCTATCTCAACCTCACGAGGGATTCTTAATTTACCCATTCCATGAAGCACTTTAGCTATGACATAACCTGGTATTAGTCCAAGAACTACAAACATTATTAATGCTCCTAAGAACTGTCCTAATGGGTTAATTGAAGCGTAAGTTGTTCCATCCCACATAGCACCAACACTGTATCCAGATGCTGGATAGCCATTTAGAACAAAACCACATATCACTAGACCAATAAATCCAGCATAACCATGAACTGCAACAGCACCAACAGCATCATCAATTTTGAACTTACGTTCAACCCAATAATGTAGTTTGTATGAAATCACAACACCGATCATACCAATGATCATTGCTTGAATTGGATGATATAAGTCATTTCCAGCTGAAGCACATATGATACCTGCTAGTCCACTTGAGTATGTCCAGAAAGGATCACCTTTAGCAATCCAATAACCAGCCAATAAACCACCTGATAACGACATCAAGAAGTTAAATGTAATACCACTAAGTGTAGTAGGGGTTACGTATATGTTTGTAGCAGTCCAATAACTTATGCCTTCCATACCGTATTCAGGTCCAAGATCAAAAATTGGTATATTACAAGCTGCGTAAAATCCCCAGAAACCAGTATAAATTAAAAATAATCCAACTGTAACTAACCAAGGATTTCTTGGCCCAATGTTTCTCGGTTCTCCGCTAGATGAAAATTTTCCAATTCTTGGTCCTAAAACCATAAGAACACCTAAAGCAAATCCACCAGCTATTGCATGAATTACTCCTGATGCATAAGCATCATGGTATCCTAATAGTTTAAGCATCCAGCCATCAAAGTGCCATCCCCAAGCAGCATCAATCACCCAAAAACAAGAACCGATTGCAATTGCTAAAATTCCAAATGCAAAAGTTGTGATTCTTTCAATGATTGCCCCTGAAACGATAGAAGCAGCTGTCCAAGAAAATAAAAGGAATGCAGCCCAGAAAACTCCTGAAATGTGGTCTCCTAAGTTTACAGCCATTAAATCACTTGTTGCTTTATACCAAGTAGCACTAAAAGCAGAATCATCTGTAATTAGCGCAGTACTCTCATTCATTATTGATGGTGCTAAACCCGGCCCTGTCGGGAAAGCCCAATAAATCCACCAACCAAATAAAAACCAAGTAACTGTTACCAAAGGTATCAGCATAGTGTTTTTCATAAGAGTATGTTGGTGATGTTTGTATCGAGAAGCTCCAACTTCATACATACAGAAACCGACGTGAATTAAAAACATCAGTACCACCGTTACCCAGTAGTAAAATTCTGTAAATATAGTAGTAAGAGCACCTAACTGATCAGTCATATCCTCTCTCCATATTAGTTTCTGAAAGCCTATAAAATTTAAGAGGGTGTGACAAATAAAACAATCATCAAAAACCTAATGTTGACATCAGGTTTAAAAAAAAAATCAACTTTTGATTGAGTAATTAAAATTTTAAGTAAGCTTTTTTCAAATCAACAAGAGGGTGTTTTGGAGACATTTGAAATTTGACTAAAAGTTCTCTAGCTATCATGTCCCTGTCTTGTTGATTGTTTGGTAGTTTAATTGATTTTGGAATAGTTACCCAACCGTTAGCATTTCTACAGAATACCGCAGGCCTTCCTTCCTCATAACCCATGTGAACATCTTCTAACCAATTAAGGTCATCCCAGCCCATTGCCTCAACATATTTTTTTAGAAAAGGAGTCATCTTGCTATAATCAGGAAGTAGATTAACGTCATATCTATAACCAATTGATTGACCAATCATCTTTTCCCGAGCTGTTTCTTTTTTCTTGCCTAATTGTTGATCTTTAACAGTTATTGATTTTGTAACTTTCTTTTTATTTTTTTTCTTAGCCATAATTACTATTTAAATTTTATGATAGTTATCAACTCCAACAGTATAGTTTGTTCCTGCTAAAGGTACTTTTGCTAAAGCTGATGCCTCAGACGTTAGCGCAGCTAAATCTTCAGGCTCAAGAGAGTGAATATTTGTTTTTCCACATGCTCTAGCTAATAACTGAGCTTCAAGTGTCATCGAATGAAGATAGTTATAAACTCTTAAGGCGGCATCATCAGGGTTTAATCTAGCTCTTAGTTTAGGATCCTGCGTTGCAACACCTACTGGACATCTTCCTGTGTGGCAATGATAACATTCACCTGCTTTTACACCCATTTCTTTTTCAAAATTTGCCTCTGGAATATCTTTATTACAATTAAGTGCAATCATAGAGCCTGTTCCGATTGCGATCGCGTCAGCACCTAAAGCTAAAGCTTTTGCCATATCAGCACCGTCTCTAACACCACCTGCATAAATTAAAGTTACTTTTCCAGTTTTACCTACATCGTCTAATGCTCTTCTAGCTTCTCTAATTGCAGCAATTCCTGGAATACCAGTGTTCGCTGCTGCAATGTGTGGTCCAGCTCCTGTTGATCCTTCCATACCATCTAAATAAATTGAGTCAGGATCACATTTTGCTGCCATACGTACATCATCATAAACTTTTGATGCACCTAATTTTAATTGAATTGGCACTTTATTTTTTGTTAATTGTCTTAACTCCTCTACTTTTAAAGCCAAATCATCCGGACCTAACCAATCAGGATGTCTTGCAGGAGATCTTTGGTCGATACCAGATGGTAGCGATCTCATCTCAGCTACTTGATCAGTAACTTTTTGACCCATCAAGTGACCTCCCATTCCAACTTTTTGTCCTTGTCCAATAAAAACTTCTATTCCATCCGCAAGTTGTGCGTGATGTGGGTTAAATCCATATCTTGATTGAATACATTGGTAAAACCACTTTTCTGAATATCTTCTTTCATCAGGTATCATTCCACCTTCACCTGAACATGTTGCACTACCAGCCATCGTTGCTCCTCTTGCAAGAGCAGTTTTAGCTTCATAAGATAATGCTCCAAAACTCATTCCTGTAATATAAACAGGTATATCTAATTCAATTGGATTTTCACATCTTGGACCAATTACAGTTTTTGTTTCACATTTTTCTCTGTAACCTTCGATTACAAACCTTGTAAGAGTTCCAGGCAAGAAAACTAAATCATCAAATGTTGGAATTTTTTTCATTAATGCCATTCCACGCATCCTATATCTTCCTAATTGTGATTTTATATGAATGTCGTCAATTACATCGGGAGTAAAAATAGCATTGTGTCCTAAGAGACTTTTATTTCTTCCGCCATTTGAACTTAAGTGAACATCAGCTTTTCCACCAACATTACCATTCTTTTTTAACTTACCATTTTTTTTCTTTTTTTTCTTAGCCATTAAATTGCTCCTTTTTTCTCAGTAGGTTCTAAATTATCGTAGTTCCAAAGTTTTTTACCAGCTACTATTTTTTTCATTTTACTCACATCAAATTTTTCACCGATCTCAGCAACCTTTAATTTTCGTTTTAACCAATCTTGATCACTTTTTGTTAATTCGGCATCTACTGCATCACTACCATAGGAGCCAATTTCTCCACCTACGAAAATTGTCCCATCATACATAGAGTCACCTAAATTAATCCCAACATCTCCTAATATAATTATCCTACCTCTCTGCATCATAAAACCAGTAAAAGCACCAGCATCTCCACCAATTATTATGGTTCCACCTTTCATATCAATACCAGTTCTGGCACCAACACTACCTTTACAAATTAGGTCTCCACCTCTAATTGCGGCTCCAAAGCACGATCCCGCATTTTTTTCTATTACTACTTTACCAGCCATTAAATTTTCAGCACAAGACCAACCAACTCTTCCATTGATTCGGACTGTTGGACCATCACAAGAACCTATTCCAAAATATCCTAAGCTGCCCTCAAAAATCAAATTTAGTTTATTTAAAATTCCAACACCTATACTGTGTTTACCTTGAGGATTTTTAATAACGATAGTTCCGTAACCTTGGCTCATTAAATTATCTATTTCTTTGTTTGCATCTGCAGCTGTCATATCTTTAACATCCAAATCAGTTCTTTTGTTAAAGTCTACGTCGTAAGTTCCAAAGTAGTAAAAATTTTCAGCTTCATCAGGATTAAAAAACTTCTGTTGCGTTCTACCAGTTAAAACTTCTGTATGCATACCCATAGCTTGGGCTTTGGTTTTTTTTGTAACGTTTTTTAAATTTGCCATACTTTGACCTCTCCATCAAATGGATCATATGTATCAATTTCTTGAGGTAATATTGATCTAATTGCTATTTCCTCTGAACCCATAGCCACCAATTCATCTGACTCATAAAGCACCAAAGGTTTTGCTGCCATTGTATCTTTAGCCATTCCTAAAGAGTCTTTTGTAGCAACAAAATAAGTAAAAACACCGTCCAAGCCTACTAGAGACTCTCTCATACCTTCTTCTAATGATGCACCTTCTCTCATTTTTTGTGCAATATAAACAGCAATAAGTTCAGAATCACATTCAGACATAAATCTCATTCCTTTATTTTCTAGAGCACGTCTATTGTTCCAATAGTTAGTTAACTGACCATTGTGCACAACAGACACATCACTAAATGGGTATCCCCAAAATGGGTGAGCTGATTTAATGTCTACCCCAGACTCTGTTGCCATTCTAGCATGACCAATGGCATGGGTGCCAACAAGTTTGTCTAGATTATATCTGTCACAAACCATTTTAGCATTACCAAGATCTTTTATTACTTCTAGTGATTTTCCCATGGAAAGGATTTCAACACCAGGTATACTTTCGATTTTTTGTGAAAACTCTAATAAATCTTTTTTATTGTATTCAATTTCATATCTTAAAGAGTATGGAAGAACTCTTTCTTCTTTAATAATTTTTGCTCCCATCTCTAAAAGATAATTATCTACAATTTTTTTTCTTTCATCATAAACAGATACATCTTCAGCAACAGATGTACTTCCCTCACCAACGTTTTCACCAACCTTAAATCTCATTATAAAATTCTTACCGTCAGTTTCTCCATACAAAGCGTAGCCAGTAGAGTCTTCTCCTCTATGTTTTAAAGCCTGCAACATACCTTGTAATTCATGACCAACTTTTGAAGATTTTCCCCTATGAATTAATCCAGCTATTCCGCACATATGCTTTTCTTCTTTCTATATCTTTTATGGCAAACAATCTAAATATGTATCTAGATCCCATTGAGTTGTTGCTCCTAAAAATCTTTCCCATTCATCATTTTTATACCAGTGGAAAACTTTATACATTTCATCTGGCATAGCAGATTTGATAACTTCATCTTCAGAAAGTCTTTCTAAAGCTTCACCTAAACTTAAAGGAAGTTTTTTTACATCTTTACCTGCTTTTTGAGCTTCATAAATATTTCTAGATTCTGGATCCGCTGGTTTCATCTTATTACTTATTCCGTGGTCACAAGCTTTTAATAAAGCCGCACCTAATAAATAAGGATTGTGCATAGAGTCTACTGATCTATATTCAAATCTTCCAGGAGCAGAAACTCTTAATCCACAAGTTCTGTTCTGGTATCCCCAGTCAGCATAAACAGGTGCCCAAAAACCTTGATCCCATAATCTTCTATATGAATTTACAGTTGATGATCCTAACGCAGTTAAGGCTGGTAAGTGTTCCATTATTCCAGCAATTGATTGTAAACCTATCTTACCTGGTAATTGCATATCTTTTGTATCGGGCATAAAAGTATTTGTTCCACCTTCAACATAACCAAACACTTCTTCAACAGCTGGTAAATTTTTATGACCAAGTTTGTTTGTTTTTATTTTTCCACCCTTCCACAAAGACATATTAGTATGACAACCACTCGCCGAGACACCCATGAATGGCTTAGTCATAAAACATGCAATTAAGTTGTGTTCTCTTGCAACTTGTGCACAAATTTGTCTGTAAGTTGATAATCTATCAGCATTTCTTAAAACATTATCGTAAGTCCAGTTTAACTCTAATTGACCAGGAGCATCTTCATGATCACCTTGAATCATATCTAGACCCATAGCTTTTGAATATTCAATTACTTTCATGAAAACCGGTCTTAAAGATTCAAATTGATCAATATGATAACAGAATGGTTTAGAAAAACCTTTTCCAGTAGGAGTTCCATCTTCATTTTTTGTAAGCCACATCATTTCAGGCTCTGTTCCAACTCTTAACTCAAGTCCATGTTTCTTTTCAAATTCTTCCATGAAAATTCTTAAATTACCTCTACAGTCAGAAGTTAAATGCCCACCTGGATTTTGTCTTTCTTCTCTATTTCTAAAACATGTTACAAAAACTCTTCCAACTCTTTTATCCCAAGGTAATTGGCAAAAAGTTTCTGGATCAGGAATACCAACCAGCTCCATAGCCTCTGGACCATATCCAATATAATTGTTATGACGATCTAAAAATAAGTTTGCTGTTGCTCCGTAAACTAATTGAAAACCTTTTTCTGCAGTTCTTTCCCAATGATCTGCTGGAATTCCTTTTCCAACAACTCTACCTGTTACTGAAATAAATTGATAATAAATGTAAGTTATTCCTAACTCGTTAATTTTTTCTCTAACTTTTTTTACTAATTTGTCTCTTCCTGGACGGTTCACATGTTTTTCAAGATCAGTCATTTTCCCCTCAATGAATTATATTTACTCAAACGTAGCTGAAAATTTTATTTGTGTCTAGGCTTGAAGTTTAACTCCAAGGGAACGGACTGTTCGAAGTAGGGTGAAGTTCTCCCTTCTCGTAACGGTTGAATCTAAACGGTTTCAATAAATCACTTTCAGTACCAAGAATTTCTTTTGCCACAAGTTCTCCAACTCCAATCATTTTGTACCCATGATTTGCATCTGCAATCATGTAAACATTTTCAAAAAATCTATCGAAAATTGGAAATGAATCTGGAGTCATACATCCAAGACCACCCGAAGGACCTTTTCTATATAAATCTGATTTTCCTTCAAACCTTTTTTGGCAGTGTGCTAAAGCTGAACACCACATTTCACTAAATGCATCTGTAGTTTGATACTCAGGAGACTCAATTCCATAAGGGTCAACATTTACCTCATCAAAATGTTTTTTAACAATGTAAGGAGATGTTCCACCTTGAACACCTAAACCTTCAATATCTGGTTTGTAATAAATTCCCCAAATTTTATCTGTAATTAATTTTTTTGTTTTATCTGAATATAATGGAGCTGTAGAGTCAACGTGAACTACAGGCGGCTGTTTACCATCATTTGTTTTTAAAAAATCAGGCTCAACACCAATTACACCTTCTTGTAACATCCAATAAGTCCACATATCAGTAACATGCATCTTTCCATCTTTACCTTTGATGTTTGCGGTTTTAGGTAATTCCAACATGTTCCAGAAATCCCTTGCCCATGGTCCTGCTCCAATAACTACTTGTTCGCAATCGATAGTACCTTTATCAGTTTCTACACCTGTTACTGCTTTACTATTACTTCCTCTTTTAAAACCTGTAACTTTTACGCCCTTCATAACCTGAACACCATTCGATGTAGATTTATTTTCAAGAGCTTTTATTGAGTCTTTGTTAAATGCATATCCACCTTTTTTCTCGTGAAGAATAGAAGTAATGCCTTGCGCTTGCCAATCATCAAAAATACCTTTCATATAATTAGCACAATCTTTTTCACCTTCAATAAATGTAGACTCGTATCCAATTGCTTTTTGTTGTTTATAAATGCTAGCAACATCTTCATGCATTACTTCAGGTGATATTTGTAAATAACCAACTGGATTGTATTTAAATGCTTTTGGATCACTTTCCCAAACAGAAACTGAATGAGCCATTAATTCTCTCATTGCTGGTTGGAAGTAATTATTTCTAACTACACCACAAGCTATCCCGCTTGCTCCAGCAGCAGTGTCTTTTTTTTCTAAAACTACTATGTCGCCAGGATTTTTATATGTTTCTGATAATTTCCAAGCAGTGCTTAGCCCGTGGATCCCTCCACCAATTATAACTACTTTTGCTTTTGTCGGTAATGACATTTTCACATCTTTATTTTTCATGCGACGTAAATATATAATTTTTTATATATATAAAATTTATAAGTAATTAATTACTTTTTCTTTAGAAGCTGAGATTTTTTAATGTTTCCAGGTATCTATTAAACTCTTCAATAAAAGACTCACTTGGTTTAATGTGTTTTTTTCTTTGGTCACCAGAAGTTTTTTCTAGGAAAAAAAAACCTTTTTCACAAGCTTCATTAATCATTAAAGCTGACTTCGGCCGAGATGTTTTAAACAATTTTGTCTTTAATTCCTCAACTGTTAGATTCTCTTTATATTTATATGCATGCATAACTAAAAGCATCATATGATAGTGTGATGGAGACTTTCTAAAAAAATAGTTGCTAGATGTATGAGAAAGTTTCATTTGATCTTCCCAAAATTCTAATAAATCTTTAGTCGTTTTTGCCATTAAGATCTTACTCGTGTCTTCTTAGGATCAAAGTGTGGGAAACCCACAACTTTTGCTAAAATTCTTTTTTGATGACCATCAATTTTCCCAACTTCAACTTCTGTACCAGGTTCTGAATATTGAGTATCAATTCTACATAATGCTATATTTTTGTTAAGAGTTGTAGATAAGCAACCACTAGTAACTATCCCAACCTGCGATCTTCCAACATGAACACAATCACCATGACCGGCATGTTCTTTTCCAATAAGCTCCAAACCTACAAGTTTTTTTTGTGGATTAGCTTTTCTGTCTTTTAAAACTTCTTTTCCTATAAAATCCTCTTCTTTTGTTTTTAGTGGAACTGCAAAACCAATCCCAGCTTCAAATGGATCTTGTTGACCATCAAACTCATTACCAAATAAAATCAAACCTGCCTCAATTCTTAATTTATCTAAAGCAGCAAATCCTGCGGGGATTAAACCATGATCTTTTCCAGCCTCCATAAGTTTATCCCATACCTCGGGGGCATGTTTTGGATGACACCAGACTTCGTAACCAAGCTCACCAGTATAACCTGTTCTTGAAACAATTAGTGGAATACCTTGAAGCTCTTCAACTCTACAGATTGTAAATCTAAACCATTCTAATTCATCTATCGATGGTTGAGTAGGAGGAGTAAAAATTAATTTTTTCAAAATTTCTCTACTTTTAGGTCCTTGAATAGAAACATTGCTAATTTGATCTGTTGAGTTTTTTACGTTTACCTTAAAGTTTTTTTTCTTAGCTACTTCTTTTAACCATTCGCCAGCATACTCATCTCCACAAATCCATCTAAATCCTGTTTCACTTAATCTTAACAAAGTACCATCATCAAACATCATTCCATTTTCATAGCACATCGCAGAATATACAACCTGACCAACAGAAAGTTTTTTAATATTTCTTGTAAGTGTATAATTCATTAATTCCTCAGCATCAGGTCCAATGACCTCAAATTTTCTCAAAGAAGATAAATCAATTAGTACAGCTTTTTCTCTACAAGCATTATATTCTTCGACTACACCATGTTTAGTATAATCATTAGGTAACCAAAATCCTCTAGCATCAATAAAATTTCTTGTAAGTTTTGACGTTCTTTCATAAAAACCAGAATTTCTAGTTAGTTTTTTTTCAGAGTCAGTCTTCATTCTAAAAGCAAATGATTTTGAAAATTCTTTTTTTTTGTCATAAGTTCTAACAAAAATATCAGTCGGATTCCACGAATTACATGGATCAATATCGCTCGGACATGCAGTAGTGCTGATAGTTAGATCTTTTAACGCTCTAAACATCACATAATCACCTGGTCTTGCGAAAGATTCATCAGAAATAACAGAGTTTAATCCTGTTGCCGAAGTATTAAAAAATAAATTAATAGCTTGCCAACCTTTCTGTTTTTTAACACCATATTGTGCCATTGAATTATTTAAATTATCAGAACAATTAGGGTGACCAAAATAACCTGCATCCTCATAATATTTAGAGGTACAAGCAAGATTGAAAGTATCGTGTTTTCCGACAGTATCTCTTATTACTTCAATCAAAGGCTCATGATCGGTGTCATAAAATTTCGAAAATAATCCTGGGCCCGGGAAAGTATTACCCATAAAAGTTCTGGTTGTTTGCCAATCAAGACCTTTTTCAATTTTTTTATCAAGCTTCCTTGTATCAAATGCAACAAAGTCAGAGCACTGTCTTCCTGCTGGGCTTATTATCTGAATGTAATCGCCTTCTTTAACTTGATAGGAAATTGAAGTTTGTCTATCAATATTTTTTTCGTATTTCGGTTCAAAAACTGGATCAGGTATGACAGATAATTCTTTATCATTAACAATTTTAGATCTTTTAATGAATATTGTTAAATCACTTGAGGGATTTTGCTCACTCACCAACATTTCATTTTGTGGTGCAGAAAAAATAACATAACATTTATCTTTAGATTTAATCTTGATTTTTTCACCACTCGGTGTTTTGTCATCAAATAAAATTGATGATTGGGTTTTATTAATGTTAAGATTTCTTTTTTTTAATTGAAGATTTGTTATTAAAGAGCTTTCGTCTTTTCCCTTAAGAATTTCTTTAATAAAACTTTTTTTGGTATTTTCTTTTTGACTAATAATTCCAAGCTCTGATTTGCCATCTTTATTAAAACATATTATTTCACAAATTTGATTTCCTTCATCATTTATAATTTCTATTTCATCATCAGGAAAAATCTGTAAGCCAGTAAGGCCACCAGCATTAACTACATGCCTTTCAACTCCAGGTGGTAGCACATTAAGACCTGGCTCTTTAATATCTAAAGTAGTTTGCGACATATTTAAAAATCTATTTATATATTATAGCTAAATCTAGTAGTTGACTATCATTTTACTTAGGCACATACTGATGACACTTAATATTAAGAAAGGGGAATAAATGCGAAAAATAATATCATTGGTATCTGCAATGATTATTTCAGTGGTAAGTTTTGCTGGAATATCAAACGCAGCAGATAGTAAAAAGCCCATCGTAATCCCAACTCATAACTGGTCAAGCCAAATTGTAATGGCTTACGTTATTGGTGGAATAATGGAAGACATGGGAAATAATGTTAAATATGTTAATGCTGACTCACAAGCAGTTTACGAGTCAATTAGAATTGGCGACGTAACTTTATCACACGAAGTGTGGGAATCTGCTTTTGGTAAATCTTTCACAACTGCATTGGATAAAGGTGGATTGCTTGATTGGGGTGACCATGAAGCAAGAACGCTTGAAGATATGGGATATCCAAATTGGGTTGCTGAAAAAGGATTATGTCCTGGATTACCAGATTGGACTGCTTTAAAAAATCCTGACTGTGCTAAAAACTTTACAACTCCTGACTCTCCAGATGGAAAAGGAAGAATGTTGGAAGGACCACAAACTTGGCATGGTGATTTAATTCCACAAAGAGTTGACGCTTTAGGTTTAGGTGATCTTTGGTGGGTTAAATTTGCTGGAAGTGCCGATGCACTTTGGGCAGAGTTAGCAGCAGCTGAAAAAGAAGGAAGAGGAACAATCATCTTTAACTGGACACCAAACTTTACAGATGGTGCTGGTTTTACATTTATAGACTTTCCTCCATACACAGCAGGTTGCAGACCTGAAGATGGTGGAGATGGAAAATGTGGTTCGCCAGATGGTTATTTGAAAAAAGCAGTTAATGCTGATTTTCCAAAAACTCATCCAAAAGCAGCAGCTATGTTCAAAAAACTTTCTTTCACAACAAGTCAAATTGGTGCAATGGCAGCTTTAGTTGACGTTGACAAAATGACTCACGAAGATGCTGCAAAAGCATGGTTGAAAAAGAATAAGAAAGTTTGGAAAGCTTTTACTAAATAAGGTTAAAAGCTATTAAATCTTTAAATCTCTCCCAACAATGTTGGGGGAGATTTTTTTTTAAGGAAAAATTTAATGATTAGATATTTTTTAAGTATATTCTTTAGTTTATTATTTTTTAATCAAACTTTAGCAAAAGATGTGAGTATTAATGAAAATATTGATCTTAAGTTTGTCTGTGATTTAGATAAAAAAATAATTAAAAATTCAGAATATAATTATCAAACTTTTTTAGCTAAAGATTTGAATGAAAAGGGTTTGGATGAATTTGAAATACAGTCAAAAAAACCAGAGACACTTTTAATTAAAGGATTGTCACTGTTTCTTTCAGAGTCGGCAAAATTAAATGTAAAAGTTGTGAATAAAGATGTAGTTTTATTTAAGTCGATTGATCAAGAAAAAAATTATTCAGAGTCAGGCATAATTACCAGAAAAACAGGAGAATTAATTCATGAAATTACAAGAAATATAAAAAGTGAAAATGCAGAAAAATATATTTCAATATATTTATGCACTAAACATGACCAAAAAGTCTAATTTTTTTTTAGAAAATTTTGTGTAAAGTGTTGTTATGAAAAAATACCTTCTTAGCATAATTTTAAGTTTGCTCATTTCATCAGTTGCATTAGCACGAAGCACTGGTTGCAAAGAAGGAAATTGTGAAAATGGTTTTGGTAAATGGGTTTATACAGATAAAACTACTTATGAAGGTGAATGGGTAGGAACAAAAAAAAATGGTCAAGGAGTTGAAACTTGGCCAAACGGATACATCTACAAGGGTGAGTTTAAAAACAGTGAATGGAGTGGAGTAGGTGTTTTAACTTTTCCTGATGGCTCAACTTATGAAGGTGAATGGGCAAAAGGATTTATGAATGGAACAGGAACTTTTACCTCATCAGATGGAACACAGAAATCAGGCACATGGAAAAATGGAAAGCTACAAGAATAATGTCAAAAGAAAATTATTTAAATAAGATTAAAGATTTACCAGAAACTGTAAAACAATTTGGAGGTTTGGTGCTAATAGTTTTAATTATATTTTTTTCATTTTCTGTTTTAAATATTATGTTTGGTGGTGGTGATGAGCTTGTAAGAAAAATGAAATTGGAAGAAGAAAGAATCGCGGAAGAAAAAAAATTAAGTGAATTAATATCTAAGTTACCTTCAGGAATATTAGTAACTTTTGACGGTACCGATCATTATAAATTAACAGATGAAGTATATGAACAAGTTTGTAAAGCAACAAAACTCATTCCTCAAAGAGCAATTATGGGTGCAAATTTTTTAAATTTTAGAGCACACGAAATCTATACAATTAATGGGAATAAAATCGATGAAACTTTTGTTAAGTGGGATGAAGAGAAAAATAAATGTTATGCAGGTTTTACAGTAAGTGGAGATAATGTTGGAGTTAATGAGTCAATATCTGTTAGTGGGGAAGCATTAAGTTTTTTAAGTACAGGAATTGATACTAGGGTTTACTATATTAAAAATTTTTAAGGAGGAAAAACATTAATATTATGGATTTAACTTTATCTTAATTTCATATAACTTAATTAGAAATCTATGTCTGAACCAGTAATCAAATGTGAAAATGTTTATAAAATCTTCGGAGCAAATGCTGAAAAGATGCTTAAAGATTCAAATGGCAATGTTGATGCTAAAACCTTTCAAGAAAATGGATGTATTGTAGGAGTTAATAATGCCTCATTTGAAGTTTCTAAAGGAGAGATGCTGGTTGTTATGGGTTTGTCTGGTTCGGGAAAATCAACTTTATTACGATGTATTTCTAGATTAACAGATGCAACAGGCGGAAAAATTTTTATAGAAGGCCAAGATTTATTACAATTAAACAACAAAGACCTCATTGATCTAAGAAGAAATAAAATGGGGATGGTTTTTCAAAGTTTTGCTTTGCTTCCACACAAAACTGTAATTGAAAATATAGCTTTTCCACTTCAAATAAAAGGTGTCAAAACTGAGGATAGCATAAATAAAGCAATGGACATGGTTAAGTTGGTTGGACTTGATGGCAGAGAAAATTATTTTCCACGAGAGTTATCAGGAGGACAACAACAAAGAGTAGGAATTGCAAGATCATTAGCTGTAGAACCGGATATATGGTTTTTAGATGAACCTTTTTCTGCTTTAGATCCATTAATTAGAAAAGAAATGCAAGATGAGTTTTTAAGACTTCAGGAAAAATTACAAAAAACAATCATGTTTATTACTCATGATTTTGATGAGGCTTTGAAACTTGCTGATCGTATTGCAATTATGAAAGATGGTATAATTGAGCAATTAGATACTCCAGCTAATATTGTATTAAATCCAGCAACTGAATATGTAAGAAAGTTTACTGAGGAAGTACCTAGAGAAAAAGTATTATTAATTGAAGATGTAATGGATTCATCTAAAGAAAACCTTGGTGATTTAAAAGTTTCAAAAGATGAAATTATAGAAAATGTTGCTGAAAAAATTCTTACCCAAGAAAAAACAGTTGCGGTAATAGATAAAGATAAAAATATTATTGGCTCTATTAACCCAACTAAAATAATCAATACAGTTTTTGGAGGAGGAAAAAATAACAATTAATTATGGAACTTTTAAAGAAATATCCAAAAACATTTCAATGGTTATTTTTGTTAGTTGTATTTTTTGCTTTATGTTTTGCAATTGAAGTCCCTGAAACATATAAATTTATCCGAGGTCAAGCAGAATTCGTAAAAGATCCTAATCAGAGTAGTTATGTATTTTTGGGTAAAGAAGTAAGATACTATGCTTTTGATGTTTTTTGGAGATTGCCTCCATTACTTGGATGGTTACCTATTTGGATAAACGATTCTTTATTTTTTTTAATGAACGAATGGATGCCTATTGAAGTTTGGAATGAAGATACACAAGAATTTAAAAGTCGTCCGATAGTTTTACAAATAAGTAGAAATTTAACAGCATTCATGACTTTTTTAATAGAGTTGATAAGAGAAATTTTACTAGGTGGTCTTGAAACAATTGTAGCTTTTACAAGTTGGGATTGGATAGACAAAAACCCTTGGGCAGAATTACCTGGTTTGCCTTGGACTATTGTAGCAGCAGGTGCAGCTTTACTTTCTTATAAACTTAGCGGAAAAGGTTTAGCTTTATTTGCAGGTTTAACCATGATTTACATCTCTCTTTTTGGTCAGTGGAAACCCTCAATGCAAACTCTTTCATTCATATTAGTTGCAGCACCACTGTCATTTATTTTTGGCCTAGGCTTAGGAATAGCAGCATTTAAAAGCAAACGTGTTGAAAAAGCCTTATATCCAATATTATTAGTAATGCAGACGATGCCTCAATACGCAGTATTAGTTCCTGCGTTAGTTCTTTTTGGTGTTGGTGACCATGCTGCAGTAATCATAACTATGGTTGTGGCTATTCCACCTATGATATTGTTAACTATTTTAGGTTTGAGAGCTGTACCACCAGAAGTTATTGAAGCTGGCAGAATGAGTGGATGTAATAATTTTCAATTAATGTTTAAAGTATTAATTCCAACCGCTAGAAGAGATATTTTAATTGGAGTAAACCAAGTCATCATGGTGTGTTTTTCAATGGCAGTTATTTCAGCTTTTATTGGTGCAAAAGGTTTAGGATTTAATTTATTATTAGCATTAAACCAATTAAACATTGGATTAGCCCTAGAGGCAGGCTTATGTATTAGCTTAATTGCAATTTTATTAGATAAGATGTCATTAGCTTGGGCTAATAAACAAGAAGATTATTTTGGTAACCTAACATTCTTTCAAAGAAATAAAAATTTACTATTTTTCGCTGCAACAGTAGTGATAGGAATAATACTTGCTTATGTTGGAACATTTTTATTTAAAGGCACATTCAATTATTTGTTTGAGATTCCACACAACAAAGGAATATCAACTGCTGATTTTTGGAATAAAGGTGTTGATTGGATTTTTGATACTTTCTTCGTATATATCAAAGCATTTAACACCTGGTTAATTAAAGAGGTGCTTCAACCAATGAGAGCGCTGTATTTAAGGATGCCAGCAATTGCTACAATAGTTTTAGTTGTTGGTGCAGGATATTTAATTGGAGGTTTACGTTCTGCCCTAGTGGTTTGTGCTTTAACTTTATTTATCGCATTTAGTCCTTGGTGGGATAGGGCTTTAGTTACAGCATATATGGCAACCTTTGGAGTAATTGTTTCTTGTATTATCGGATTTACTGTTGGAACTTTGTGTTTTCAAAATAAACATTCAGCCAATTTTATGTTGGGCGTATGTGATATTTTTCAAACATTCCCATCATTTGTATATTTGATACCTGTAATGATGTTATTTGGTATAACTGATACATCCGTATTAATCGCAGTAATAGTCTACGCAACTATACCTGCAACCAGATATACAATAGAAGGACTTAGAAGTGTTCCAGCAGGTTTACATGATGCAGCGACCATGTCGGGTGTAAATAAATTTCAAAGATTAACAAAAATAGAATTTCCTTTAGCATTCCCGCATATGATGCTTGGTATTAATCAAACAATTGTATTTGCTTTATTTATGGTAATCATTGGAGCATTCATTGGAACCGAAGATTTAGGTCAATATATTTTAAAAGCATTATCAGATAAAAAAGGTGCAGGTATTGGATTAACACTTGGTATATGTGTAGCTTTTATAGCTTTGATATTTGATAATTTAATTAGAGCTTACGTTCAAAAAAGAAAAAAACATCTAGGTATTGATTAATTCTAATTTATTTATCTAAAAAAGTTTTTAATGAGTCATCCATAGCAGTTGCCCATGGAGTATGGTGAATTGGTGCAACAGAACCCGTTACAGGTGAAGAAAAAGATTTGTTTCTATAAGTTAATATATCCTCTACTTTATGATGTTCCCATTCTTTAAAATGTTTTCTAATTAATTCAAAATCAATTTTAGGATAATCTGACATTTCATGAAGCTCTTTCGTATATTCAGTTTGAAAATCAATCATTTGATCTGGATTTTCTAATTTTTCTTCCATTGCAACCCATTTATTAATATCACTTTCGATTTCTTTATCATTTGGAATTTTAATCTTATTCATTATCACATCTCTTGCGTACCAAGCCTGACAGTCAAACATATTAAATGTATGAAACTGATCTTGCATGCCAAGATATAAAAGTTTGTGATTACCTTGCCAAACAACTCCTTTATATAGTTTTGGTGGATAAAGTCTGTTTCTAGTTTTTAATTGTAAACTTTCTTCTAAAAAAGGAAAATGGTGAAGATAACCGGTACATAAAATTACAACATCAGCTTCTTGTTCTGTACCATCTTTAAAAATTGCTTTTTTTCCCTCTAATCTATCTAGATAATGAACTTCTTTCATTCCCTTCGGCCATTTAAATCCCATTGGATTATGTCTGTATCCAATAGTCACGCTTTTTGCTCCATATTTATTACATTGAAGTGCTACATCTTCAGCAGAATAGCTACTTCCTAAAACAATTACATTTTTATTTCTAAATTCCTCTGCATCTCTAAAATCATGGGAATGCATAATTCTTCCAGGAAAAGAATTCATTCCCTCATATTCAGGGATGAATGGAACTGAAAAATGCCCAGTGGATACTACTACAAAATCAAAATTATCTTTAAATACTTTATCGTTAATTTTATCTTGATAACTAACTTCGAATTTATCATTCTTATAAATTGTGTTTACAACTCTAGTGTTAAATTTGATTTTACTTTTTAATTTTCCTTTGCTTACTCTACCAATAATGTAGTCATACAAAACTGCCCTAGGCGGAAAAGATGGAATAGGTTTTCCAAAATGTTCATCAAATGAATAATCTGCAAATTCTAAACATTCTTTAGGTCCATTGGACCATAGATATCTGTACATACTGTTATGCACCGGATCTCCATATTGATCAGAACCAGTTCTCCAATTATAGTTCCACAATCCTCCCCAGTCCTCTTGTTTTTCAAAACAAACTATTTCAGGGATTTTTTCACCATTTTTTTCTGCTAATTCAAATGCTCTGAGCATAGACAATCCACATGGTCCAGCTCCTATTATTGCTACTTTCGTCATTAATTTATTAATTTAAAATTTAATAATTTATTTTACTAACAAATTAAGTGAATTTAAAATAAAATATTTGAATATAAGGGAAATTATTAAACATTACTTTCTCACGTATGTGTTGTATTTAACATGTAAGTTTTAATAATATTTATAGGCTATAAAAATGAAAAAAGTTTTAGTCATAGGTGGTGGGGCCATGGGATCGGCATTCACAGTACCATGTTTAGATAATAATAACAAAGTTACAATTACTGAACCCTATAGTAAAAAATTTATACAGGATTTATCCTCAAAAAATAAATTTCATTCAAGTTTAAAAATTAATCTATCAAAAAAATTAAAATTTAAAAAATTTTCTAAAGATTTATTTAAAGAAAAGTTTGATTTGATTGTAATTGCACTAAGCTTATCAGGTATAGATTTTATTGGTAAAGAATTAGAAATTGCTAGGGTAAAAGCCCCAATTCTTGTTCTTACCAAAGGATTAAAATATGAGAAAAAAAAAAATAAGGTTTTTACAATTTCTGAAAAGTTAAAAAAAAATTACAATTTAAAAAATATTTCTGTTTTAAAAGGTCCTTGTTTAGCAAAAGAGTTGGCAAGAAAAAATCAAACAAGTGTAATTATTGCCAATAAGAATTTAAAAATAGCGAAACAGATTGGAAAAATTTTTTCAACTAAATACTATCTAATAGATTTTTCTACAGATGTCCTAGGTGTTGAGGTTTGCTCTGCAATAAAAAATATATATTCAATGTTGATTGGAGCAGGTCAAAACTTAAATACATCATCGAGTTTATTTCAAAGGTCAATAAATGAAATGAAATATCTAACAAGATACTTCAATGGAAAAGAATCTACTACACTTGGACTTGCTGGAGTAGGGGACTTGTATGTAAGTGCAGCAGGTGGAAGAAATAGTAAAATGGGTAGTTATCTGGGAAAGGGATATACATTCAATACTGCAAAAAAAAAATTTATGCCAAATGATACAGTTGAGGGGGAACAATTAGTAAGAGAGATAGCGCCATTTATATTAAGAAAAATAAATAAAAGTAAAATTCCTTTAATGATTAATTTGATTAGAGCAATATTGAATAATAAGAAACTTAAAGTCAGTTAAAAAAATATGAAATCTAATTGGAATTACCCAACAACAGTTTGGGTTGGTGAAAATAGAGTAAAAGATTTATCAATTGCGTGTAACAATTTGGGAATTAAAAAGCCTTTATTTGTTACTGATAAAGATTTAATTAATCTGCCGTTTATTAAGAAGATTATTTCTGAAGTTAAAAAAAAATTTGAAGAATTAAAATTTTTTTCAAACTTTTCTGGAAATCCAATAGGAGAAAATGTTGATGAGGGTGTTAAAGAGTTTAAAAAAAATGATTGTGATGGAGTAATTGCGATTGGGGGAGGAAGTGCACTTGATGTAGGAAAGTCCATTGCATTTATGTCTGCACAAAATAGACCTATCTGGGATTTTGAAGATGTTGGTGATCATTGGAAAAGAGCAAATGATAAAAATATTGCACCCATAATTGCTATTCCAACAACAGCTGGAACAGGATCTGAAACAGGTCGAGCATCAGCTATCATTAATAAAAAAACAGGTATTAAAAAAATTATATTTCATCCAAAAATATTACCCTCAATTGTAATTTTAGATCCAAAGTTAACCTTAGAGCTTTCTCCAAGACTAACAGCAGCAACTGGCATGGATGCTCTAGCTCATAATCTAGAAGCATTTTGTGCACCAAACTTTCACCCTATGGCAGAAGGTATTGCGCTTGAAGGAATGAAGTTGATTAAGAAATCACTAGTAGTTGCGTTTAAAGATGGGGGAAATATTGAGGCAAGACAAAATTTATTAGCAGCTTCATCAATGGGTTCAACAGCTTTTCAAAAAGGATTAGGTGCCATTCATTCATTGAGCCATCCAGTAAATGCCCAATATAATATTCATCACGGATTATCTAATGCAATTTTTATGCCATATGTTTTAACATTTAACAAAGACTCTATAGAAAAAAAAATAATTTCAATATGTGATTACTTAGGTTTAAATAAAAAATTTGATAGCTTTTTAGAATGGATTTTAGAGTTAAGAAAAGATCTGGCAATTCCTCATAAACTCTCGGATGTTATGGATTGTTCAAAAATAAATTTAGATGAATTATCTTTAATGGCATACGAAGATCCATCAACAAGTGGAAATCCAAGAAAAATTGATAAAAAGGATTTAAAGATTATGTATGAGCACAGCATTACAGGAGATTTATTTAAATGAAGAGTATCTTAATTGTTGAAGGAAATTTAAGAGAGGAAAATCAAAGTTTTTCAAAAGTTGGAATACAAACACATACAGAAAGTTTAAAGGATAGCCTTGCTTATTTTACAAATGAACTAAAAATTGATGTTGTCAATCCATCATCAGATCAAAATATTCAATTAATATCTGATAAACTTGAAAATTATGATGGGCTTATATGGGGAGGTAGTAGCTTAAATATTTATGATGATACTCCAGAAATCAGAAAGCAAATTGAATTTATGAAAAGTTGTCAAAAAAAAGTTAAAAAAATATTAGCTATTTGTTGGGGTATGCAAGTAGCAGTTACTGCTGCCGGGGGTCAGGTTAAAAAAGCAAATAACTCACATATTGGAATAGCAAATGAAATTAAGGTAAATGAAAATGGAATAAGCCATCCTCTTTATGTTGATAAAGATAGAAAATTTAATTCTCCCGCTTTTAATTTTGATGAAGTTGTAAAATTGCCAAAAAATGGGGTTTGTTTATCTTCAAATAAAATTAATAAAATACAAAGTTTATATTTTGAAATAAATAATACCAAAGTTTGGGGGTTACAATATCATCCAGAGATAACTTATGAAAAAATGATAAGTTTAATACAGTTTAGAAAAGACAGTTTAATTGAAAATAGAAAAGTTTTTAAAAACTTATCAGATGTTGAAAAACATATTGATTTTATCAAAAAAGAAATTTCTGTTGAAAATAAATTAAAAAGAATGATGGAGCTAAAAAATTGGCTCGATCAATTAAAATAAACCTTCTATTTCACCTTTTTTATTTAATTTGATTGAGTCTGCTGCTGGAACTCTTGGTAATCCAGGCATAGTCATTATAGCTCCACAGACAACTACTATAAATTCAGCTCCAGATGAAAGCCTAATTTCTCTAATTGGTAATGCGTAACCAGTCGGTGCCCCTTTAAGGCTAGGGTCAGTTGAAAAACTATATTGAGTTTTTGCAACACATATAGGTAATTCTCCGTAACCAGTTTCCTCAAAATTTTTAAGCTGATCTCTAATTTTAGTATCTGCAATAACCTCATCAGCTCTATAAATTTCTTTTGCAATTGTTTCAATTTTTTTAAATAGGGGTGTTTTGCTTTCATATAAAAATTTAAAATTACTTTCACTTTTTTCACACAACTCAGCTACATGTGTAGCTAATTCTTTAGTTCCCTCACCTCCATTTGCCCAATGAGTACATAAGCTTGCTTTTATTCCTAATCCATTACAAAAATCTACTAAGGCTTTAACTTCTTTATCGGTATCTTTTATGAAATGATTTACAGCTATCGCTACTGGAAGACCAAATTTTTTAACGTTTTCAACATGTCTTTGAAGATTAACCAATCCTTTTTTAAGTGCGTCCACGTTCTCATTTTTAAGATCATCTTTCGCTACACCACCATGCATTTTTAATGCTCTTATAGTTGCAACAATTACCACACAACTTGGTTTTAAGTTTGATTTTCTACATTTAATATCAAGAAATTTTTCTGCACCTAAATCAGCGCCAAACCCAGCTTCAGTCACTACATAATCAGCAAGTTTTAATCCAGCTTTAGTTGCAATCACAGAGTTACAACCATGTGCAATATTTGCAAAAGGTCCACCATGAATTATAGCTGGATTATTTTCCAATGTTTGAGTTACATTTGGTCTAATAGCTTCTTTTAATAAAACAGTCATAGGACCTTGCGCTTTAAGATCTTTAGCATAAATTGGTTTTTTATCTCTTGAATAAGCAACTGTAATATTTCCAATTCTATTTTCTAAATCTTCTAAGTTATTAGCCAAACAGAAGATAGCCATAATTTCTGAGGCGACTGTTATGTCAAAACCATCTTCTCTAGGAAAACCATTAGCAACACCTCCTAGATTAATATTTATTGATCTTAAAGCTCTGTCATTCATATCTAGAACTCTTTTCCAAACTACTCTTCTCACATCTATATTTAATTTATTTCCCCAATAAATATGATTATCTATAAGCGCAGATAAAAGATTATGTGCAGATGTAATTGCATGAAAGTCGCCTGTAAAATGAAGATTGATTTGTTCCATCGGAACTACTTGAGCATAACCACCACCAGCAGCACCACCTTTCATTCCAAAAGAAGGTCCTAAACTTGGCTCTCGTAAGCAAACAATAGATTTTTTTCCAATTTTATTTAAACCATCGTTAAGACCTACAGAAGTTGTAGTTTTCCCTTCTCCTGCTGGAGTAGGAGTTATAGCGGTAACCAAAATTAATTTTCCATCTTTTTTACTTTTTAAACTATCCAAATATTCTAGATTTATTTTTGCTATATGACGTCCCATTGGGCTGAATGCAGAACTTTCATCTGGAACATTTATTTTGGCCAAAATATCTTTTATTGGCAACATTTTAGCTTCCCTTGCTATTTGGATGTCTGACTTAACTTCACTCATTAAAAGTTCTTTATAAATATTAAAAAAGTTGGACGATTAGTATCTCTTTTTAACAGGTTTGGAAATATCTAAAAATTATATATAAAAAAAATATGAACTATTTATATTCATTATTATAAAATTCAATTATGCAAAAATACTCAATATTCAGCTTAGTGAAGAACGCTTTTTCTAATCATGAAAAGTGGGATTTGGCCTGGAAAGATCCTACGCCAAAGAAAGAATATGATGTCGTTATAATTGGAGGAGGAGGCCATGGTCTAGCAACTGCTTATTACCTAGCGAAAGAGCACAATATAACGAACGTAGCAATCATTGAAAAAGGTTGGATTGGTGGAGGTAACGTTGGTCGAAATACTACAATAATAAGATCAAACTATATGCATGATGATAATGCATTATTTAGTGAATTTGGCATGGATCTCTGGAGAAGGATGAGCCAGGATTTAAATTATAATGTAATGTTTTCTCCTAGAGGAATTATCAACCTTGCTCACTCAGATGCACAGATGAATGTTTATGCGAGAAGAGGCAATTCCATGAGATTGAATGGGATTGATGCAGTTCTTTTAAACAGAGAACAAGTTAAAGAAATTATTCCAATGGCTGATTTTTCCGAAAATGTTAGGTTTCCAATTTTTGGTGGATTAATGCAACCCAGTGCTGGGACTGCAAGACATGATGCAGTAGCTTGGGGTTATGCAAGACAGGCAGACTCTATGGGAGTTGATATAATTCAGAATTGTGAAGTAACAGGTTTTGATGTTGCAGGTGGAAAAATAAAAGGTGTAAGAACATCACGTGGAGATATTAAAGTAAAAAAAATTGGTTTGTGTGTTGCTGGAAGCACAAACATCTTGGCAGAAAAACTGAATATGAGATTACCAATTGAAACACATCTTTTACAAGCATGTGTATCTGAACCTGTGAAACCAGTTTTAGATAGAGTTGTTACTTTTGGAGCTGGCCATTTTTATATTAGTCAATCAGACAAAGGCGAAATGGTTATGGGTGGTGATTTAGATGGATATAACAGTTATGCTCAAAGAGGTAACCTACCAACATTACAGCATGTTTTAACTGAAGGAATTGCGATGATGCCTTTTCTAAGTAAATTGAAAATGCTTAGAACTTGGGGTGGTATAATGGATATGTCTATGGATGGTTCACCTATAATTGATAAAACTCACATTGAAGGTTTATATTTAAATTGTGGTTGGTGCTATGGTGGATTTAAAGCAACTCCAGCGTCTGGTTGGACATTTGCTCACACTATTGCTCAGGACAGGGTCCACGAATTAAACGCTGGATATAATTTGAATAGATTTAATACAGGTTACTTGCTTGATGAAAAAGGACTTGGTACAAAAACTTGGATTTCATAAATGCTCTATATTAAATGTCCACATTGTGGATGGAGATCACAAAATGAATTTTCCTATGGTGGGGACGCTACTGTTAAAAGACCGGAGCTAGGGAAAGAAGTTTCAGACCAAGAGTGGGATGATTTTGTTTATAATAGAAAAAGTTTAAGAGGGAAACATTGGGAGTTATGGCAACATTTGTCAGGATGTCGACAATGGATTAAAGTTGAAAGAGATACAGCAACGCATGAAATTTTTAAAACTCTTAAAGCAAGTGAGGAAATTTCCTAATGACTCAAAGTTTCAGATTAGAAAATATTGGGCTGATTAATAGAGATAAAAAACTTTCATTTAAATTTAATGGAAAAGCTTATTACGGATATGAAGGAGATACATTAGCATCAGCTTTGATCGCAAATGGGGTTCATTTAGTTGGTAGAAGTTTTAAATACCATAGACCTAGAGGGTTTTTTGGTGCTGGAGTTGATGAGCCGTATGCAATAGTTCAATTGTATAGAAATGGTGAAACTGAGCCAAATATTAAAGCGACAGAACAGGAACTTTTTGAAGGTTTAGAGGCTACAAGTGTAAATTGTTGGCCTAGTGTTAATTTTGATATTGGGGCGATTAATAATTTTCTAAAAATATTTCTTCCAGCAGGTTTTTATTATAAGACGTTTATGTGGCCAAAAAGCTTTTGGTTTAAAATTTATGAACCTTTTATTAGAAAAGCTGCGGGACTTGGGGTTGCGTCTACAAAGCATGACAAAGAAAGATACGAACACAAGTATGAATATTGTGACTTATTGATTACAGGATCTGGACCATCTGGATTAGCAAGCGCATATGCTGCTGCTAAGAATGGGGCTAGAGTAATATTAGCTGAAGATAAATCTAGGTTTGGAGGAACATTATTAACAAGTGAAGTTAATATAGGCAATCAATCAGGAAAAGAATGGGCTGAAAGTATTATTTCTGAACTTAAAGAAATGCCAAATGTGACTGTGAAAAATCGATCACAAGTATTTGGTTATTATGATCATAACATGTTGGTAATGTCTGAAAGAATAAGTGACCATTTACCAAAAACAAAAAAATTTCATCCAAAACAAAGGCTCTGGTACATACGAGCAAAAGAAGTTCTAATTTCTTCAGGATCGATTGAAAGACCAATCGTTTTTGGTAATAACGATACACCAGGAGTGATGCTTTCTTCAGCTGCAAAAGAATATTTAAAAGTTTATGGAGTATGTGTTGGAAAAAATCCTCTAATATTTACAAATAATGATAGTGGCTATGAAACCGCAATTGAATTTCAAAAAAATGGTATAAATCCAATTATTCTTGATACAAGAAAAGATCCAAAGTCTGAAATAGTTGATGAAGCAAAAAATCTAGGAATAAATATTAAATTTTCTTACGTAGTAGTAGCTGCTCAAGGGTATAAAAAAGTAAAATCAGCTGATATCGCAAAAATTTCTGAAGATAAAGAACAACTTGGAACAATAGAAAATATTAAGTGTGATTGTATATGTGTATCTGGTTTTTGGACACCAACAATTCATTTAGCCTCACAATCAGGAAATAAAACAAAATTTAAAGAAGATATAGACGCTTTTGTTCCTGGAACATCAAAGCAAAATGAAACTACTTTAGGTGCTGCTAATGGAACTTTTACTTTAGAGGAAACTTTAAAAAATTCATTTGAAACTGGTCATAGATTATCAAAAGAAATTACTAAAAATGATAATAAAATTTCTTTCCCACATGTAATCGAAAAAAAATCAGCAGTTCATGATAAATTTTGGTGTGTTCCTCTCCCAAAGGGAAAAAATTATAAAAGATTTTTAGATTTTCAAAATGATGTTGCAGTATCAGACATAGAAATTGCTTTAAAAGAGGGATATAGATCGATTGAACATGTTAAGCGATATACGACTCTTGGAATGGCGACCGATCAAGGCAAAACAAGTAATCTTAATGGTTTACAATTAGTATCAAAAATAGAAAACAAAGTCGTACCATCTGTAGGTCACACAACATTTAGACCTCCATATACTCCAGTTTCTATTGGAGCAATAGTGGGAAGAGAGGTTGGAAAACATTCAAAACCAACACGAAAATCCCCAATGCATTCATGGCATGAGAAGAATAATGCAGTTTTTGTTGATGCAGGAGTATGGTTAAGACCAAGATATTACAAGCAAGGCGATGAAAATTTATTTGAAGGATCGAAAAGAGAAGCAAAAAATGTAAGAGCAAATGTGGGTGTTTGCGATGTAACTACATTAGGAAAAATAGATATCAAAGGTCCAGATGCTGCAGAATTGCTTAATAGAGTTTATACCAATGCCTGGTTAAAGTTACCAGTGGGTAAAGCAAGATATGGCGTAATGTTACGAGAAGATGGAATTGTAATGGACGATGGAACAACTACAAGAATTTCTGAAAATCATTACCATATGACTACCACCACTGCACAAGCTGCAAATGTTCTTTCACACTTAGAGTATTATTTACAATTGGTTTGGCCAGAATTGAATGTAAATGTTGTTTCAACGACAGAACAATGGGCAGGTGCCGCAATAGCTGGACCAAAATCAAGGAAATTATTACAAAAATTATTTCCAAAATCCGATGTATCAAATGAAGGTTTGCCTTTTATGGGTTATATGGAAGGAGATTTGTTTGGAGTTAAGGCTAGAATTTTTAGAATCTCATTTTCAGGGGAGCTAGCATATGAAGTAAACGTTGAATCAGATAATGGAAACTTTATGTGGGAAAAGATCATTGAAGTTGGTCAAGAATTCAAGATCCAGCCATATGGTACAGAGGCATTATCAACTTTAAGAATTGAGATGGGGCATGTTGCAGGTTCAGAGCTTGATGGAAGAACAATTCCTTATGATAATTCTCTTGAAGGTTTGTTAAGTAAAAAGAAAGATTTTATTGGAAAAAGATCTTTAAATAGAAAAGCATTTACAGCTGAAGATAGACAAAAAGTTGTTGGGGTTGTTCCTTTAGACAAAAAAACAAGTATTCCAGAAGGATCCCATCTAGTTAAAGATTCAAATGCACCATTACCAAATCCAAAATTAGGATATATTTCAGCTTCGTGTTGGAGCGTTGAACATGATAATCCATTTTCTTTAGCTATTGTCAAAGATGGAAAAAATATGATTGGCAAAAAATTATTTGTAATGTCCCCACTAAAAAATAAGATTATCCCAGTTGAAATTGTTTCTTCACATTATGTTGATCCAAAAGGTGAAAGGGTTAGATCATGAGATCAATATCAGCATTAGCAAATATTCATTCAATAGGTCAATTTGGTGACTATGAAGGTAAAAGTGAAAATAATCTTTTAAAAATCTCAGAAATTAAAAATTTATTAATTATTCAAATAGTTCAATATAAGAACTCTACAATTTCTACTGATGGTATTGACATTGACGGTTTAAAACTCAAAGATGAACCATTAAGAGTAGCAAATAATGATAATACAAGAATATTGTGGAATGGGCCAAAAAATTGGCTTGTTGTTTCAACTAAAAAAGATTTATCTAAAAATATATTTAAAAATCTTAAAGAATCAGATTTTGCTGTAACAGATCTATCACATTCCAGAGCTATAATTCAAATAGAGGGACAAGAAGTAAAAGAAGTCTTAAAGAAAGGATGTCCATTTAATTTTAATTCTTTAGAAAAAAATAATTCTATAAATTCTAGTTATAATGGAGTAGCTTTCACTGTTGATTTACTAAATAACAATCCTTATAAGGCAAGATTATTCACCCTTAGAAGTTTTGGAGAATCTTTATATCACTCTATTACTGACGCATCTTTAGAATTTGGTTTTAAATCATTATAATAACTCTAGTCACGTGTAGCAATATAAACACCTATTGAAGTTATAAAAAATCCTACTAAATCTAAATGAGTTAAACTTTCATTTAAAAAAAGCCAAGCCATAAATGCTGAAGTGGCAGGTATAAGAAAAAATATAGAAACTGTTTTGCTAGCAGAATTTTTTTTGATTAAAAACATAAGTATTGTAAATGCACCAAATGATACCAAAAATATTTGATGACACATCGAAATAACAAATGTCTTAGTGAAATATATATATGGTTTAGCAAAAAGTATTATAATTAAAATATGAAATAAACATCCACCCACGGCTTGATAAAAATTACTCACCGGTAAAGGTAAGTTGTTACTTAATTTCTTCTGCCAAATTGTCGAAGCTGTGATTGAAATCAAAGCTACTACAGTGGCAATTAATCCTAGCAAAGGAATGTCAGTGCCTATATCTAAACCTAAAACTAATGCAGCACCTAAAAATCCAAGAAAAACCCCGATCCATTGTTTAATAGTAACTTTTTCATTCAATATTGGTCCACTTAGCGCGTTGGTTAAAATAGGCTGAAGAGTTACTATTAATGCAGCTATACCTGTCGGCATACCAATTGAGATAGAGTAAAATACACCACCTAAATATAATCCATGAAAAAGAACTCCACTTAATACAGACTCTATTAGATTGGTTTTTTTAATTATTATTGAATTTTTTGAATAAAGTGAAAATAAAAAAAAACCAATAGCTACAAAAAAAAATCTAAATGCCAACGCAGAAAATGGATCACTGTTATCTACAATTGGCTTTGTTGTTATGAAGGCAGAAGACCATAACAAGATGAATATAAACGGATATACTCTGATCATTTTAGGTTTTATAAATAAATTTTACTTACATTTGATTCTCAAATTTAGTTAAATTTGTCTATGAAAATTAGGTATTTTGAGCAAAAATTATATTCTACCTTGAGTTGTATACTAAAATGCTTAAGATTCTTATCAATTATGATTCACAAAAAAATAATTTTTGGATTATTTATATTTAGTTTACTTGGAGCTTGTACGGCTCCAACTGCGATGTTGGGTCCAGCATATACTTTGACTTCAAGTGGAAGTGTAGTGCAAGCAGGGTTTTCTTATGGATCAAGTGAGTTGATCTCTGCGTATACAGGAAAAACTCCAATGGAAAATTTGATTGAAATCGCTTCAACTGAAAATGTAAATATTCATAAACAAACTCTTGAGAGTGAAGATTTTAAAAATTTAATTAATAAAAGAGTTTTGAATACAAATAAAATTCTTAAATCAATTAATCAATAATATTTAGTATTATCAGTTCTGATTGTTTCGTTTCTTTGCACCACAATTCGTAGCTTTCACACATTCTCCAAATATGATCAAAAGCTCTTTGAGAAATTTCTAAAGGAAAATGGCTCTTAGCATAATATAAATCAGGAAATTGGATTAATTGCTTGATAACAATATCTCTTTGAATATTTAGTAATTTGATAGTTTCATCAGGTATTTTTTTTTTTGTTTTTTTATCAATAAAATTATTCTGTTCTAGTTTTTTTAACCATTCATCATGAAATTTGCCGCTACTAATATGGTTGTAGGTATCTGAACCAATAAAAGCATCAATAGCATCTATATTTGAAAAATCTGAATTTTTATTCTTTATTTCTACTATTCCCAAATAAATTATTTCTGCAACAAATAAAACATATGGACGTTCTTTAGATTGTTTCATCTAATTCTTATATTTTTTCATTACAGAATAAGCTAAAATTAAATTTGGATCTAAGAAAATTTTTGATGATTTAACTGTCTTTATAGATTTAAAAGCAAAAATAGCTATTGGCAATTCTGTGCAACCTAAAATAATTTTTTTACATTTATTTTTAACTAAATAGTTTATTGCTGGCTGTATCTCTTTTGCAGCTTTTTTAACATTGCCCATTTTTACATTTTTTATTGCTTTATTTACACTCTGCTTTTGAAGTTTATTATTTGGAAAAAATAATTCATAATTTTTATTGAAGATTTTGTCATAAACTTTAGTTTTTAAAGTTCCTTCAGTTGCCAACAAACCTATTTTTGAATTTTTTTTACAATTTTTTTTTGTATGATTAAATACTTCTTTTGGCATGTTTATGATCGGTATCTTTATTTTTTTTTGAAGATCTTCATACCAATAATGAGCAGTATTGCATGGAATTACAATAAATTTACATTTTGCTTTCTCTAACTTTCTACATCCATCAACTAAGCTTTTTAAAACTTTTTCATATTTTTTTTTTGAAGAAATATTTTCAAATCTGTTTGAAAGAGCCCCTGTAGTTTTTCCAATAGACTCTGGTCTTCCGGGTATATTAGATTTATTGTATAAAAAAAATAAAGGGTAATCTTGATCAATTTTTCCCCTATATTGAATTGCTAATTTATTACAAAAATCCAATCCTGCTTGTGTACCCATTCCACCTAAAATTCCTATCATATCATTTTTTTAATTTAATTGGTTTATTGTGTCCTCTCATAAATGTCAGGATTAAACAACCTTTTTTTGTAAATGACGAATGTCGACTATTGGGTTTATAAGAAACTAAATCGCCTTTTTTAAAAACTTTACCATCCGAGTCAATTAATTCTCCTTGAAGAATTAAAAATTCTTCATATCCGGAATGAATATGTGGGAGTGTCTTTGTTCCAGGTTTGAGTTTTGAAACATAGGTTCCAAAATTTGTTTTTTTATTAAAGCTGATTTTGTGCCAAGACCAACCTTTTATAGGTTTGCCATACTTATCAAAAGGTTTAAATTTTAGATTATTTAATTTAGTTATTTTCCTTTTACTCATTAAATAAAAGAATAGATTATTGGCTATAAAAATAAATCAAATCTTTGGATTTTTTAATTAATATAGCCAATAAATTATATCGTGAAAATTATGCAGTTTTTAAGTTAACTGCTGAAGGACCTTTAGGACCATCTTCAACATCGAAAGTCAAAGCTTGACCCTCATCTAAACCGTTCATACCAGCATCTCTTACTGCTGAAACATGTACAAATACATCTTTTTCTTTATCTTCTCTTTCAATAAAACCATAACCCTTGGTTGGATTGAACCATTTTACTTTTCCTTGTAGACTCATATTTTTTCTTACTTATTGTTGTGTTAATTTATTACTTATAATTAAGTAATTTTAGCTTTTTTTAGAATTTTGAGGCTTTTGTCAACTAAATTGATCTATTTTTTCGTTTTTAATTTTAATCGTGGCTAATAAGCTTAGTTAAATAGAGAGAATTAATATCTTCTTTATAATGCGCAAATGGTTCACATAGTTCAAAATTGCATTTTTTGAATAATTTTCTAGCAGGTTCAAAAAATTTTCCAGCACCTGTTTCAATACTGATCCTGTTAATATTAAGCTTTTTTGCTTCATCAATTAGATGATTAATTACTTTGATGCCATTACCTTTATTTCTAAAGTTGTTGTGCACTCTTATAGATTTAAATTCTCCATGATTCATATCTAAAAATTTTAATGCACCGCAACCCATCAATTTATCATACTCCCATAAGCTCCAAAATTTTATTGATGGCACTTTTAAACCAGGTATATCTAAAACATGTGTACTTCCCTTAGGTGAAGCTGCTCTTAGCTCGATGAAATGTTCAGTAAGAAGTTCATTAACTTCAGGATGATCAAAATTTCCTTCTATAGATTTAATCATTAAAGTAAAATTGTTATATGGCCCATTTTTCTTTTATCTTTAATCTCTTTTTTTAAATAATCAAAAAAAAATTCATTATCTCTTAATTTGATATTTTGTCTATATGGTTCAATTTGATTTCCTATCAAGTTTACCATTTTTGCATTAGATAGCTTTTTCAAAGGAATTTTTTCAAGTGAACAAACAGCCCTAATATGATTTTCAAATTGACTCACATTGAAAGCGTTAATAGTGAGATGGCCAGAATTATGAACTCTTGGTGCAATTTCATTAACGTATAAATTTTCATTTCTATCTATAAAAAATTCCACACATAATGTTCCCACATATTTAAGTTCTTCAGCAATTCTAATTGCCCAATCTTTTGATTGGTCGAATATTTCTTTACTTATTTCAGCTGGTATTTTTGAATATTTCAATATTTGATTTTCATGAATATTTTCTATTGGTTCGTAAATTTCATAATTATTATTATTGAAACGTGTAATAATAACTGAAATTTCTTTTTTAAGTTTTACTTGTTTTTCAAGAATATATCCTTTTGAAAAATCAATATTCAATTTGTCGAGATCTTTAATATCTTTGATGGGATACTGACCTTTTCCATCATATCCCATAGTTGTTGTTTTAAGAATTCCTGGAAGAAGATTTTTTAGAGTATCTAAATCCGATTTTTTTTCAACCAAGGTATATTGTGTAGTTCTTATATTTAATTTATTAACAAAATCTTTTTCAGCTAACCTATGCTGAATTAGTCTATTTATAGAAGGCTTAGGTAAAACTGGTTTTTTTTTGTTAAGTTCGTTTAAGGTTGTGTAAGGAATATTTTCAAATTCATATGTAATAATATTTACTTTATTAATAAATTCTAAAATTTTTTTATTTTCATCATATTTACCAAATATAAATTCATCACAAAAGTTTTGTGCTGGTGCATTAATATCATCACAGTAAATTATTGTTCTTATATTTAATTTTTTGGCAGCGATTGAAAGCATACTTCCTAGTTGACCACCACCAATAATTCCTAAATTAATTTCA
This sequence comes from uncultured Pelagibacteraceae bacterium, assembly GCA_902632515.1. The sequence continues at coordinate 38,341 of CACPDA010000003.1, forward strand.
GACATCTATTTTACTTAGGTCTTTTTTTAACAGATCTTGTTTGAGATTTTCGAAAATTTTCTAATTTTTTTTTAACATTAGAATTATTGTTCGCAATAATTGATGCCGCAAGTAATGCTGCATTTATTGCACCATCCTCACCTATTGCCAATGTTCCTACAGGAATTCCTTTGGGCATTTGAGCAATGGATAATAAACTATCTAATCCTTTTAGTTTTTTGCTTTCTATTGGAACCCCTAAAACTGGCAAAGTTGTTAAAGCCGAAATCATTCCTGGTAAATGTGCTGATCCACCTGCTCCTGCAATTATAACACCGATATTGTTTTTTTTTGCTGAAGATGCAAATTCGTACATTCTTTTTGGGGTTCTGTGTGCTGAAATTATTCTAATTTCGTAAGCAACTCCAAGATTTTTAAGGATTTTTTCAGTTAATTTCATTGTTTTGTAATCTGATTGACTACCCATCACTATTGCGACTTTAAGACTATTATTCTTTTTCATGAATTATAAAGTTTAAACTTTATTTCAAAATTAAATTAAAATTTCAATAAAATAAATAGAATTTAAAAAAACATATTGATATGGTTTAAAAAAAAATAGCAAAATGAAATTTAAAATTGACAATCTTCAATACTGCAATTGGACTAGAGAAGTTTTTAAGATTAATAATGAAGCAGGTCTTGATGCTGTGCATGTAACTATCGTATATCATGAGGATTTTAAAGAGTTGGGTGAGGAAATTAAAAAATGGCAAAAATTATTTGCAGATAATTCAGATTTAATATTTTTAGGTAAAGATTTTAAAGATATTGAAAAAGCAAATAAAGAAAAAAAAACTGCTATTTTTTTTGGTTTTCAAAATTGTTCTCCAATTGAAGATGATATTAGTTTAGTCCAAAAAGTTCATGAATTAGGTTGTAGATTTATGCAGCTAACTTATAATAATCAATCCTTATTAGCGACAGGTTGTTACGAAAAAATTGATAGTGGAGTTACAAATTTTGGAAGAGAAGTAATAAAAGAAATGAATAGAGTTGGTGTTGTGGTTGACATGTCTCATTCAGCAGAAAAAAGTACTTTTGACGCAATTGATTTGAGTGAAAAACCAATTGCAATCACACATGCTAACCCATCATTTTGGCATGCGGCTAAAAGAAATAAATCTTCAGAATTGTTGAAAGTTTTAAGTGATAGTGGAGGAATTTTAGGACTGTCTCTTTATCCCCATCATCTAAAAAATAATACAAATTGTACAATTGATAGTTTTTGTGAAATGGTTGCCAGAACAGCAGACATTATGAATATAAAAAATATTGGAATAGGTTCTGATCTTTGCTTAAATCAGCCAGATGAGGTTGTTGAATGGATGAGAAACGGAACTTGGTCAAAGAGTAAAAATTATGGAGAAGGCACAAGTAAGAAACCTGGTTTTCCAAAACAACCAGAATGGTTTAAAGATGCTAGGGGTTTTGCAAATTTAGAAAAAGGATTAAGTAAAATAGGTTTTGAGGAAACTGAAATTAACGGAATACTTGGAAATAATTGGTATAATTTTTATAAAAATATTTGAACATGAAAGTAGAATTAAGAGATCCAAATATAATCATGAAACTTTCAAGACTAGGCTCTTTCCATCAGTCTAAACTTTCATTTCTAAGAAGTTTTCTAACTGAATTTAAAGATTGGGAATATAATAGAGATTTATTTGATTTAGATAAAGATGGATTTGGTGTTGTAGTTTATTCATTTACAAAAAAAAATAGAGTTTACTCTTTAATTTGTTTTGCAAATAAAATACTGGACAATGAAAGATCAGATCGAGTAATTGCTACAAAATGGGATGCAGCTTTTACATTATATGATGGGATTCCTAACAGAGGTGATATTGAGAGATTAAAAAAAGAAGTTCCCAAACAAGAAGTTGGTAGATTATCATATAAGGAATTGACTTTATCTAGGGCAAATAAATCAGTAAGAGTTTTTGATCATGTTGTAGAAAGTTTGAGTAATGGTAATCAACCAAATTTAGATTTGTTAGAAAAAGTTGGCTACCTTTATAGAACTACTGCAGTTTACGGATCTGGTAAATTTGGGCTTGCAGATCGTTTTAGAATAAAAAATAGAGATGAAATAAATGGTCCATTTAGACTAGAAATGATGTTAGTTTATTTAGTAAGACAATTTACTTTCGATCAAGTAAATCATGTATCAAAGAGTAAAAACCCTGAAAAAGCAGTTAAGCTGGATCCTAAGATTTGTAAAAATTTAGGTATTGGAAATTCAACAGGTTTGGGCATGGCCCCATTTATAGTCAATCATCCAACTCTATTAAATAATTGGATTATGTGTAGAGAAAAAGCGCTAAAAAAAATAAGAGAAATTAAAAAAGTAGATACATACGATAGTAATTTATTCAAACAATGTCTAAGAAATTCTATTAAGAATATAACAAGCTGGAATACTGAGAGTGAATATCAATTAAAAAAGATAAAAGATTTATTAAATGATGTTAAAAAATTTTTAGATTTAATCGAGACAAAATTTGATTTTGATACAGATTATCCATTCAACCAATTATATTTGTGGGTCGAGAAAGAAACTTGTGAGGAGTGTATAGAATATGTCGTTTCTTTGATGATGGAGCCATATAATGAAATTATTGAACCATTAGTAAAACAAATGAGCTCTGAAGAGGATAAATATTTTACAATACCTACAAATAGAAAGGTTGAGGATTTAAGATTAATTGTTGAGACAAAATATTCAAATATTTTATCTGTTAATTTTAAAAAAAAAGAAAATTATAAAAAATTTTGGTTTATTTCAAAAAATAAAGAAGAACCAAGAATTGCAGATAGATTTGAAGAACAAGGGTCTGAGCTAGAACAACCTCTTGCAATTGCTAGAGACATCAAAAAATTATATGAAAAATTAATAATCACAAAAAAAGATATAAAAATTGACAAATTTTTAAGTGACAACCCAGATTTGAGACATGTAGTTAGAAGGGCATTTATAATTGAAAAATTTCCTTATTCTGAAATTCAAGATAATACAATAAGTGAAAATACGATACCGATTGATATGTTAAGATTAAAATTATCTTTTTTTGGTGCACTAAAATTTGATCCACGTTCAGATAAATGGTTGAGGATATGTATGTTTCAAGGTGCACCATTGCCTAACGAATTAAAAGATTATGACGATTATTGGGTTTACAAATCAAACTCTTAAATTATGAAATCTCTAAGTGAAATAGAAACGACATCAAAAAGAGCAACTCGAGCATTAGGATTTTCATGGGGAATTTCTGAGGAGGTTGGTAAATGTATAAGATTATTAGAACTTTTTGGATTACCAGGAATTAAAAATTTAAATTCTTATTTTAATGAAGAAGACTTAAATAATTTTGAAAATTTAAAGTTAATTAAAAAAGACAATCAGCCTCAGAGAAATTCATTTTGTCCAATTAATCTTGGAGTAAGTTTTTTAGACCAAATAAGAACTATAGAAAAATTTAAGGATTGTACGTTTAAAAATATCGCCTATCCAATATTACTTTTACCCTTTTTAAGTAGATCTTCCGAAGTTATTGGAAAAAAAATAATTTTCAATTTCGATGAAAAAAAATTCTTATTAAATTTTAATATAAATATTTCCTCAAACTTGGCTGAAGAAAAATTTCCGTTTTTAGCAAAAGATATAAGAATAATTTTTTTAGATAATTCAGATAACTTTAAAGAGTCAGAATGGAATAATTTATATAAACTTTCTGAAGAAACCTTTGTAGAGGAAACAGATAGTTTAAAACAGAGTGCTGCAGGAGCTGGCTTAACCGATAATGATTGAAGACGAAGAATTAAAAGAAAAAGATTTACAAGAATTAGATAATATATGTGATGAATGTAAAAAAAAAGATGAAAGTGTTACACAAAATTTAATTATGACAGGTTTTAAGATTTGCAAATCATGCAGAGTGTCAAAGACTATATTTCCAATTTAACTTACAACACCATTTACACCTTTAAATAATGATAAAATATATAAAAAGAAAAAAATCTGGGGAGCTAAAGATAATAAAGTAGTTTTTATATAATTGTCATAGTTTAAAATAATATTTAAACCAATAATTAATGAAATATTGTACCATACGTAAGTAACAAATATAAAAAATAAAAATATTTGATTAATCACAATAAAATTCAGAAGTAATGGAGATTGTGCAAAAGCGACTAAAATAATAATTTTTCTAAAATTACAACTTGTTTTTTTATTTGGAAATAAAACAACTCCAACAAAATATAAATAAGTTGTTTTTAAAATCCACATTATAAATGATGAAAACATTACAGCTTTTAAAGTTGGTCCTTTAATTCCTCCCAAGTCAAAATTCAAATTCATATAGTTTAAAAAGGAACTATTAGGTATAATGCTAATAATTGAACCAAGTAAAATAATCAAAATAGCATAGTATATAGATGCCTCGCCAAAGTTTTTGTTATCTTTAAAAAGTGATTTATCTAATTTAATCGATCTTAATATTATACTTAGTAATTCAGCTAACATTTATTTTTTGTTATTTTTTTGATCATTATAAGAAACTACTAATGGAAAGATTATTAATGCAATAATAATAATAATGCAAATTGCAATTAAAAAAATTTTAGACATGTAAATTAAAAATGGGAGGGGATTGAACTCCCCTCCCTAAAATATTAACCTTTTACAACTTCTCTCGTGTTTGCATTAAAAGATTCTTTAAATGGTATATCAACTACGACTGCATCAACAGGTTTTCCTGGAGTATTTAAGTATTTTTCTGGCAAATGAATTTTATATTTTGCTCCAACTTTACCTTTAGGAAATCCGTTAGAATTTAATGTTCCATCAAATGGAACATATCCCATAGCAATATTAGTTTTCTTTTCAGGATGCCACCATGGTGACGTTACAAATCCAACAGGATCGCCACCATCTTCATTTGATATAAGCCAAAAATCTGGTGCATAGTCATCAATTGGTTTTCCACCAAGCTCAAAACCAACTAATTGCAGTTTATAAGGTTTTTGTCCAGCTTTGATATCTGCTTTCATTTTTTCAAGTGCAGCTTTACCAACATAATCAGATTTTTTATTCCATTCACCTTTACCAGACAAAGAAACTTGATAACCAAGGTTACATTGAAAAGGGTTATGTTGTTGATCCATATCTTGTCCCCAAGAAAGAATACCTGCTTGAATTCTTCTATGGTGTGCTGGGGCTATAACCATCAAGTTATGTTTTTTCCCAGCTGCAAGAACTGCATTCCACATATCTTCAGCATACAAAGTAGCATCTCTTAAATAAATTTCATATCCAGCCTCACCAGAAAAACCTGATTGTGAAATTACACAACTTCTTCCTCCAACTTTAACTTCAGCTAAACCATAAAAAGGCATATTATCAAAATCAACTTGATCTCCACAAAGATCTTTCATCAATGCTTTTGATTTTGGACCTTGTATTTGAACAGGACAAGCGTCAATCTCTTCTATTGTACAATTGAATCTTCCGTCAGCATTGACACCTTGTAAATACATTCCAATGTCAGAGTCAGATAATGAAAACCAAAACTCATCTTTTGAAATTCTTAGAAGAATTGGATCATTTAAAACCCCTCCATAAGCATTACATAAAATTACGTATCTTGCTCTCATTGGTGAGATTTTTGTTGCATCTCTAGTTATTACATAGTCAGTAAATTTTTCTGCATCTGGACCTTTAACTCTTATTTGTCTCTCAACAGCGACGTTCCACATCGTTACGTGATTTACGATTGCATCATATTCTACCATTGCTCCACCATCTTCAGGTTTTACATAACCTCTTGGATGATAAATACGATTGTAGACTGTAGCTCTCCAACAACCTGCCTGCATTGATAAATGCCAATAAGGTGACTTTCTTACCCTTGTTGAAATTAACATTTCAACTTTAGTTGGCCCACTTTGTCTTAAATTGTATGGAACTTCTCTGTCTGATTGATCAACAGAAGTAACATGTTTTAGTTTAGTATAGTCAAATTCTTTAGACATAACCATTCTCCTTCAACCACTTGTTAGTTTCCTTCAAGCCGCCGAATGTATAAATGTGGAAGAAATCAGTATGCGATTTAACTTTCCCAATTAAATCATTAGGGTCTTTAGGTTTTAATAAATCTAACGCCTTACTAAAATTAGATTTAAGAAAATTTAAGGAATTTTTTGCTCCAACTATATTAGCGAACTTTATTAAGCTAGATATTTTTAGAGGCCCAGTAATTCCCACATGCACTGGTACGCTTTGTTTAGAAATGAAATCTATAATAGGCTGAGGATCTAATAACCACTGAGTTACTATATAATCAGCATAAGGCTTTTTATCTATCATAGCTTTTTCTAAATTTGAATCGGATATATCAGGACTCCCCTCGGGGTGTCCAGCAATTCCTATTGTCATCTTCTCAAAATAACCAGTCTCTAGAAGTTGAAACGAGCTATCAAATTTGCCTAAAGGCTCTCGACCTCCGCCAATTATTAAAACTTGACTTACCCCTCCATCTTTACATCTTGAAACATAATCTTTAAGCTGTTTTTCATCATGCATCGACCTCGCTGGAAAATGAGGTACTGGATTATGACCTTTTTTTACAAGCTCAACTGCCTGTTGAGCTGTTTCTTTATAATCTCCACCAGGCAACATAGTTATATAAATGTCATTTACTGGTGGCACAGTATTAAGATCTGTTGTCGGACTAATTTCTAAAGAAAAATTCATCTTTCCAGATCATTATCTTTTTTGAAAATGCTGTCAAAGAAATTCAACAACTTGATCTAGTCGAAATTAGTTGCCAAAAATGATGCTCATGATAATTTTTTTTGTGGACCAAAATTACAAAAATAAAGAACTTTCAAAAATATTGGATATCAAAAAAATTGAGGCCGTGAATAAGCCAATTGAGGCTGCAAATGGTCTTCCAAATGAGTGTTATGTTAGCGAGGATTATTTATCTTATGAGAAAGAGAGAATTTTTTGTGACAAATGGTCAGTAGTTGGGGTGGGCAGCTCAATACCAAATGTAGGAGATGCTAACCCATACAATCTACTGGGGATTCCTCTGATATTAGTAAGAGGTAAAGATAAGAGAATTAGAGTTTTTCATAATGTATGTAGTCATAGAGGTTTTAAACTTATTGAAAAAAAGTGTAATTTAAAAAATATTATAAGATGTCCCTATCATTCATGGTCTTATGATTTTGAGGGCAATTTAGTGGCAACCCCTCATATTGGAGGTCTTAATAAACATCAATCAGAAAAATTTAATAAAAGCAAAAGCCATCTTAAAGAGGTAAAAACTAAGATTTGGATGGATATTATTTTTGTAAATATTAATTCTAATGAAATTGATTTTGATGACTATATAAAACCACTAGAGGAAAGATGGTCTCAATTTATTAATAAAGCAGACCAAGATTTGATAGTTCACTCAAATGATTATGGCTACTTTAATTTAGATGTGAATTGTAATTGGAAATTCGCTATTGAAAATTATTGTGAAAGTTATCATCTTCCAACTATCCATCCTGAATTAAATAAAGTTTCTAATATAAACGACCATTACCATATTCAAGGTTTACCCAATAGATTTGCTGGACAAGGAAGTAAAAAATATGAACAACCAGTTAAAGGTAATAAAAAATTTAATGTTTTTCCAAACTGGGATAAAAATATGTTAAAAAATTCAGAATATATAGCTTTATTTCCAAATGTTATGATTGGTTTACATGTTGATCACTTTTATGTTTTCTGGTTAGAGCCACTTTCAATATGTAAAACCAAAGAACATATGCAAATGTACTATATCGGAAATGATAGTGCGAATGGTGAAGAATTAAAAGACTTAAGAAAAGAAAATGCAAGGTTTTGGAAAGATGTTATGATAGAAGATATTAATGCAATTGAAGGAATGCAAGACGGAAGACATTCCCCAGTTTATAATGGAGGAAACTTTTCTCCTGTAATGGATCAGCCAACTCATCAGTTTCATAAATGGGTTGCTAACAGTTTGATATAATATGAAAATAATTCTTATAATGGGTCTACCTGGTTCAGGTAAAACAACTTTAGCTAATGAGTTAGGGCCAATGTTAAATGCAAAAAGATTAAATGCCGACGAAGTAAGAAAAGAAGCTAATGATTGGGATTTTTCTGAAGAAGGAAGAAAAAGACAAGCAAAAAGAATGGCAGACTTTGCAATAAAACTTAAAAATGAAGGAAATTATGTTGTTGCAGATTTTATATGTCCAACACCTGAGGCAAGAGCTTTATTTCCAGCTGATTATATAGTTTGGGTAGACACTATAAAAGAAGGAAGATTTGATGATACTAATAAGATGTTTGTTAAACCTGATAAGTATGACTTTCATGTTACAACTCAAGATGCTAAAAATTGGGCACCAAAAATATATAAGGAGATTAAATAATGGCTTACGAGTGGGACAATAAAAAACCAACAGCACAAATGTTAGGAAGATGGCAACCATTTCACGATGGTCATTACACTTTATTTAAAGAGATATTAAAAAAGACAGGTCAAGTTTGTATTCAAATAAGAGATGTTCAAGGAGTAGATGATAATCCTTTTGATTTTGAAACAGTAAAAAAAAATATAGAGGACAGACTAAATCCAGAATTTGAGGGAAGATTTAAAATCATGTTAGTACCCAATGTTACAAATATTTGCTACGGCAGAGGAGTGGGTTACAAAATAGAGGAGATTGTACTGCCTGAAGAAATTCAGAAAATTTCAGCTACTAAGATTAGAGCAAAAATGAGAGAAGAAGGTAAGCTTAAATAGAAACCTGATGAATATAAAGGTTAAAAATTTTTCTGGTGGTATATCTATTGTCACAATTGATGAGCCAGAAACATATAATTCATTATCATTTAAAAATTTAAATGATTTAATAAAAGTTTTTAGAAAACTTGATAAAGATAACAAAATAAAAGTAATTATTCTTGAAGGATCTGGCAAAGGTTTCAGTGCTGGACATAATCTTAAAGAAGTAAAAAATTTGAAAGTAAGAAATAAATATCAAAAATTATTCAATCTTTGCTCAAAACTAATGCTACAAATAATTGAAGGAAGAAAGCCAGTAATTGCAAAAGTGCATGGCGCTGCATATGCTGCTGGATGTCAATTAGTTGCAAGTTGTGATTTAGCTTATAGTTCAAATGATGCATTGTTTGCTACCCCAGGTGTAAATATAGGGTTATTTTGTAGTACCCCAATGGTTGCTGTGAGTAGAAAAATTCATAGAAAACCAATGATGAAAATGTTGCTAACCGGAGAACCAATTAAAGCGAAATACGCAAAAGAAATCGGACTGATAAATGATTGTTTTTTAAAATCAAAATTAAATATTGAAGTTCTTAAAGTAGCTAAAAAAATTGCTTCAAAATCTAATCTTACAATCAAAATTGGTAAGCAAGCTTTTTATAAGCAATTAGAAATGCCTTTAAGAAAAGCTTACGCTTATACTAGTAAGATGATGACACTTAATATGATGGCAATAGATGCAAAAGAGGGAATTTCAGCTTTTCTTGAAAAAAGAAAACCAAAATGGAAAAATAAGTGAAAATTAAAAATATTATAACTATTATCCTTATAATTGTTGGTCTTTATTTTATTTTTACTTTCAGAGATCATAACTTTAAAAGAGCTATTGATGCATGTATCGCAGGCAGCCAAAAATTAGAAAAACCAATGACTGTTCAAGAGGCAAAGAAGTTTTGTGAAGATAAAATTATGAATTAGAATTTAGCTTAATGAAAAACACAAAAAAAATTCTAGAAAAATATAAAAAAATTGCTTTGGTAGGTGCTAGCAAAGATTTAAATAAAACATCTACAATTGTCATGAAATATTTACAACAGTATGGATTTAAAGTTTATCCAGTAAACCCATCAATTAAAGGAGAAGAAATATTAGGTGAAAAAGTTTTTGGAAGCATTTCAGAAATTGATAGTGCAGTTGAAATAATTAATGTGTTCAGACCATCTAGTGAGGCTATTGAAATTGCTAAAGAAGCTGTCAAAATTAGCGCAAAAGTTTTATGGTTACAATTGGATATAAAAAATGAAGAGGCAAAAAAGATTGTTGAAGCAAATAATATTTTATATATTGAAAACAAATGTACAAAGATAGAATTTGAAAAAAATTTTAATTAATGAAAAAAATAATTCTTATTTATGGTCATTATGATGATAAATCATTCAATGCTGCGATCAGAGGAACTTTTATTCAAACTGCAGAAGACAAAGGTCATTCAGTTGATGTAATTGATCTTTATAAAGAAAAGTTTGACCCAGTTTTCGCTGGTGAAGAACCAGATGATACAGTCTTAGATCATAGACAAAGAATAGAAAATTCTGATGCCATTGTTCTGATAGCTCCCATATGGAATTTTAGGATGCCAGCAATAGTTGAGGGTTGGATAGATAAAGTTCTTGCTCCGCCATGGGCATTTAGATTTAAAAGATTATTTGGAAATTATGGTTATCCCTTGGGTAACCTTAAAGGTAAAAAAGCAGTGGTATTTTGCACTTATGGTTCCCCTCAATTTGCAGTAAGAACTTTCTTTTTAAATATGCCAACTAAAAGATTAAGAAGGGGAGTATTTAATATATGTGGCATAACGGATGTTGTTTATAGAAGATATTTTGCTGTACCATTTGTTAGTGAGGAAAAACGAAAACAATTTCTTGAAGATGTCAAAAAAACTGCTCTTAACGTTTAATATTATTTTATTTTATTCTTTAACTACTGTTACCCTAAAGGCTGATTTAATTAATCCAAGTAGCTCAATTAAGCCAAAAGAAGTTATTCGAATTCAACTTCTTGGACTAATGAAAAATGATAATAATTTTAAGGATAGCGGAATAGAACAAACTTGGAATTTTGCTCACCCCGAAAACAAAAAAAATACAGGACCTCTGCCTAATTTCAAAAAAATGATAAAAGGAAGATCATATCTGATGCTTATAAATCATATTAGTCATACAATTACTGAGGTTGGCAGTAGTGACAAATGGGCCCAATTTGAGGTTATAATTCTTGATAAGGAAAAGATTTATCATAAGTTCAATTGGCAAGTAGAAAAATACACTATGGATGGCCCCTTGAAAGACTGTTGGTTAACCACAATGGTTTCAAGTCCCATTCCATTAGGAAGTTCAATTTGATTATCTTCAATACAATTTTGTTTCGTAATGAATAAAAATTTAGTAGAAATCAATAAATGAAAACTAAAACAAAAGTAGTTGTTGTTGGTGGTGGGGTAGTTGGTGTAAGTGCCCTTTATCACCTTGCAAAAAAAGGATGGTCAGATGTTGTTTTAGTTGAAAGAAAAGAATTAACTTCAGGTTCGACATGGCATGCTGCTGGATTATTACCTCTTTTTAATATGAGTTACTCTGTTGGTCAGCTTCATAAATATGCAGTTGATCTATATAAAAAATTAGAGGAAGAAACAGGAAAAAATGTTGGTTTCAGCGTTGTATCAAATATTCGTTTAGCAAGCACAAAAGATAGAATGGATGAATACCATCAATATGCTGGAGTAGCTAAAACGATTGGAGTAGATGTAAGATTTTTAACTCCGCAACAAGTAAAAGAAATTTGGCCGTTATGTCATACAGATGATCTAGTTGGAGCAATCCAACATCCAGAAGATGGATATATTCAACCTGCAGACTTAACCCAGGCACTTGCAACAGGTGCAAGAAATAGAGGTGCAGAAATTTATAGAAACACAACTGTTTTAGCTATGAGGCAAACTAAAGATGGTTGGATAGTTGAAACAGACAAAGGTTCAATTGAGTGTGAACACGTAATTTCTTGTTCAGGAAATTTTGCAAGACAAACTGGAGAAATGGTTGGATTAGATATTCCAGTAATACCAGTTGAGCATCAATATATTGTAACAGAACCTCATCCGGAAATTCAAAAAAGAAAGAAAGATGGCTTACCTGAAATGGGCGTATTAAGAGACAGTGATAGTAGATGGTATATGAGAGAGGAGGCTGGTGGATTAATTTTAGGTCCATATGAAGATGGAGCACCAGCATGTTATGTTGAAGGACCATCAAAAAATTCAGAATATGAATTATTTCAAGAGGATTTAGATCGACTAGCACCTCACATTGAAGGAGCAATACATCGTGTGCCCGCATTTGGCGAGGTGGGTGTTAAAAAAGTTTATAATGGAGCAATCTGTTATACACCAGATGGAAATCCTATAGTTGGTCCAGCTTGGGGATTAAAAAATTTTTGGATTAATGAAGGTCATAGTTTTGGAATAACCGCAGCAGGTGGAGCGGGTTGGCAATTAGCAGAGTGGATAGTAGATGGTGAACCAACAATAGATATGCTTGGTGTAGAACCCAGACGTTATGGAAATTATGCAACTAAAACCTATTTAAAAGCAAAAAATGAGGAAGCATATAGCCATGTTTTTATAGTTCATTACCCAGATGAAGAAAGACCAGCTGCCAGACCTTTAAGAACATCACCTTGTTATGAGAGGATGAAAGATCTTGGGGCAGTGTTTGGTCAAAAATTTGGATGGGAACGACCTAATTTTTTCGCAACTGATGGAATGGAGCAAAAAGATGATTGGTCTTTTAGAAGATCAAAATGGTTTGATGCGATTAAAAAAGAATGTGAAAATGTAAAAAAAAATGTTGGCCTTCTAGATATGACAGCATTTGCCAAATGTAGAATTAAAGGCCCAAAAGCTGAAGAATTTTTAGATTATTTAGTTGCTAACAAACTTCCAAAAAAGATTGGTAGAATAAACTTATGCCATGCTCTTAATACTAAAGGTGGTGTTCATTCAGAATTTACAATTATGAAAGAAGCAGAAAATAGTTATTATCTTGTTTCTGCGGGTGCAAATTTAAGACTAGATCATGATTGGATTCAAAAGTGGATGCCCACAGATGGCTCCGTAATATTTGAAGACCTTACTAATAGTACAGGTGTACTTGTTGTTGCGGGTCCTAAAGCTAGAGAATTAATGCAAAAAGTTTCAACAGATGATTTTACTAATGAAAATTTTAAATGGTTAACAGCTAAAAATATAAATGTAGGATATGCTCCAGTAAATGCAATGAGAGTAAATTTTGTAGGCGAATTAGGTTGGGAATTACACCACCCCATCGAGTATCAAAATCATATTTTTGATAAATTAATGGAAGCAGGCAAAGATTTAGGTATTAAACCATTTGGAATAAGAGCAATGAATAGTTTAAGAGTTGAAAAATCTTACAAACTTGTCGGAACTGAATTATCAATAGAATATTCACCATATGAGTCAGGTCTAGATCGATTTATTCATCCAAATAAAGGAAACTTTATAGGTCTCGAAGCTCTCAATAAATGGAGAGAGAAAGGTTTTGATAATAAATTAGTAACTCTTGAAGTTCACAATACAACTGACTCAGATGTATTAGGTAATAACCCAATTTACAAAGATGACAGAGTTGTTGGAAGGGCAACAGGTGGTGAATATGGATTTAGATTAGATAAATCGATTGCGTTAGCAATGGTAAAACCTGACTTAGCAAATGTTGGAGAAAAACTTAAAGTTGATATTCTTGGGAAAATGTATGAAGCTACAATTCTTGAAGAGAGCCCATACGATGCTGAAAATAAATTGTTGAGAGCTTAATGAAAATTTTAGTCGCAGTTAAAAGAGTTATTGATTATAATGTTCAGATAAGAGTTAAAGAAGATGGCTCAGGCGTTGTTACTGATAATGTCAAGATGTCAACAAATCCTCCTGATGATAACGCAATAGAAGAAGCTGTAAAAATAAAAGAGGCCGGAAAAGCATCTGAGGTTGTGGCAATCTCTGTTGGAGAGGAAAAAGCTCAAGAGACTGTTCGAAAAGCTTTAGCTGTAGGTGCTGATAGAGGAATTCTTGTAAAAGCTGAAGGAGTCATTGAACCATTAGCAGTATCAAAAATTTTACAAAAAGTTGTAGAAAAAGAAAAACCTGACCTAGTTTTTATGGGCAAGCAAGCTATTGATGATGATTGCAATCAGACTGGGCAGATGTTGGCAGCACTGTTGAATTGGCCCCAAGCAACATTTGCCTCTAAAATTGAAGTGAAAGATAAGTCACTTGAAGTGACAAGAGAAATAGATGAAGGTTTAGAAACTATTGAAGTAAATGTTCCAGCAATTGTAACGTGCGATTTGCGATTAAATGAGCCTAGATATGCTTCTTTACCAAATATAATGAAAGCAAAAAAAAAGCCAATTGAGCAAATAACAGCATCAGATCTTGGTGTGGATACGAAGCCAAGAGTAGAGCAAATTAAAGTTGAAGAACCACCAAAAAGAAAAGCAGGGATTAAAGTCGCAAGTGTAGAAGAATTAGTACAAAAATTAAAAAATGAGGCTAAAGTAATATAATGTCAGTTTTAATAATAACAGAACATAATAATAAAGAGTACAAACCTTTTACTTTGAATGCAATTTCAGCTGCATCTCAAATAAACGAAGATGTGCACGCTTTAGTTTTAGGCTCAAATTCTGATACTGTAGCAAAATCAATTTCCGAAATTCCTAATGTAAAAAAAGTAATACATGTGAATAATTCTTTATATGAAAATTATTTGGCAGAAAATTATACTTCAGCAATAATTAAACTTGCAGATGGATATTCGCATATAGTTTGCTCAGCTAACACATTTGGAAAAAATTTGATGCCTAGGATTGCAGCTTTACTAGATGTTTCTCAAGTAAGTGATATTACGAAAGTTGTGGAAGAAGATACTTATGTAAGACCAATTTATGCCGGAAACGCTTTTGCAACAGTCAAAAGTACAGATAAGATCAAATGTGTAACAATTAGACCAACATCATTTGACCCAGCTCCAACTTCAGGTGGTTCTGCAGAAATTCAAAATGGTAATCCTGGAGATTCTTCTGATTTATCAAAATTTATTAAAAAAGAGGAAATTAAATCAGATAGACCTGAGCTTGGAACTGCAAGAGTTGTTGTTTCAGGTGGTAGAGGAATGCAAAGTGGGGAAAATTTTAAATTAATTACAGCAGTAGCTGATAAGCTTAATGCAGCAATAGGTGCCTCAAGAGCTGCAGTAGATGCTGGTTATATTACAAATGATCATCAAGTTGGACAAACTGGAAAAGTTGTTGTCCCAGATTTATATATTGCTGTTGGAATTTCTGGGGCTATTCAGCATTTAGCTGGAATGAAAGAAAGTAAAGTGATTGTTGCAATTAATAAAGATGGAGAAGCCCCAATATTTAGCATTGCCGATTATGGTCTTGAAGCTGATCTTTTTGATGCTCTTCCTAAATTTCTTGAGGAATTGAACAAATTAAACACTATACAAAAATAATAGAACCTGTAAATAAATAGATTATGTCCAGAGAGACAATGGAATATGATGTTGTTATTGTAGGTGGTGGTCCATCAGGTTTATCTACAGCCATTAAGTTAAAACAATTGGACTCTAACATTAATGTTTGTGTTTTAGAAAAGGCTTCAGAAATTGGTTCACATATATTGAGCGGGAATGTTTTTGAAACAAGAGCCTTAGATGAGCTTATACCGAATTGGAAAGATTTAAATTCACCAGTCAAAACGAAAGTAACAAAAGAAAAATTTTTATTTCTAGGAAAAACAAAATCTTTGAGCTGGCCAACATGGCTATTGCCCTCTGTACAACAAAATCATAAGAATTATATTATTAGCCTCGCTAATTTATGCAGATGGCTTGCAGAGCAAGCTGAAACATTAGGTGTAGAAATTTTTCCAGGATTTCCAGCAAGTGAAATTTTATATAATGATGACGGATCAGTTAAAGGAGTGGCTACTCAAGATATGGGTGTTGATAAAGAAGGAAATAAAAAAGATAGTTTTGAACCTGGTATTGAGCTTTTAGGTAAAGTTACAGTTTTTGCTGAAGGTTGTAGAGGTCATTTGGGAAAACAACTCATAAAAAGATTTGAATTAGACAAAGGAAAAGATCCTCAGCAATATGGAATAGGTTTTAAGGAAATTTGGGAGATAGATGAAAAAAAACATCATGAAGGTTTAGTAATGCATACTGCTGGGTGGCCATTAGATAACAGTACTTACGGTGGAAGTTTCATGTATCATGCGGAAAATAAGCAAATCTTTCTTGGTTATGTAATAGGTTTAGATTACAAAAACCCCCATCTATCTCCATTTGATGAATTTCAAAGATTTAAAACTCATCCAGCAATAAAAAAAATTATTGAGGGTGGAAAAAGAATTTCTTACGGTGCAAGAGCATTGATTGAAGGAGGTTTTCAGAGTTTGCCCAAAATGTTTATGCCAGGAGCATTACTTGTTGGTTGTGATGCGGGTACGTTGAATATGCCTAAAATCAAAGGATCACATACAGCGATGAAAAGTGGAATTATCGCTGCAGAAACTATTAACGAACATATAAAAGATAGTAAAGATTTGTCTGTTTTTGAGGAAAAATTAAAAAAAAGTTGGCTATATAAAGAACTTTATGAAGCAAGAAATGTTAAACCAAGTTTTAGTTGGGGATTAATTCTAGGCATTATATTTACAGGAATAGATCAGATTTTATTTAGAGGTAAATTACCTTTTACTTTAAAACATAAGCATGCTGATCATGAAACATTAAAATTAGCAAGTGAAATGCCAAAAATAGACTACCCAAAACCTGACAATGTAATTACATTTGATAAAACTAGCTCAGTTTATTTAACCGGCACAAATCATGCTGATAATCAACCAGTACATCTCAAACTTAAAGATGCGTCGTTACCAATAAGTTACACTTTAGAAAAATTTGATGAGCCAGCCCAAAGATATTGCCCTGCAGGTGTTTATGAGGTTCAACAAGAAAATGGTTTAAATAAATTTGTAATTAACTCTCAAAATTGCATACATTGTAAGACTTGTGATATAAAAGAGCCTTCACAAAATATTACTTGGGTTACACCAGAAGGTGGTGGTGGTCCGAAATATGGTAATATGTAATTAAGATAAATCTATTGCGAATTTCTTAAGAGTATCTATTGGAAGAATTTTAAGAGTATTTTCGTGAGTTCTTTTTAAATATATTGGACAACCTTTTCCTGCCTCGACTGCTTTTGCATACCAACTTGCACAAACACACCATCCATCACCATCTTTTAAGCCCGGAAAACCAAATTCAGGATGAGGCGTAATTAAATCATTTCCAGCATCTTTACACCATTCTAGAAATTCTGTTGTAACTTTTGCACAAACAGTATGTAAACCATGATCATTTTCGTCTGTATTACAACAACCATCTCTATACCAACCAGTAAGAGGATTCATTGAGCAATTCTCTAAAGTTTCACCTAAAACATTTTTTTGTTTTATTTTTTTATCCTCTTCCATAAACATCGTGAATTTTTTCATCTATAAGTGCATTAAAAGAGATTGATCTTCTTTCTTCATCAGTCCCTTTAAATGGGTAAACAGTATGCATTAAATAATTAGGAAAAAAATAAAAGTCACCTACCTCAGGTCTAATTGAAAATATTGAGCTTGATAAAAATTGTCTATTTCCATGAATTAAGTTTAAAGTACCACCTCTATAATGATTATCATCTTTTTCTTCTTGTTTATGAGAACCTAGAGTTTTAGGAACTTTTAAAAAACCTGCACCTGAAATATGCCCTCCGTGCCAATGAACTGGATTATACTCATTTTTAAATTGTCTAACTATCCATGAATCTATCATTTTAAATTGAGTAATTTTTGCTTTCATTTCTAGCTCTAACCATTTTTGCACACACTGAGCTAAAAAATTTAACCAACCACTGTCAGTAATAAATTTTTGTTCAAGCTTAAATTCTTGAGTGACATCACCTGCTAATTTTGAGCCATAATCAAGATTTTTACTTTTTTTATTGTCTAAAATAATATTATCTACATAATCATTTAATCTTTTTACAATTTCATCAGGTATTTTAACTTTTAAGACCGATGGACCAAAAGGTTTCATTACTTTTAATGACATATCTAAATTTTAGTTGGATTAGGTTGACCTTTATAAACTTTTTCAGGATCAAATTTTTTTTCTTTTTCAGTAAATTTCATTTCAACTTTTCTTCCATTTTCTATTATCCCCAAAGGAATTGTTCTATAGAAACAAGATCTATAGCCAACATGACAACTAGCTCCATCACCAATATCTACAGTAAGCCAAATTGAATCTTGATCATCATCAATTCTAATTTCTTTAACTTTTTGAGTGAAACCACTTGTTTTACCTTTGTGCCATATGGCTTTTCTAGATCTGCTAAAATAGTGTGCTTCTTTAGTTTCAATAGTTTTTTTTAATGCTTCAACATTCATATAGCCATGCATTAAAATATCCTTAGTTTTATTGCACATTGTAATTACAGGAATTAATCCATCATTATCAAATTTAGGTGAAAGAAGGTTTCCCTCTTCAATTTCAACAACATTTTCTCTTTTTTTGAACATATCCGGTGATTTTGTAGCACATATAGAGATATAATAAATATTTTAAAAATAAGTATTTATGGGTATAAAACCAACAATGAAACTCGTTAAAAATACAGATAATAATAAAAATATAAAAAAAATTTCTGATCAAGAAGCAGAGGAAGCCTTTAAGACCATTTTATCTTGGATGGGTGAAGATCCGTCAAGAGAGGGCTTAATTGAAACTCCAAAAAGAGTTGTAAAGGCATTTAAAGAGTATTTTAAAGGTTACAAAGAGGATCCAAATCAAATTTTAGATAAAACTTTTGGTGACGTAGAGGGTTATGATGACATGGTTGTTCAAAAAAATATTTCAGTACAAAGTCATTGTGAACATCATATGGCTCCAATAATTGGTAAAGCTCACGTTGCTTACATACCTAAAGATAGAGTAGTAGGCTTAAGTAAATTAGCAAGAGTTGTAGAGGTATTTTCAAAAAGACTACAAACACAAGAAAGATTAACTATGCAGATTGCGAATACCTTAATGCAATCTCTTGATGCAAAAGGTGTAGCTGTTACGATAGATTCAACACATCAATGTATGACTATGAGAGGAATAAAAAAAGAACAAGCTTCTACAGTTACAAATTATTATTTAGGTCAATTTAAAGAGGATCTTAGTTATCAAAATAGATATTTGAGGTTTATTAGCGTACCAAAAGAATAAAGTGTCAGATCAATTTAAAGCATTAATTTTAAATCAAAATGGCGAAGAGTTTTCAAGAGAAATAAAATCTGTTGATAAAAGTTTTTTAAAACATGGTGACGTATCAATTAAAGTAGAATACTCAGGATTGAATTATAAAGATGCTTTAATATTAAAGAATGGAGCAAGATTAGTAAAAGAATTTCCCCACATTCCAGGAATAGATTTTTCAGGTGTCGTCGAAGAAAGTAATCATAAAGATTATAAATCTGGTGATGAAGTCATTCTTACAGGATGGAGAGTTGGTGAAATTTATTACGGTGGATATTCCCAATATGCGAAAGTAAACGGAGATTTTTTGGTAAAAAAACCAAAAAATTTAGATCTTAGGCAAGCTATGATTTTAGGAACAGCAGGTTTGACTGCTTTAATGTGTTCTTTCACAACCAAAGCAACAAGAGAGGAATTGTTGTTAGGAGAAAAAGTTGAAAATGTCATAGTGAGCGGTTCTTCTGGTGGCGTGGGCAGTATGGCTGTAATGATGTTAAGTAAGCTTGGTTGTCACGTGACTGCAATTACAGGAAAAAAAAGTAATGAAAATTATTTAAAATCCTTAGGTGCTAAAAGTATTGTAAATACTAGTGAAATGACAAAAGATTCAAGACCTCTTGATAAAGGGTTATGGGATGGAGCAGTAGATACGGTTGGAGGAAAAGTTTTAGAAAATATTCTTGCGCAAACAAAAGATGGAGGAATTGTTTCAGCGTGTGGTAATGCTGCTGATATAAAACTTAATACAACAGTTATGCCGTTTATAATCAGAGGTGTTAAATTGTGGGGAATTAATTCTGTAACAGCATCAATTAAAAGAAGAAAATTTTTATGGAATGAGGCAGGAAAACTAATTGATTTTGATATTCTTGAAAAATCAATTAAAGAAATTAAATTAGATGAAGTAATTGATATTTTTCCGAAAATGCTAAAAGGAGAAACTTTAGGGAGATATATTATAAATTTAAATAAATAATGGACTGGGATAAGTTAAAAATATTTCATGCAGTTGCGGAAGCTGGAAGTTTTACAAATGCAACAGTAAATTTGAATTTAAGTCAATCTGCAATAAGCCGTCAAATTCAATCGTTAGAACAAGAATTAAAAGTTCAATTATTTGAAAGGCATGCAAGAGGCTTAACTCTAACAGAAAATGGTGAATATGTTTTTAAGACTGCGCACGAAGTTATAAGTAAATTAAAAGAAGTAGAAACTTCATTAGGTGATCAAAAAAATAAGCCAACAGGCAAATTAACAATTACTACCGTAAGAAGTTTTGGAACACACTGGTTAACTCCAAGAATTCAGGAATTTATGAGGTTAAATCCAGAAATTGAAATAGAATTAATTTTTGAGGATAAAGAGTTAGATTTAAGCACTAGGCAGGCTGACATTGGTATTTTTATGAGAAGACCAAAGCAATTGAATTATATTCAAAAAAAGTTGGTTGATTTGAAGTATTTTATCTATGGATCAAATAAATACCTCGAAAAATACGGTATGCCAAAAACAATTAATGATCTAAATAAACATAAATTTATATCTTTTGGAAAAGGAGCACCTTCACCAGTTTACAATCCTGATTGGGCTTTAAAATTAGGTATGCCTGATGGAAAAAAAAGAAAAACAATCATGAAAGTGAATAGTGTAATGGGATTACTTCTTGCAGTAGAATCTGGAGTGGGATTAGCTGCGTTACCCGAATATTTAGTGAGTAATTCCAATAATGTTATAAAAGTATTGCCTAAATCTGAGGGACCAATAACAGAAGCACATTTTGTTTATCCTCAATCATTAAAAAATACGGCAAGAATCATGGCTTTTAGAAACTTTCTGTTCAGTAAAATAGGCGACTGGAAGTCTTAATTTTTTAGATAAAATATCAACCTTAAGGTGCGACATTGTTGCGATTGATAATCAATATCATTGCGAATAGTTATCATTCACATTCAAACAAACGAGGAAATAAATGAAAAAAATAACAATTTTAGCGTTAATTACTTCTTTATTTGCGAGTGCTTTTGCAATTGCTGATGAAGTAAATATTTTTAATGCTAGGCATTATAAAGCTGATGGAGAGCTTTATGCCAAATTTACAAACAAGACTGGAATAAAAGTAAATCTGATAAATGGAAAATCAGGTGCCTTAGAAAAAAGAATACTTGAAGAAGGTGCTGACTCATCTGCAGATCTTTATATTACAGCAGATGCTGGAAGATGTGGTGCTATGGATGCAAAAGGTGCACTCCAAGGTGGTTTAACATCTGCAGCGATCAAATCAGCTGTTCCTTCAAGCTTTAGAACAAGCAAATGGGTAGGAATCGCAAAAAGAGCTAGAATAATTTATTATTCACCTGAAAGAGTTACTGGTGCTGAATTATCTGGAATGACTTATGAAGGTCTAGCGGATCCTAAATGGAAAGGTAGATTGGTAATAAGAAAATCTAGCAACATTTATAATAAATCTCTTGTAGCTTCATTGATTAAAAACAATGGAAAAGCAGCGACAGCTGCATGGGCTGAGGGAGTTGTTGCTAACATGGCAAGAACACCAACAGGTAATGACAGAGCTCAGATAATGGCTGTAGCAGCTGGTGAAGCTGATATTGCTGTGGCTAACACTTATTATTTAGCACTAATGTTGTCGGGAAAAAAAGGTCCTGAACAACAAGCGGCAGCTAAAAAAGTTAAAGCTTTTTTCCCTAATCAAAATGATAGAGGAACGCACATGAACGTTAGTTGTGCAGCTTTAGTAAAAGGTGCGCCTAACAAATCAAATGCTGTTAAGCTTGTAGAGTTTTTACTAACTCCAGAGTCTCAAGAGCATTTTACTAATAATACTTTTGAGTTTCCAATGATTGATGGTGTTTCGCCAAGTCCATTAGTAGTTAATAACCTAGGATTAGATTTCAAACAAGATATGAAAACTAAACTAGCCTCTTATGGAAAAAATCAAGCTGCTGCAGTAGAGGTAATGACAGCTGCTGGTTGGAAATAATGAAAGAAAAAAAGAAATTTATGTCTAATATTGATTTGAATAAATCTTCCAAAGCATGTTCCCCATGTCTAATGGAGTGTAAAAAAATCAATAAAAGAATAAATGACAGAAAACTTTCAGAAATTGAAACTAAGGAAGTTCCGCATCTCCTTAAAGTATTTAATTTTTGATTTTCTGACAATGACCATGCTTTGGTTGGTATCTTCTTCTTCATGAAGCATGGTCATTACAAATTTTTCTTCTGTTGAAGGAGTGTTCACTATGATCAAGATGTCTCCTTATTATGTTGAACACTCTTTGAACAGATGAATTAAAAAAAATGAAATCTGGTTTTAGATTAAGTGAAATAAATTTTAATTTAAATAATTTTTATCAAAATTCCAAAAAACTTTTTGAAAAAAAAAGAGTAGCAATCTTTAGCATGAGTCTAAATTCAATAAGTCAAAAAACAGATAATCAATTAAAAAATTTTGAGAATAGTTATGATAGAATAAAAAAACTTGGTATTCACGAAATTTATTATTGCGGGTTAGAAAATTTTGTTAATCTCAAATCAAAATTTGATGAGATTAATATAAATAAGATAAAAATTTTACCTGATGAAAAGGGTATTTTCACTGACCATCTTGGTATGCTTACCTTAAAGAGTAAAGACAATAAAAAAAATCAAGGTAAAAATTATATGGCAATCATTACAGATGGAATAATTGAAAAATGGTGGGAGGATATTTATAATTTAAAGAATATAGAGAATGAAACATATATAACTGAAATCAAAGCTGAAAACTGTTTAGAATACCTTCATGGAACAGAGTAACTTATATTAATTATAATAAATTATAATATAAAATTAGTATGTATAGAAATTTTAATATTTGGTCTTTATCCTCTCTACTAATATCTTTAATCGTAATTATTCCAATATTAACTGTCTTTTCAAGTTTCTTCGAAAATACTACAGATTATTTTAGTATACTAAAAAACACATTCCTTTTTGAATATACAATAAATTCTATTTGTTTATTAGTGAGTGTTTTATTTTTAACATTTATAATTGGAACAGGTTCAGCTTATTTAGTATCTTTTTATGAATTTCCTTTAAGTAATTTTTTTAAATGGGCATTAATTTTATCGTTTGCCGTTCCTCCATATATTTACGCATATTCATTAACAGCCTTTTTTGAAAATTATGGTACCGCATATACAATTTTGAAAAATTTTTTTGGAGAAGCAAATTACAACAAACATATACCAAAGTTTGATGGTATGTTAGGCAGTGTATTATCAATATCCTTTTCTTTATTTGGATATGTTTATATTCTTGCTAGAGCATCTTTTTTATATCAGTCACAAAATTTAATAGATTTAGGAAAAAATCTTGGTTTTTCAAATTTTAGATCTTTTTATTCAATAATTCTTCCGTCAGCTAGACCAGCAATTGTTGCCGGCTTATCTTTAGTAGCCATGGAAACTTTAGCTGAATTTGGAGCAGTTGATTTTTTTTCTATT
>CACPDA010000004.1 GCA_902632515.1 uncultured Pelagibacteraceae bacterium
GATCAGCCAATTCTATGAAATTTTCTTCATACCACATTTTATAATCCTCAAATGAGTCAATTCCGAAAGCAATTTTTTTTCCTTTAACTAATAAGTCCAAATTATCCTTTTCCAATCTACTTGTGTTAACCTCAATTTTTGGAAAATAATCTTTAATTTGGATTGATTGCAAATTTAATAATTTTTTTGACTGATCAGAATAACTCATTTTCCAGTCCTCATTATTTAAAAAAATATTGTTAGTTAACCATTTTTTTTGATTACCAATACCTGGACCTATAACGTTTTTGATACCCGCTAATCTAGCTGCAATAGCAGGTTTGTTTACCTTATCTAAAATATAAACATAATCATATTTTTTTTTAAAGAAAATTTTTGTTAATTTAAAAACATCTATCCAGTAAGCAAGGCCTTTTCTGAAATTATTATAATGAATATCATTTAAATAGTTTAAATCTTTAAAAATATTTTTTGCTTGTGTTTTTTCTCTAACAATTAAATCTACTTTTTCAGTATAATGCTCACTTATTGCCTTTATATAGGGAAGTTGCCAAATTAAATCACCAAGTTTATGATGGGTATAAACAATACAAATTTTTTTATTCATCTTTTTTAATTATTTAACGATTTAGAGGACTATGCAAACTAAAAAAATTACAATAGTATCAATATATTTAGATTATGAAAATTAAATCAAGCCAGACTTTAGTTTCAGAAGCTCTTCAAGATATCAAAACAATTTCTACTGACGAAGCTTATAAGATGTTAGTCGATAACAAATGTAACTTAATTGATATCAGAGATATTAGAGAATTAGAAAAAGAAGGTAGAATAGAAAAATCAAATCATATTCCAAGAGGAATGTTGGAATTTTGGTTAGATCCAGACAGTCCTTATTTTAAAGAGGGAAAACTAGATATGAAAAAAGAAATGGTTCTTTTTTGTGCTGGAGGATTAAGGTCTGCTTTAGCAGCAAAAACTTTAAAAGATATGGGTTTTGAAAAAGTTTCTCATATTGATGGCGGATTTAGTGCTTTAAAGCAAAGTAAATTTAAAATCACTTAAGAATTAAATTCTTCTAACGCATACTCTAATCTATCTTGTCCCCAAAAAAGTTTATTATTGATCACAAAGGTTGGTGCACCAAAGACTTCTAATTCAAATGCTTTTTCTGTTAACTTTTTGAGTTTATTTTTAATATTTTGATCTTTAATACCATTATCAAATAAATCTTGTTCTATATTACATTCACAGAGAATTTTATTTATATTTTCTTTTAATGAAATATCGACATTATTTTTCCAATAAGCATCAAAACATAGATCAATAAATTTATCTTTTTTGGATTTATCTAAAAAAAGAAATCCTCTCATTAAATATAAAGAATTTAATGGAAATTTATCATTCCATTTAAATGAAATATTATTTTTTTTTGAGATTAAAATACAATCATTTTTCATATTTTTCATTTTTCTTTCATTGAAAGCAGGGGCAGTAATCTTTCCTAAATTGTGTAAGCCACCCAACAGAATAGCTTTATAATTAAAATTATTTCTTTGATTTAATCCAATTATTTTTTTATGCGCTATATATGAATATGGGCTTATAAAATCAAAATAAAAATCAATAATTTTATTCATAAAGATTAATACTCTTCGCATAGAATATTCTTATCAACCAATAAATGAATATACCTAATGGACCAATTAAATAAGTAATAATTAAAGGGAATGCCACTAGAATCTTATTTATGTAAAATTTTTGGGAATCTTTTACTATCCAGCCTCCAACAAATAAATTGATAGATATAAAATGTATCCAAAAAAGCATTAAAAAAAGGTTGTTCGAAAATAAATTGGATAGTTCAGAGATATTTAAATATAATTCAAAATTACTCATAAAATCATAAGAACTTAGGAAAGATTTATATAATACAAATAAGTATGTTCCGCTCAGTAAAAAAATTGGAAGAATTGATGTTACGAAAAATCTACTAAAATTTGATGAAGAAAAAAAAATTAATATAAGCCAAAAGGGCAATACTCCTAAATTCACCCAAAAGTAGAGAATTTCAATTGTAAAGTAATTATAAATTTGTTCGATCATTTGAAATTATATTATATTAAATCTTACAATGATTCCCATAAGAAAGAAGAAAAAATCCTTAGAGATAACTGTTGATGAAATGAGAAATTTTGCATTAACATATGTTGAAAAATATGCCCCATCAAAACAACAGCTTCGTACTTATTTGTTAAAGAAATATTTAAAATTATCTGTGCCAAGCGTAAAAAAACAAGATGTAATTGATTTAATAGATGTTGTTTTGTCTGATTTGGAAAAAAATAAGTTTATTAATGATAAATTTTATTCAGAAAGTAAAGCAAAGAGCATGATACAGAGAGGAAATTCGATAAACAAGATTAGAAACTATTTAATTGGTAAAGGTATAAATGATGAATTTATTAAACAAACTGTTAATAAAATTAAGGAAGATAATACCGATCAAGATTTTTTTTCTGCAATAAAAATTTGTAAAAAAAAAAGAATTGGACCAGCAAGAACAGAAGATAATCGTTCGTTATTCTATAAAAAAGATATATCTTTATTAGCAAGAAATGGTTTTGATTTTGAGACCTCAAAAAAGGTCATGGAGCTAGAAAAAGATGATTATTTAAAAATAGTTAAATTAATTTAATTTTTTTTTTTCTCCTCTTCAATTAATCGATTAATTTTATTTTTAATATAATTTTTAACAAATACAAAAACCAATAGCCCAAATATTGAAACAGAGACTATTATAATTAATATTATTCTTAATTGTTCATCCATTATAAAATGTTCTTGCTTTTTAAAATTAAACTTGGATTTTTAAAATCTTTTTTTCCATATTTAATTTCATTATTATTAAAGTCAGTTACTCTACCTCCAGCATGGTTTAAAATAGCATGACCTGCAGCAATATCCCATTCAAATGCTCTTGGTTCAGCAACATATCCATCAAACTCACCTGCTGCAATTACACAAAATTTCAAAGAACTTTTCATTCGTACAAATTTTTTGACATTTAATTTTTTATGAATTTCTTCAATTTCTGGTTTGATCTTATCTGAGTAAGAAACAAATTTAATTGAATCTTTGTTAAAATCTTTTGAACATTCAAGTTTAATTGTATTATTATTTTTGACTTCATAAGCATTTTCTGGGCCAAACGAATAAAACATTCTTCCTTTTGCTGGAGCATAAATTAATCCTGCCACTGGTTGATTTTTTAAAATTAATCCAGCATTAATTGTAAACTCTTCTAAATCATTTATATAATCATAAGTACCGTCTATAGGATCAACTAACCAAAAATCATTTAAATTTTTTGTAGATTTGTTATCAGATGTTTCCTCCGAAATTATAGGAAGTCCAGGGGTAATTTCTTTAATCTTTTTTGTTACAATTTCATTTACTTCTAAATCTCCATTGCTAACTGGAGTATTATCAGGCTTTATTTTTTTAATAAGACCTTTACTTCTTAAATCCATTGATACTTGACCAGCGTGTAAAAAAGTATCAATTAATTCTTTAATAATTTTCTCTATATTTAGATTATTCATAAATTTTAACTAATTCTATATTATCTGCATTTATTACTTTTTTTCCTGCATTTTCAAAATTTACTGTCACTTTATTATCAATAATCGATTGAACTTGGCCAATTCCCCATTCTTTATTTAATGGGTTTTCAACTTTATCTCCTGGTTCATAATCCAAAATCATTTAATTTAACTTATATTAGAAATCGGTATAAATACCATCAAATGAATAAAGAATTAAATTCTATAGGTTTTAATAAAAAAGCTTCAGATACAACTGTTGTTGTAGCAATGTCTGGGGGAGTAGATTCATCAACAGTCGCAGGTATAATGAAAAAACAGGGTTTTAAAGTTATTGGTATTACTCTTAAACTTTATGATGACAACAAAGAAGTTGCTGCTTCAAAACAATGTTGTTCTGGACAAGATATAATGGATGCCAAAAGAGTTGCACAAAAATTAAATATTGAACATAAAATTTTATATTATCAAAACAAATTTAAACAAGGTGTGATTGATAATTTTGTTGAAAGTTATTTAAAAGGTGAGACACCGATACCGTGTGTGCAATGTAATCAAACAGTTAAATTTAAAGATTTATTTGATGTTTCAAAAGAATTGAAAGCTGATGCTCTTATAACAGGTCATTATGTAAAAAGTGTAACTTCAGAAAATCAAACTAATATGTATAGAGCTATAGATGAAAATAGAGATCAAAGTTATTTCTTATTCAATACAACAAGAGAACAATTAAATTATTTAAGATTTCCTTTGGGTGGATTATTAAAAGATGAGACTAGAGAAATTGCCAAGAAGTTAGATCTAAATGTTGCAGATAAACCTGATAGCCAGGATATATGTTTTGTGCCTAATGGTGATTATTCATCGGTAATTCAAAAATTTAGACCAGACTCTTTTCAAAAGGGAAATATAAAAGACCTAGAAGGTAAAGTAATTGGTGTTCATGATGGAATAATCAATTTTACTATTGGCCAAAGAAAGGGAATTAAAGTGTCAGATAAAAAGGCTCTTTACGTTTTAAAAATAAATTCTGATCAAAATGAAATTATAGTTGGTCCAAAAGAAAATTTGGGAAAAAAAAATATTATATTAAAAAATTTGAATCTTCTTGTAGATAAAAAAGAATTTGAAAATGATGTATTAGTTAAAGTAAGATCAACTGGTAAAATGTTAAATGCTAAAGTAAATTTTAGTGATCAAAATGGTGCTAGTGTCAATCTTAAGATTCCTGAGGATGGAATATCACCAGGACAAGCATGTGTATTTTATAATAAGGATAAACTAGGTTATAAGGTTTTGGGAGGAGGTTGGATTAAAGAATAAGCTACTTTTTCTTATTCTTTTTTCTAGCTCTTCTTTTTTTAGAGCCCATTTTTCTTCGGCCTCTATGTTTTTTTGGGTAACTCATTCAATCCTTTTCATTAATTTATTGAATTTTTCTTATGGATATAGCATTGTCCTCAAAGCATATCAATTTTTTTATGGTAAAATCTTTTAAAACATTTCTTAAACATACTGCTAAAGACTTCCATAATCAGTCAGTTAATCCACCAGTTGTAAGAGCTTCAACAATTATATTTAAATCAATGCAGCATATTAGGAAGACACAAGCAAAAGCTCAAAAAAATCCTACAGGTGGGCATTATGATTATGGCAGACAAGGAACTTCAACCACTCATATTTTACAAAAAATTTTAACAAAACTTGAGGAAAGTTATCATGTTTTTACTACTCCAACTGGATTTGGTTCAGTATTTTTAGCTATATTTAGTGTTGCAAGACCAGGTGATGAAATAATAGTTGCTGATCCTGTTTATAGCCCCACAAGATTATTAACTCAGGATTACTTGAAAGAATTTGGTATTAAAACTATTTTTTATAATCCTAGTGATCTTAAAACTTTAGAAAACAACATTACAAAAAAAACTAAATTAATATTTGTTGAAAATCCAGGAAGTAATACTTTTGATTTTCAAGATTTAGGAAAAATAATTTCAATAGCTAAAAAGAATAAAATTTTTACTGCCATAGATAATACTTGGGGCACACCATATTATTTAAAGCCTATAAAACTTGGATTTGATATGGCTATAGTTTCAGCTACAAAGTATTATTCAGGACACTCTGACGTAATGGGAGGAAGTTTAGCAGTAAATAAAAAAGTTTTTGAGAAAGTTAAGGCAGCCGAGAGAATTACTGGTTTAAGATTGGGTCCTGATGATGCCTATTTAATTACCAGAGGCCTAAGAACTTTAGATGTACGATTGGATAGACATAGAGAAAATGCTAAAAAGGTTGCAGCTTTTTTGTCAAAAAATAGAAGAATTAAGTTATTATATCCTTTTAAAAAAAAATCTTTAAATTTTAGAATGTGGAAAAAATATTATTCAGGTGCCTCAGGATTAATGGGATTAAAAATTAAATCAAAAAATGTAAATGCAGTAAGAAAATTCGTAAATTCACTAAAATTATTTGGTTATGGCTATAGTTGGGGTGGTTTTGAAAGTTTAGCTTTGCATCAAGAGTACAGAGAAACTGGAAAAAGAAAATATATGAATTTAGCAAAAGATGAACATCTTGTTAGATTACACGTAGGTCTTGAAGATCCTAATGACTTAATTGCAGATATTAAGCAAGCGTTAAGACATTTGAAATGATATCAGAAAATTTTTTTAAATCTAGAACAGCAGTAATAACTTTAATTGCAGCTTGTTTTGTTGTTTTGATTTCTCTTGGAGTAAGACAGGTTTTTGGTTTGTTCTTTATTGATTTTAATGAAAGTTTAAATATTAGTAATACTGCATTTGGTTTTGCAATAGGTGTTCAAATGTTAATGTGGGGCATTACCGGTCCTATTTTTGGAGCAGTTGCAGATCGTTACGGTGGACACGTAGCTATAATTTCAGCATTTATTTTTTATACACTTGGAATTTATTTTTTATATACAGGTCCTAATACTGGAATTTTTTTTCAAATACATATGGGCTTACTAATAGGCATAGGGCTTGGCGGTACTGCCATCAGTATACCAATGTCAGTTGTTGGAAAACATTTTCCTTTATCTACAAGAACAATCGCCATGAGTTTTGTAACAGCAGTTGGATCTTTCGGTTATTTTTTGTCTCCAATCTTTACTAATTATTCTCTATCTGAATTCGGTTGGAATTATACTTTATTTATTTTTTTATTATTTTTATTTACAGGTTTGGTTGCTGCTTATTTTGTTAGATCTCCATCTAAATTTGATAGTGTAGAACAAATATCAGATCAAACATTTAAAGAGGCTCTTTCTGAGGCTTTCAAAACAAGAAGTTATATTCTGTTGGTGTCTGGTTTTTTTGTTTGTGGCTTTCACATTACTTTAGTTGGAACGCATGTTCCAAAGTATGTAATAGATAGAGGTTTAGAAGATTGGACTGCTGCAGCTATCTTATCACTAATTGGACTTTTTAATATCTTTGGTTCATTGTTAAGTGGATATCTTTCATCTAAAATGAGTAAAAAAATCATTCTTAGTGGAATTTATTTTTTAAGAGGTATTTCAATTATTCTTTTTATATTTACACCTGCAAGTAACCTTAGTGCATTTTTATTTGGAGCAAGTTTTGGTTTCTTATGGTTATCAACTGTACCAGCCACAAGTGGAATTGTAGCACACTTATTTGGAACTAAATATTTAGGTCTTTTATATGGAATAGTTTTTTTAAGCCATCAAATAGGATCTTTTTTTGGAGCATATCTAGGAGGTTTATTTCACGATCTTTATGGTTCTTATGATTATGCGTGGTATTTAGCAATTGCTTTATCTGTTTTTGCAGCAATAATACATTTACCAATTAAGGAAGAACCAGTTTTAAGATTAAAAACAGAATAAATTGAGTAAAATAAATCATTTATCAGATGTACACAATTCAGGGAAATCTTACATAATATATAAATCTAAAAAGGGATTTGATTTATATACAAATTTTTCTCAAAAAATTATTCTTAATGATAATAATATTAGTACTTTTTTAAATAAAAAATATAACAATAAATCTAAAAATACTGATCTTTACATAGGTTTCTTTGGTTATGAAATACTTAACAGTCTTATAAATGTAAAAATACCAAAACAAAAAAGCATTAAATTTCCAAAAGGAATTTTTTATAAGCCTGAAAAAAAGATAAGTTTAAGTAATAATTTAGAATATCAAAATAAAGTTAAGCATAAAAATACCAGTTTCAAAATTAACCTAAATAAAAATTCTTATACTAAAATTTTTAATAAATTTAAAAAAAAAATTAAAAGTGGCGAGACATATCAAATTAAGATTTGTACTAAATATAAAACAAAATCAAAGATGGATCCTTTAAATTTTTTTTCTAAATTATCAAAAACTAACTTAGCTCCAGAGGCATTCATGATTAGAGATAAAAATTATTCAATAATAAGCTGTTCACCAGAAAACCTAATAACTAAAAAGGGTCTTGATATATTTACAAAACCTATAGCCGGCACAGTAAAAAAAACCAAATCGTTAAATAAAATAAAAGCACTTAAATATTTTAGAAAAAATATTAAAGAAACAAAAGAACACAATATGATTGTTGATATGGAAAGAAATGATTTATCCAGAATATGTAAACCTGGTACAGTAAAATTATCTAAACAAAAAATAGTAGAGGAGTATAAGGATCTTTTTCATTATGTAAGTCAGATTAAAGGTAAATTAAAAAAGAATATTGAAAATATAGATATCATTAAAGCTATGATGCCAGGAGGGTCAGTTATTGGTTGCCCTAAGATAAGCACTTTAAAACTTTTAAATAAACAAGAAAAAGAAAATAGAAATATTTATACAGGGAGCTTTGGATATATAAAATTTAATGGAGATATGAGATTTAATATCATTATAAGATCAATTTTAAATTTTAAAAATATTTCAGAAATATCAGTTGCTTCAGGAGTGGTTGTAGATAGTAATGCTAAACATGAATTCAATGAGAATTATATTAAAGCGAAAGCACTAATAGATTTATTTAAATGATTTACGTAATAGACCATAATGATTCTTTTACTCACAATGTAGTTCATCAATTTTCAATATTTGATGAAGTGGAATGTGATAATTATAATAAAATTAATAAAATAAAACTTCAAAAAGCTAAAGTGTTAGTTTTTTCTCCTGGACCAGGAAATCCAAAAGATTATCCAACAACTTCTAAGATTTATAAGCAATTTAAAGGAAAGAAAAAGATAATTGGAATTTGCTTAGGCTTTCAACAAATATTATTTTGTGAGGGAGCTAAAATTGTTGAGCAAAAAAAAATTTATCATGGTTTCCAATCAGACATTAAGGTTGTTACTGATAAATCTTTATTTCAAAAAGGAAAAATATTTAAAGTAGGCAGATATCATTCACTTAAATTAAAAGAACCTTTTAAAATCAATAATTTTGATATAACTATGAGGTGCTTAAAATCAAAAGTCGCAATGTCTTTTGAAAATAATAAAGAAAAAATATATGGATTTCAATTTCACCCAGAGTCTTTTTTAACTATCAATGGCAACTTACTTATTAAAAAAATCCTATCAGCTTAAAAATTTAAGAGAAATAAATTTTAAAGATCTATGGGAAGAACATGGTGTTTTTACCACAATGTGGATTTTTGGAAAACCTGCAAAGATTTTATTTTTTAAAAACCATATAAAGAATTTAATTAGATCACTTAAAAGTTATGGAATCGTAAAGAGATCTCTTAAAAAAGATATAATAAAAATTATAAATACTAATTTATCAAAAGGTAAAAAATATAATCATCTTTTGAGAATTGCTTTAAATAAAAAAGTTATATCAGTATCTTTAAGAAAAAGGGTTCAACCTAAAAAAGATTTTAATTTAAAATTAGTAAATTTAAAACGAGAAAAACCTAAATATAAAAATTTAAAATATAAAAAAATTTTAAGTCATCTTGCTAAATTAGATAATTCTAAGTCTGATATAGGTCTTGTGGTAAATAACAAAATTTTAGAAACAGGAACTTCAAATCTTTTATTTGTAAAAAAACAAAAAATATTTACTCCAATAAAAGATTATTATGAAGGAAATACTTTTAAGTTTTTTAAATCAAAAGTAAAAAAAATATCCAAAAAAAATATTTTGATCAAAGAATTAAATGACTATGAAGAAATAATATTAATTGGTTCAGGAAAGGGTGTTACCTCAGTAAAATCAATTAAAGAAATTGGATGGAAAAGAAAAAGTTTAAATAAATTTAAAGAATTCTCTAAATTTTACCAACGTGCTGTGAAAAAATGTAATAGCTTTAAATTCTAAATATATGAGAGATCCAAACAATCCATGTTTATTTTGTAATATAAATAAAAGTGAAATTGTTCATGAGAATGATTTAGCTTATTCTAGTTATGACTCTTATCCTGTTGCCAAAGATCATTGCCTTATTATTCCTAAAAGACACATAAAAGATTATTTTTATCTATCTAAAAATGAATTGATAGCATGTGATGAACTTATCAAAATTGTTAAAAATGAAATAATAAATAAAGATCAATCTGTAAAAGGATTCAATATTGGAACGAACATTGGAAAAACCTCAGGTCAGTCGATTTTTCATTGTCATATTCATTTGATCCCAAGAAGAGATGGAGATGTAGAGAATCCACAGGGTGGAGTAAGGTCTGTCATACCTAGTAAGCAACATTATGAGAGAGAGAAATAGGCTGTTATTAAAGACAAATTGACTTGAGTTTGAGGTTGAACTATTAGTTCAACTATATATAAAACTAAAAAAATAATTCAAAATTTAACCATAGGCGGAAATGTTAAATAATAATCCTTTTTCTATTTTAGCAGAGACAGTTTCACCACTTGCAATGCAATTTTTCATTATAGCTATGGTATTACTGATCGCAATCGGGACTATTATTCAAATGATCCATCACAAAAATCTTAAATACTTTTTTGAAAATGCAAAAAAAGCAAAATTATCAGCAACAAAAGAATTGGGTATTGGAGAAAAAACAGCAATAGTTGCAAAAACAACCGTCGTAGATATTGGTACAACATCTGAATTAGGTTTTGGAAAAAGAAGATTAGCTCATGTACTTGGAATGTACGGTACAATATTGTTTTGGATATCTTCAGCTGTTTTAGTTTTTTGTTATACAGGTGTAAATAATTCAAATTCTGAAACATGGTCAATGATTTGGCATGTTGGAGCTATCTTAACTTGTTTAGGTGGGTTTTGGTTTTGGTTTTTTTTAAGAGTAGACGTGTCTGCAGAAGCTCATCCATGGTATAGAGTTATTAAAGCAGATTTATTTGTTTTAGCATTGTTAGCTTGTTCTACTTTTGGATTAGCTTGGTCATATACACAATTTAATGGTTTATCGGGATTATCATATTTGTTTTTGACTTTATTTGTAGCATCAAACTTAGTTTTATTTGGTGGAGTTTATTGGTCAAAGTTTGCCCATATGTTCTACAAACCTGGTGCTGCAATACAAAAAAATTTAGCTGAAGCTGACGGATCTAGAGACAATCTTCCTCCTCCAGCTGATGCACCAGAGCAATTTGGCCTGGGTATAAAAAGAGAAGAGCCAAAACATTATTAATATGATATCTAAAAAGGGAGAAAAATAAATTATGTCAACATTTGTATATATGACTAGATGTGATGGTTGTGGACATTGTGTCGATATTTGTCCATCCGATATAATGCACATTGATGAAAATATAAGAAGAGCAAAAAACATAGAACCAAATTTTTGTTGGGAATGTTATTCTTGTGTTAAAGCGTGTCCAAATCATGCAATCGATGTAAGAGGTTATGCTGATTTTGCTCCTATGGGACATAGTGTTAGAGTAAGAAGAGAAGAAGAAAAAGGAACAATTTCTTGGAAAATAAAATTTAGAAATGGAACGGAAAAAAACTTTGTTTCACCAATTACAACAAAACCTTGGGGAAAATTTATTCCTAAATTAGCTGAGGGTGATACGCCAAATCAAGGAGAGATTAATTCACAAAGATTATATAGAGAACCTGAAGGCTTAAACACAAATAAAGAGTTGCCTGCAGTTCCTAAAGAATCTTTTAAAAAAGGAGTTTACTACTAATGGCTAAACATAAAACTCATTTTGAAAATTGTGATGTTTTAGTTGTTGGTGGTGGAATGGCCGGCACAGGGGCAACTTTTGAAGCAAGACACTGGGGAAGAGACTTAAAAATTATTTGTGTGGAAAAAGCTAACATAGATAGAAGTGGTGCTGTTGCACAAGGATTATATGCAATCAATTGTTATATGGGTATGCAATGGGATGAAAATCAACCAGAGGACCATGTAAGATATGCAAGAAATGATCTAATGGGAATGGTTAGAGAAGATTTAGGATATGACATGGCTCGTCACGTAGATTCTACAGTTCATATGTTTGATGAATGGGGTCTACCGATGATGAAAAATGAAAAGACTGGAAGATATTTAAGAGAAGGTAAGTGGCAAATCATGATCCATGGTGAAAGTTATAAACCAATTGTTGCTGAAGCTGCAAAAAAATCTGCTGATAAAATCTATAATAGAATAATGGTTACACATCTTTTAATGGATGAAGCTAAAGAAAATAGAATTGGTGGTGCTGTAGGTTTTAATATGAGAACAGGAGACTTTCATGTATTTAGAGCAAAAACGGTAATCGTTGCGGCTGGCGGAGCTTCACATATATTTAAACCAAGGGCAGTTGGAGAAGGAATGGGTAGAACTTGGTACGCACCCTGGAGTAATGGTTCAGCTTATGCTTTACCAATTGCAGCAGGTGCAAAAATGACTCAAATGGAAAATAGAATTGTTTTATGTAGATTTAAAGATGGTTATGGACCTGTTGGAGCTTATTTTTTACATTTAAAAACTTATACGCAAAATGCAAATGGAGAAAATTATGAAAAGAAATGGTACGACCAGACTAAAGAATTAGTAGGAGAATATATTGATCATCATCCAACTCCAACTTGCTTAAGAAATCACGCATTTATTCAAGAAGTAGCTGCAGGTGGTGGACCAATTCATATGGTAACTAAAGAAGCTTTCCAAGATCCACATTTAGAGACAGTAGGTTGGGAAAACTTTTTAGGTATGACAGTTGGTCAAGCTGTAGTTTGGGCTTCTCAAAATATTGATCCTAAATACACAAATCCAGAGTTAACAACTTCAGAGCCATATGTAATGGGTTCACATGCTACATGTTCTGGTGCATGGGTAAGTGGTCCAGAAGATTTATCTCCACCAGAATATTTCTGGGGATACAATAGAATGTTGACTATAGAGGGTTTATTTGGAGCTGGGGATACAGTTGGAGGAAGTGCTCACAAATTTTCATCTGGTTCTTTTACTGAAGGTAGATTAGCTGCAAAAGCAGCAGTTAAATATATTCAAGATCAAAAAGCAGAAGGTATTAATGTTTCAGATAAACAATGTGAGAAT
Organism: uncultured Pelagibacteraceae bacterium; assembly: GCA_902632515.1. Next base: position 13,087 of record CACPDA010000004.1, read on the forward strand.
TTTAAAAAAGCGGTCTACAAACCTTTAGAGACATATACAGTTTCTCAAAACGAAATTACAGGTGGAACAGTTTCTCCAAGTTATATTTCTCCTATCCAAGGTCTTCAAAGATTACAAAAAATTATGGATGAGTATGTTGGTGGAATTACTTCAAATTATATGACTAATGGAAATATGTTAAAAAGAGCTTTAGAGCTTTTAGATTGGCTTCAAGAAGACTTAGAGAAAGTTGGAGCTGAAGATTATCATCAATTGATGAGAGCTTGGGAACTCAAGCATAGAACGCTGACATCTCAATGTGTGACAGAGCATACTTTATTTAGAGAAGAAACACGTTGGCCAGGATATTATTACAGAGGTGATCATATGAAATTAGATGATGAAAACTGGCACTGTCTAACAGTTTCAAGAAGAGACCCTAAAACTGGAAAATTCTCGATGGAAAAAGTTCCTGTCTACCATATTGTGGACGAAAATGAGAAAAAAAAGGCCTCATAATAAATTATTAAGTATAAATACCTATGGACCTATTATCTAAATCAGATGAGGAAATATTTGCTATTGGAAAACCATTTTGGGAAAATTTAGTAAGATCTTCTAATATGAAAGATTATGGTAGTTTTACCAGAGATTTTTCGACCCAGATGTTGTTTGGAGCAAATGAAGTGGAGTTAGGAAAGCAGTGGGCTAACAATGAACTTATTACTAATTTGACTGAAACCTACGAGCCATTTGGGACCTTGAGGAGAGGAGAGCACATCACAATTCTTATTAAACAAAAAAATAAGAAAATTCCAGGTGAGTTTTTAGGAAGACTAGTTCTTGGAGTTGAGGATGGTGAGTTAAAGGTCTTTGGAGCAACAATTTATTAGTTCAAAAAAAATTATTTTATTCAATTATAGTTTGACAATTTTTTTACTGGGTGTATTGAGGATGTATAGATGCACCTTTCAAATATAAAAATACCTCAAAAAATTTTAAATAAAAAAAATACTTTTATTAAAACTGGGATTTTTTCAGCTATTGCTACTTGTTGGGGTGTTATCTTAGTTGGAACTTTTTTGACATTCAAATAAGTTTTACAAGACATTTTATTTTTAGATGGAAGTTTTTTTACCTATAGCTGAAGTTTTTGTTAGTCCAATTGAAATTCTTTTATTAAGTGCACTGGTTGGGGTTCTCTCAGGCTTGTTTGGTGTTGGTGGGGGTTTTTTAATGACACCATTTTTAATTTTTTTAGGTGTACCACCAGCTTATGCTGTTGCAAATGAGGCTAATAATATTTTAGCTACATCAGTTTCTGGGTCTACTACCCATTGGTTAAAAAATACTTTGGATTATAAAATGGGTTTTATGATTGTAATTGGTGGTTCTATAGGAACAGCTTTAGGTATTTATACTTTTAGTTATTTTAAGGGAATTGGAAAAATAGATACAGTTATTTCTTTAGCTTATATGTACATACTTGCTATTATTGGAACATTAATGCTAGTTGAGAGTTTAGGTGAAATTGATAAAGCAAAAAAAAATGTTGTAGAAAGAAAAAAATTACACGTCCATTATTGGATCCATGGTCTTCCATTTAGGATGAGATTTCCTAAATCTAAATTATATGAAAGTATTTTTACTCCTATCATTATTGGCTTAGTTGTTGGATTTATAGCTGCCATTATGGGAATAGGTGGTGCTTTTATTTTGGTTCCAGCAATGATTTATCTAATAAAAATGCCAACAAGATTAGTTCCTGGAACTTCTTTATTTGTAACTATTTTTGTAAGTGTAATCGTTACTTTTTTACATTCAATAAATTATGGCTCAATAGATTTGATGTTAGTATTATTATTAGTAGTTGGATCAATTATTGGTGTTCAAGTTGGCCAAAAACTAGGAGAACAAATCGATAGTTCAGGACTAAAAGCATTGTTAGCAATCTTGTTGCTGATTGTTGGTATTGCTATAGCTTATGATACCTTTTTCGCAGAAGAGATTTCAAATGTAGTAACAAAAATACCAAGCAGTGAATTAAATTTTTTCTCAAAATTTATTAAAGAATTTTCTAATGACATGCCATTCTTTTATGGATTGTTTTCAATTATGTTTGCGGTTCTTTTAGGTATTGCTGCAGCTTTTATAAGAAGATTTTTATCTAAGATGAGAAAAAAATATTTTGTTAAACCTTCAAAATAGTTTTATGCACTTCTATAAAGTTTGGTCATAACAAATTCTTTATGTCCTAAAGCTTCAGCACAGGTTAATCTTCCATTAGCTACTCTAAGTGTGGTCTCTATTAGTCTGTCACCAGCCTCTGATAAGTTCATTTCTCTTGAAAGAATTTTCGATACGTCGCAATCAATATGCTCCCCCATACTTTTGACGGTAAGTGGATTAGCAGTTAATTTAACCACTGGTTCAATAGGATTTCCAACAATGTTTCCTTGACCAGTTGGAAATAGATGAATGTTAAAGCCAGCGGCTGCTTGAAGAGTTACACATTCAGCTGCAGCAGATGATGTGTCCATAAAATATAAACCTTTACCTTTTTTTGGTTCTTCAGCTGGTTCTAAAACGTCTACAAATTTACAACTACCAATTTTTTGAAAATTTCCAAAAGCTTTTTCTTCAATTGTTGTTAAACCTCCCGCGATATTCCCAGCGGTTGGTTGGCTCTCTGATAAGTCATCTGTTGCTTCTTTTAAAATAAAATCATTATAAGCACTCCATGTTTTCATAAACTTATCTGAGGCTTCTTTTGTTGCACCTCGTGTTGCGCAAACTTTTTCAGCACCTGTAAGTTCAGAAGTTTCACCAAAACATAAATGAACACCTAATGGTTCAAGTTTATCCATCAAATTTCCAACTGTAGGGTTTGAAGCAAGGCCTGACGTTGTGTCTGACTCTCCACATTTTACTGATATCCATAAATCACTGATTGGGCATTCTTCTCTTTGTTTTTCAGATGCCCACATTACAAATTCCTGAGCTTTTTTTGAAGCTTTCATTACAGTTCCGATATCACCAGTTCGCTCGATATGAAAACCTTCAACTGGCTTTCCAGTTTTTGCAATACCATCAACAATTTTTTTTGTCCATTTAGGTTCAATTCCAATTACAATTACAGCAGCTACGTTTGGATTACTTCCTGTGCCAATCATTGTCCTAAAGTGTAATTCTAGATCTGCACCAAACTGAAGTCTTCCGTAAGAATGAGGTAAAGCGATAGTTCCTTTTATATTATTTGCTACTGCTTCTGCACAAGCATTTGAAATATCATCTACAGGAAGAATGATAACATGATTTCTAGTACCCGCTCTTCCATTTTCCCTTTTATAACCTAAAAAACTTTTTGGAATTTCCATATTCTTACCACTTCTTTGTTTTGACATTGTGAACATGAACATGTTCACCTTTTTTAATGGATTTTACAACTTTACCAATATCATGACCATATTTTAAAATTGTGTCTCCCTCATTTAAATCTTTCATTGCAATTTTATGACCTAAGGGTATTTCATCTGCTGATTGAATATTGACTGTGCTATCGTTTTCCATTATCCAGCAAGAGCAATCTTGTTTTGGGGTGATTTTTTCAACAACAATGACGCCAACATTGTCTTTTTGGTCGTGAATAATAATGTCAGTAGCCATAATTATAGTGTCGAAATGTTTATTTGAATTTCGTAAAAACTTATATATTAATCGCAAAAATTAACAATTAAATTTTAAAAAAATTCGTTTCAAATTAAGAAAGGTTCTATTAATGACAAAAATGACAACAGAAGAAGCTTTTGTAAAAGTTTTACAAATGCACGGCATTGAACATGCTTTTGGTATAATAGGTTCAGCTTTTATGCCAATCTCGGATATTTTCCCTGATGCAGGAATAACTTTTTGGGATGTTGCTCACGAAACAAACGGGGGATTAATTGCTGATGGATATACAAGAGCTACTGGAAAAATGTCTATGGTAATTGCTCAAAATGGACCAGGTATAACTGGATTAGTTACTCCTATTAAAACTGCATATTGGAACCATACACCTTTATTATTGGTAACACCTCAAGCAGCAAATAAAACAATGGGTCAAGGTGGTTTCCAAGAAGTAGAACAAATGAATTTATTTAAAGACATGGTTTGTTACCAAGAAGAAGTTAGAGATCCTTCAAGAATGGCGGAAGTTTTAAATAGAGTAATTGAAAAAGCTATAAGAGGTTCAGCGCCAGCTCAAATAAATGTTCCAAGAGATTATTGGACACAAGTAGTTGATATTGATCTTCCTCCAATAGTTAGATTAGAAAGGCAGGGTGGAGGTTTAGACGCAATTTCAAAGGCTGCTGATCTTTTATCAAAAGCAAAATTTCCAGTAATTTTATCTGGGGCAGGAGTAGTTATTGGTGGAGCAATTGATGAAACTAAAAAACTTGCTGAAAAATTAGACTCACCGGTTTGCTCTGGCTATCAACACAATGATAGTTTTCCAGGAAGTCATCCACTAGCAGTTGGTCCTTTAGGTTACAACGGTTCAAAAGCTGCAATGGAATTAATTTCAAAAGCTGATGTGGTTTTAGCTTTAGGAACAAGATTAAATCCTTTTTCAACTTTACCTGGTTATGGAATTGATTATTGGCCTAAAAAAGCAAGTATTATTCAAGTAGACATTAATCCTGATAGAATTGGTTTAACAAAAAAAGTTACAGTTGGCATCAGTGGTGACGCTAAACTTGTTGCTCAACAAATTTTAGAAAAATTATCATCAAATGCTGGCGATACAGATAGACAAAAAAGAAAAGATTTAATTCATCAAACTAAATCTGCATGGTTGCAAAAATTATCAAGTTTAGATCATGAAGATGATGATGAAGGAACAGTTTGGAATAAAGAAGCTAGAGAAAGAGATTCAGATAGAATGTCCCCTAGACAAGCTTGGAGAGCAATTCAATCTGGTATGCCTGAAGATGTAATCATTTCAAGTGATATTGGAAACAATTGTGCAATTGGTAATGCATACCCAACATTTGAAAAACCAAGAAAATATTTAGCGCCAGGTTTATTTGGACCTTGTGGTTATGGTTTTCCATCCATATTAGGAGCAAAAATAGGTTGTCCAGATACTCCTGTTATTGGATTTGCTGGCGATGGAGCTTTTGGAATAAGTATGAATGAAATGAGCTCATGTGCTAGAGAAGAGTGGCCTGCAATTACGATGGTGATTTTTAGAAATTATCAATGGGGAGCAGAAAAAAGAAATACAACTCTTTGGTTTGATAATAATTTTATAGGAACTGAATTAGATCCAGAATTAAGTTATGCTAAAGTAGCTGATGCTTGTGGTTTAAAAGGAGTGACAGTAAGAACAATGGAAGAAACAACTGCAGCAATTAAAAAATCTTGTGAAGATCAAAAGAAAGGTATTACAACATTTATTGAAGTAATTTTAAACCAGGAACTTGGTGAACCTTTCAGAAGAGATGCCATGAAAAAACCAGTTAGAGTTGCTGGTATAGATAAAAAAGATATGAAACCACAAAAATCTTTAAATGGATGATGTCAAGATAAGTTCAAATCGAAGTTTTGGAATAGTTTTTTTTATAGTTTTTTTACTCATAGCTTTATACCCCTTAACCTATGGAGGAGAAATAAGAATATGGTCATTAATAATTTCTATAATTTTCGTAATATTAGGTTTGTTAAATTCTAAAATTTTAGCTCCTTTAAATAAGATTTGGTTTAAGTTTGGGATATTATTAGGGAAAATAATATCTCCTCTGATTATGGGAATAATTTTTTTCTTAGTGGTAACACCTATTGGTTTAATAATGAGATTATTAGGAAAAGACGTATTAAATTTAAAAATTAATAAGAATAAATCTTATTGGATTGAAAAAAATGGCCCAAAAAGTAAAATGAAAAATCAATTTTAATATGAGTTTTATTAAAGAATTTTGGGAATTTTTAAAAGTTAGAAAAAAATATTGGCTTTTACCAATTATAATTGTTCTAGTTTTATTTGGTGGTTTAATAGTACTAACTCAAGGTTCAGTAGTAGCTCCATTTATATATACAATTTTTTAAAGTGAATTCTATTTTAGGTATCTCAGCATTTTATCATGATAGTGCAGCATGTATTTTAGTTGATGGGAAAATAATTGCTGCAGCACAAGAAGAGAGATTTACTAGGAAAAAACATGATCCAAGTTATCCTCACAATGCAATTGAATTTGTTTTGAAATATACAAATTTAAAATTAAGTGAAGTTGATCAAATAGTTTTTTTTGAAAAACCTTTTTTAAAATTTGAAAGATTATTAGAAACCTATGTAGCCTTTGCACCTAGAGGTTTTGTATCATTTGCAAAAGCTATGCCTTTATGGATCAAAGAAAAACTATTTCAAAAAAATCTTTTATTCAATAAACTTAAAAAACACGATGCAAATTATAAATCTGATGAGAATATTTTTTTTTCAGATCATCACTTAAGCCATGCTGCAAGTGCTTTTTATCCATCTCCTTTTAATGAAGCTGTTATTTTAACTGCTGATGGCGTAGGAGAGTGGGCAACAACTACAGTTGCTGTTGGAAAAAATGAAAATTTAGAAATTAAAAAAGAAATTCATTTCCCACATTCACTTGGATTACTTTATTCAGCATTTACTTATTATACAGGATTTAAGGTAAATAGTGGTGAATATAAATTAATGGGCTTAGCCCCTTACGGAAAACCTATTTATGAAGATAAAGTAAAACAATTGATTGATTTAAAAGAGGATGGAACTTTTAGATTGGATCAAAAATATTTTAATTATGCTACTGGACTCACAATGACAAGTGAAAAATTTAATAATTTATTTGGTCAAAAACCTCGTAATCCACAAAATGAAAAGATAACACAATTTCACATGGATATAGCTGCATCAATTCAAAAAGTTACTGAAGAGATAATGATTAATTTGGCAAAATCTATTCGAGAAGAATATGGTATTAGAAACTTATGTCTAGCTGGGGGTGTAGCTTTGAATTGTGTTGCGAATGGAAAAATTCTCAATAAAAAAATATTTGATAATATTTGGATTCAGCCAGCAGCTGGTGATGCTGGTGGTTCTTTAGGTGCAGCTTTAGCTCTATGGCATATTGATCAAGGTAATAAAAGATCAGTAAATTTAAATGATGATATGAATGGCTCATATTTAGGAACTGAATTTAAACAAGATGAAATTGAAATAGAGTTGAAAACTGCAGGAGCTAATTTTGAAATTTACAATTATAATGAATTAATCAATAAAACTGCAGAACTTTTATCAAATGAAAAAGCCATAGGATGGTTTCAGGGAAGAATGGAATTTGGTCCAAGAGCTTTAGGAGGAAGGTCAATTTTGGGAGATCCTAGATCCGACAAAATGCAAAAAAATTTAAATCTTAAAGTAAAATATAGAGAAAGCTTTAGGCCCTTTGCACCTTCTGTTTTGAGAGAAGATTTATCAGAGTGGTTTGAGATAAATGTTGATAGTCCCTATATGCTATTAGTAGCCAATATCAATTCTGATAAAAAAATTGAAATGACTGATGAGCAAAGAAATCTTTTTGGTATAGAAAAATTAAATATTAAGAGATCAGAAATTCCTGCAGTCACTCATGTTGATTATTCAGCTAGAGTTCAAACAGTTACAAGAAATACTAATAATCGTTATTATGATTTAATTTCTAAGTTTAAGGAAAAAACGGGTTGTCCAGTAATAGTAAATACTTCTTTTAATGTTAGGGGTGAACCCATTGTAAATACACCAACTGATGCTTTTAATTGTTTTATGGGAACAGAGTTAGATTATTTGGTTATTGGTGATTGTATTTTAGATAAAACAAAACAAGATCCTAAACTTAAAAAAGACTATACAAAAGAATTTGAATTAGATTAAATTAATTACATGCAAATTGTTAATGACAATGGATGTAGTTGGATCAATGATTTAGATCCAAGATCAAACATTAAAGTTTTAGAAAAAAATGAAGAATGTGAATGGCTTATAATAGGTGCTGGCTATACAGGACTGTCAGCTGCCAGAAAATTAGCTCAACTTCATCCAAATCAAAAAATATTATTAGTAGATGCTCAGTTAGCTGGTGAAGGAGCAAGTGGCAGAAACTCAGGATATTTAGTAGATACAACTCTTAATGACGGTTTCACATCTAATAAAGATTTAGAAAATTATAAAAAAAAAGCAGATATTTATGAATTAGGAATAAAAGTAATAAAAAAATTCATAAAAGAACATCAAGTAGATTGCGATTGGAATGAAAGTGGAAAGTTTTTTGCTTCATCTAATACAGAAGATAAAAAAATCCTTAATAACTTTTCAAATACTTTGTCCAAGTTAGGTTTTGAACATAATTTATTAGATAATAAAGAATTATCAAAAAGATTAGGTACTAATTTCTATAATATAGCATTGTACACTAAAGGAGGAGTGCTATTACATCCTGGAAAGCTCGTAAGAGCAATGATAGATGTATTACCAAATAATATTCAATTATTTGAAAATTCTTCATTAATTAGATGGGATAAAACCAATGATGTTATTTCATGTTATTTCAAAAATGGAATTATAAAAACAAAAAATATTATCTTTGCAACAAATGGTTTTTTGAAATCTTTAGGCATAAAGTCTAAGTACAATTTTCCTATAACATTAACAGCAAGTATGTCTAGACCTTTAACAGATCAAGAGTTCAAATCTATTGGAGAACCAAAAGAGTGGGGAGTTTTACCAGTTAGACCAATGGGGGCCACTATAAGAATGACAAAAGATAGAAGAATTTTAATTAGAAACACTGCAGAAGTTTATGATCCTTACCAAATGTCTCAATCTGAATTAAATAAAAGAACATTAAAACAAAAGATGGGAATTAAAAAAAGATTTCCTCATTTTCCCGATGATATCATTAAATCTTCTTGGTCAGGAATTGTTTCTAGAACTAGAAATAGTTCTCAAATTTTTGAGAAAATTGATCAAAATGTATTTGTTGCAGGTTGCTATAACGGATCAGGTATTGGAGTTGGTACCTTATTTGGTGAACAAATTGCAATTAAAGCAAGCAATGAAAATACAAAAGAAATTGAAACTATAGAAGCAAGAAATAAACCTACTTGGCTTCCTCCTGAACCGTTTCTAAGTTTAGGTGTAAAAACAAGATTGATTTATGAACGTATCAGAGCCAGGTCCGAAATTTAGATTAATTATGATAAAAGTTTTATTGTCAATTTATTTTATCCTAGCTTTTTTTATGATGAAAAGTTTTGCAATCGCTGATCATGCTAATGAGCCATATTGTTTTGATTGTATGCACAAATATAAAATTGGTGATAAGAAAAATGATACGTATGAGTTTGAGCTTGATTTACAAACTAACGATTTATCTAAATTAGTTGAAGAACAACTTAAAGATAAAAAAACTGGTTTAGTTTCTTATATCTTATTTGAAAACAATAAAATTTTAGTTGATCAAAATAGGAAAAGTAAATACAGAGGAGGCTATTATCCTTCCCACTCTGTAGGTAAAAGTTTAGTCGGACTTGTGACAGGTTATGCTATGTGTGGTGGTTATATTAATCATACAGTTTTTGATAGAATAGATTACCCAACTGTTTCTGATACTTTGTATGAAAATCAAAAATTAATAAATTTGCTTAACATGCAAGCAGGTGATGATGAAATAATTGGTGAAAGACTTTATAGGAAAGACAATCCTATTAGAGGTAAAAGTCCAAATACAAATACTATTCCTATTAAAAAAGTAATGAAGAAATACTTTAAAGGTAAAAAACATTTAAGTGTTGATAGTGTCGGCCGACACTATCAATTAGAACCTGGTCTTACTTACAATTATAGTGCTTTAACTACTAATGTTGTTATGAATTATGTTATTTATAAAACTGGTGATGATTGGGAAAAATTACTTCACAAGGTATTTGTTGAAGATGCAAAAGTTGAAAAAAGAGTTTATTTTGGCAAGACTTTAAATAAGAATAAAGTTGGTAATAGAAAATCTGGAGAATACGGCAGATATTCTTTTTATGCTCAAAGATATGATTATTTAAGAATTGCAAAATTGATGTTAGATCATTGGAACAATGATACTTGTGTTGGTAAATATTTAAAAACAATGTACGAAAATAGAGTTGAAAAAAATGAAGGTGTTAGAAACAAGTTTGAAGGTAATCACACTGTCACACAAAGTTATGGTGGTCAGTTTCATTTTGATCCAATCGATATTGATAGACCTATTTTAATGATGGACGGTGCATATGGACAACAAATAGTAATTGATTTTGAAAATGATAAAATAATTACCGCTCACTCTACAGATAGACACTACGATTATTACAGTTTGATTTATTTACAATTAAATCCAGACTTATCTTACAAACCATACAATGGACAAGATGAGAGAAAAAAATGCAGGGAATATGTTAACGAAACACAATTTATCTTACGAACTTGTTAGTTAATTAATGACATTGGATCTAGTCGAGTTTGAAACCAATTTACTCTGAAATCTAAATGAGGTCCTGTTGATCTACCAGTGGATCCAACTGTTCCTATGATATCACCTTGGTTAATCTGATCACCAACTGATACCATTACAGTTTCAAGATGAGAATATATTGTTGATATTCCGTGACCATGATCCATAATAATTGTTCCACCTGTATAATAAAGATCATCCTCAGCCATAGTAACAACTCCTGAACCAGAGGATTTAATCATTGTTCCTTGTTTAGCAGCAATATCAATTCCATAGTGAGGCCATCTAGGTTTTCCGTTTAAAATTCTTTGGCTTCCGTAAACCCCACTGATGATACCTTCTACTGGCATAATGAATTGGTTTTTAAAAAATGGCAAATCTGAATTAATTGCTCTCGCTTCGCCAATTTTATTATTTTCCTCTTTAATTCTTTTATAAACAGACTCAGGTGGTGTTACCTTTTTTTCATCTAAACCATCTATTCTTTGAATATTATATTTCCTTTTAAGAACTTGTTTGGTGATAATTTCTTTTTTCCCATTTATTATTTTTGTTATAGTCAGATCAAATTTTCTATCTCTATCAAGCCCAAATACAAAATAACCATCCTTTGAAACTTTAACCTTCTTTTTATCTACTATGATTTTTGCTTTTGGATCAGTAATCCCAACAATATAATGACCTTGTAAAAATTTACCCTTAAATTCAATCGCATTTACTTGAGTTGAAGTAATTAGGATTATTATAAAAAATAATCTAAATATTATTTTGCAGTCCATCCGCCATCAATTAATAATGAAGTTCCTGTAATCATAGATGCTGCATCTGATGCTAAAAATACGACTGCTGAAGATACTTCAGATAATTCAGCAAATCTACCAAGTGGAATGTTATTTAATGTTTCTTGTTTAAATTTTTTATTTTTTAAAAACTTTTTAGTCATTGGTGTTACTACAAAAGTGGGGCACACAGTATTTACCCTTATGTTATATTTAGCCAAATCTAAAGACATACCTTTAGTTAATCCCTCTAAGCCCCATTTAGTCATATTATAAACACTTCTAATAGGTCCGCCCACATGTCCCATTTGCGAAGACATATTTACTATTGCACCACCAATTTTTTTTCTATTTTTAGACTTTATCATTTTAAGTGCACATAATTGAGCAAGATTAAATGTTGCTATAGTATTAATCTTGACTAGATATTCCATATTTTTAGTTTTCACTTTTGTGAAATGTTCTGGAATATTATTTCCAGCATTATTTACCAAAATATCTATTTTAGGTTGCTTATTTATGATGTCTTTTATTTCATTATAATTCGTAATATCACAAACATATGATTTACATTTAGATTTTAGTTTTTTTATTTGTCTTGAGACTTCATCTAAATCTTTTTTAGTTCTACTTATAATGACTAAATTGGCACCAGCTTCTGCTAGAGCTATTGCACAAGCTCTACCTATCCCTTTACCAGCACCCGTAATTACTGCAGTTTTATTTTTAAGATTATAATTTTTTAAATACATTATAAAAATAATATTTGAATATCTGTATAAATCAATTCAATAGCAACAATTAAAATTGCCAATAATCCTGCCCATGCGATCCATTTATATTTTTTAATCCAATTTGAAATTAATGTTGCGGCAAAAGCCATTAATACTATTGATAAGACTAAACCAAATACTAATAAACCATAATGATCGCCCGCGGCTCCTGCCACTCCTAAAACATTATCCAAACTCATAGTAAAGTCTGCTAATAAAATTGTCCAAATAGCTTTAAAAAAACTTGAATTATCTACTTTTACATCTTCTGGATGATCAGAACCTTTTATGACATCAGTATAAAGCTTGTATACAATATAAAGTAAAAGAATACCTCCAATAAGTCTTAATCCTGTTATTTGCAATAAATACGCGGTTAGTAAAGTTAAAATAATTCTTAAGATTACAGCTCCGCCAATACCAAAAAAAATAATCTTTTTTCTTTGTTCTAATGGAAATTTCGAGGCAACCATTCCAATAATGATTGCATTATCTCCTGCTAAAACTAAATCAATGAGAATAATTTGAGTTAAGATTGTTAATTGTTCTGGGGTAAATAGTTCAGCAAACATTAATTTGTAAGTATCATATCAGCACCTTTTTCTGCAATCATTATTGTTGGTGCATTAGTGTTTCCTGATGTTATATTTGGCATGATTGAAGCATCAATTACTCTTAAATTTTTAATTCCTCTGACTTTAAGTTTTTCATCCACAACAGACATTTCATCTTGGCCCATTTTACATGTGCCAACTGGGTGAAAAATTGTTTGAGTAAAATCTGAGCCAGCTTTTACTAATTCTTCATCATCATTTATGTCAATGCCTGGTCGATATTCCTCTGGCTTGTATTTTTTAAATGTCTCAGATTCCATTACAATTTTTCTAGTTAATTTTAATCCTTTAGCTGCAACCATCCGATCATGATCTGTTGATAAATAATTCATTTTTATTTTTGCATAAGTTCTTGAGTCTTTATCAACAATATTAATATTACCTCTGCTAGTAGGTCTAATATTTGAAACTGTTGGAGTGAAAGCATGGAAATCATGATTTTTAGTTGCCCCCAATGTATCCATACTCATCGGTTGAACATGCCATTGAAGATCTGGAAGTTCTAAAGATGGATCACTTTTTGCAAACATACACATTTGACTAGCTCCCATGGTCATAGGACCACTTCGATTAAAAATATACTCTAAGCCAATCATTAAATTTCCAAATAAGCTATTTATTTTTTTATTAAGAGATTTCAGTCCATGGATTTTATAGATTGGTCTGAACATGAGGTGATCTTGTAAATTTTCACCTACACCTTTTAATTCATGTACCATTTCTATACCCAAATTTTTTAGTTTTTGAGAGTTTCCTATTCCAGATGTTTGTAAAATTTGAGGAGAGCCGATTGAACCAGAGGATAGAATAATTTCTTTATTTGAACTTGCTTTTTTTAATTCATTATCTTGCCAATACTCAACTTCTTTTGCAATTTTATTTTTAAAATTTATTCTTTTGACATGTGCATTTGTAATAATTGATAAATTTTTCCTATTTTTAATAGGGTTTAAATATCCAACAGATGTACTGCATCTAAAACCATTTTTTTCAGTTACTTGAAAATATCCACATCCATAATTGTCACCTGTATTAAAATCTTTTGTTTTTGGAATACCAAACTCTTCAGCAGCATTTTGAAATTCATTTAGTAAAGGTAATTGAATTCTTTGATCCGAAACTGAAAGAGGTCCACCAACACCATGAAAATTATCTTTACCTCTTTCTTGATTTTCAGCTTTGATAAAATAAGGTAAAACATCGTCCCATCCCCAGCCAGCATTTCCTAATTGTCGCCAAATATCATAATCTCTACTTTGACCTCTAATATAAAGTAAACCATTTATTGATGAACTTCCCCCAAGTGTTTTACCTCTTGGATAACGAATAGATCTGTTGTTCATTCTTTCGTCAGGCTCAGTTTTATAACACCAATCAACAGATGGATTATGCATAGTTTTAAAATATCCTACTGGAATATGTATCCAGGGATAGTTATCTTTGCCTCCTGCTTCCATTAATAAAACTTTATTTGAGGAATTTTCTGAAAGTCGGTTAGCTAATACACACCCAGCAGAACCTGCTCCAATTATTATATAATCAAAATTTTCCATTTCTAGTTGAATAGTTTTTTAAATTTTTGTTTTTTAATGTTTTTATACTCATATTAATCAATTGTCACTTGTGCCAGCTTTATTTTTCTGATTGTATACTCGCGTTATAATTAACTAAACAGAGGAAAAATAATGAAAAAAATCATTTCAATGTTATTTGCAGTTACTTTAGTACTTGGATTTGTATCTAATGCTAATGCTGCGAAAACACTAAAATGTCAGACTGTTCTTAACACTAAAGCTGATGAAGTTAAGATGTTAAAAGACTTTACTGACACTGTAACTGCTTTAACAAGTGGTTCATTGAAATTCGAAATTTTACCTGCAGGTGCTGTAGTTGGAGTTAAAGAAACTCTAGACGCAGTAGACAAAGGTTTAATTGATTGCGGATTTGCTTGGACACACTATTGGTCAGGTGACCACCCTGCAGCTATGCTATTTGGTTCTCCAGTAGCTGGTGGTGGAGTAGGTATCGACAATATAGCTTTCTTATCTTGGTTCCAATATGGTGGTGGTAAAGAATTATACGACCAACTTTGGAAAGAAATGGGAAGAGATATTAAAGGATTTATGATTCAACCAGTTGGTCCAGAAGCTTTAGGTTGGTTTCCAAAACCAATTAAAGATATGGCTGATTTTAGAAAATATAAATTCAGAACACCTCCAGGAATTCCAGGACAAACTTATAAAGACATTGGTATAGCATCTGTTGCAATGGGTGGTGGAGATATTCTACCAGCTCTTGAAGCAGGAACTATTGATGCTGCTGAATGGTGTTGTCCAAAACCAGATTTAACATTTGGTTTCCAAAAAGTATTAAAGCACTACTACCTACAAGGTTTACACCAAGTAGTCGTAAATGCTGACTTTTATATTACTGGAAAAACTTATAAAGCGATGACAGATCATGAGAAGAAGTCTCTTGAAGTTGCAGCTAATGCATCATTAGCTAAATCTTTAAGTTACAGAATCTATGAAAATGGAAAAGCTTTACAAGAGCTAACTACTAAACATGGAGTAATTCTAGAAGATACACCTTCAGATTATTTCACAGAATATATGGCTGCAGCTAAAGCTTCTTTAAACAAGAATGCTAAAGACAATAAATTCTTTAACGAAGTATATAATTCGATGAAAGAATTTGCTGATATTGCTGTTCCTTTCTGGAGTGGTGCTCAAATGTCTAATGCGAAGCTAGGAATGGCTCACGCAGCAACATTAAAGTAATCAGTAATTAACCTTAATTTTATTAGAGCGGACTTTTATAGTCCGCTCTAATTTTTTTTAACTTGAATTTATGGCAGACGAACCAAGCAAATTAGATATTTCAGATGAAATGATTGCCGAAAGGCGAGGTGGTTTGGGAAGAATGCCTGATGATATGCCATTATGGATGGCAAAATCTATAACAAGTATTGATAAATTTAGTAAGTGGATCGGCAATATAGTTTGTTGGATATTGATGCCACTAATCTTTGCAATGACATATGAGGTTCTTGCAAGAAAGTTATTTTTAGCCCCAACAATTTGGGCTTACGACATAAGTCGATTTTTATATGGAGCTCTTTTTATGTTGGGTGCAGGCTATGCTCTCTCAAGAGGAGTTCATATTAGAGCAGATTTTTTATACAGAAATTTTAAAATTAAAAACCAAGGTTTAATAGATTTTTGGTTATATTTATTATTTTATTTTCCAGGGCTAATTGTTTTTTTATATATGACAATAGGATTTGTTGGAGAGTCAATTCAAAGAGGAGAAAGAGGCATGGATACTACTTGGATGCCCTATATGTGGCCAATTAAAACATGTTTATTAATTGGTATAATATTTTTATTAATTCAAGGAGTTTCCGAGTTACTCAAAAGTTATTGGGCAGCTAAAAAAGGAGAGTGGCCTGGAGAAATTAAATGATAGCTGAATTTATAGATCCAGCAATTCTAGGCTTTATTCTGGTTGGGGTAATGCTTTTTGCAATCTTTGTAGGTTTCCCAATTTCATTTACGCTTATTTTTTTAGGTTTCGTGTTTGGTTATTTAGGTTTTGGGAAATTAGTTTTTTATTTAATGACCCTCCAATTTTCTATGGTTATGACAGAACAGACACTCGCGGCAGTCCCGCTCTTTGTCTTTATGGGGATTATGATGGAACAAGCTGGATTAATGGAAAGATTATTCTCGGCATTCCAAATGATGTTGGCAAAAGTTAAGGGATCTCTATACTACGCTGTTTTATTTGTTTCCGTAATATTTGCTGCAGCAACAGGAATTGTTGGTGCCTCTGTTACAATTCTTGGAATTATGGCTGCAAAATCTATGAATAGATCTGGTTATGATGTCAGACTGGCAGCTGGAACTATCACTGCTGGAGGAACTTTAGGGATATTAATTCCACCAAGCATTATGTTGGTTGTTATGGGGCCCATAATGGAAATTCCAGTAATAGATTTGTTTGCTGCTGCAATCTTACCTGGAATTCTTCTTGCAAGTTTATACGCAGGTTACACAACAATTAGATGTATGATTAATCCTAAATTAGGACCAGTCATACCTGAAGATATGAGAGCTGCGAGTATGAAGGATGTATGGATTGAATTTTTTTTAGGGTTAGTGCCACCAGCAGCTTTAGTATTTGCGGCATTAGGAAGTATTTTATTTGGATTTGCAACACCAACAGAGGCAGCAGGATGTGGAGCTATGGGTGCTTTACTTCTTTCAATAGCTTATAAAAAATTAACTCTTCAAAAATTACAAGAAGCGTTAGTTAAAACACTAGAGATAACCGCTTTGATAATGGTTTTAGTTGCAGCTTCGAATTTTTTTGGTGCTGTTTTTGCAAGATTAGGAACTCCAACTTTATTAACTGAGTTTCTATTAGGTCTTGAAATGAATAAATATCTAATTCTTGCAATGGTTATGGTAATGATTTTTTTGTTAGGATGGCCTTTAGAATGGGTACCTATAGTAATGATAATCGTTCCAATTATATTGCCATTAATTGAGGCATTAGGATTTAATTTAACTTGGTTTGCAATATTAGTTGCTGTAAATTTACAAACCGCCTGGCTCTCACCTCCAGTGGCTCTTTCAGCATATTTTTTAAAAGGTGTTGTACCAGAATGGGATCTTAAGGACATTTATTATGGAATGATGCAGTTTATGGTTCTACAAGTTTTTGGATTAATTCTAATCATAATATTTCCAAAAATTGCACTTTGGTTACCAACTCTCTTGTATGGACAGTAGAATATTTTAGTTTTATATTGCTATTGTGAGTCAACAAAAATCAAAAAAAACATTAATCAACTGGGATTTGGTTACAGTCAATCCAAGTAATAAAGTTTGGAATTGGACAGATTTATTTTGTTTTTGGGGTGTAAACATACAGAGTATTATTGGTTTTTCTTTGATCACATCTCTTTATGTAATTTATGATTTGAACACTTTCGTAGTTTTATTTGGCACTATCCTTGCCTCAATTTTAGTTTATTTTTTTTCAAATTTAATTGGTAAACCATCTCAAAAGTTTGGTCTTCCATTTGTAGTTTTATTAAGATCCTCACTTGGTTTTAGAGGAGCTAAATATTTTGGGTTTTTAAGGTCTGTTGTTGGAATATTTATGTTTGGGATTCAAACATATTTTTTATCAAAAGCATTCAGCTATCTTGTAAGAATAGCAATTTTTTCATATGACAAAAGTTTTTTGGAACAAGAAATTTTTCTAGTTTTTTTACTTGGACTAAATATTATTGACTGGGCTTCAATATCAATTGCAATGATTTTGCAGTTTATTTTATTCAGTCTTGGAATGAATTTTAATAAAAAATTAATAAAATTTTCTGCTTTGAGTGTTTATTTAGGAATGATTATATTCTTTTTTGCAGTCTTATTAAGTGATGTAAAATTTACAACAAACGCGTTCGTTAATACTTTAGATTTAGGAAATTTTGTTGAAAAAGATAATTTTATACCTTTAATTACCGTGACAGGAACAATTTTTACGTATTTTTCAATTATAATTTTAAGTTTTGGTGATTTTTCAAGATATGTCAAAGATGAAAAAGAATTAAAAAAAGGAAATTTTAGTTTAATTTTAAATTTAATAATATTTTCATTTTTTGCTTTATTTATCGTAATTGGTGCAGACGCTTTTTTAAAACAAAATCCAGAAAATTTGGACAAAATATTTACAAATCCAACTGATATAATTGGTAAATTAAACGATTTACTTATAACAGTATTAGTTTTAATTTTTATTTTAATAGCTTCTGCGTCAACAAACTTGATTGCAAACTTTATACCTTCACAATATTCATTAATTAATTTTAGTCCTAGCGCTCTATCATTAAAAAGTTCAAGCTTTATAATTGCTATTGTTGGTTTTTTAATTGGAGTTTTTTGGTTAACCTTCTTAAGTCAGATAGGCATTTTAGCATTTGTTGATACTGCGGCAGCTTTTTTTGGACCATTATTTGGTATAATGATTTCAGATTATTATTTAGTTAAAAAAGGTAATTTAATTAATAAAGATATATATTCTTTAGAAAGCACAGGATCTTATTATTTTTCAGCTGGATGGCATATAAAAGGTATATATTCATTAATAATAGGATTTATATTTTCTGCTTCTACAATCTGGAATTCAGATTTAATGTTTCTTCAATCTTTTGCGTGGATAATAGGTGCATTTATCTCATCAATTACTTATTATCTCTTAGCAAAGGATTAATAAAATGAATAAGATTTCTTTTAATTTTAAAAATAGGACTGCAGTAATTACAGGCGGCGCCCAAGGTTTTGGTCTAGATATAGCTAAAAGATTTTTAAATTCAGGTGCTAAGGTAATAATTTGGGATATAGACCCTGAGATGGTTGAGAAATCTTTGAAAAATTTAAATAACTCAAATCTAAGCTCAAATATAGTGGATGTGTCTAATTATAGTGAAGTTGATAAGGCAGTAACAGAAATTACAAAAAACTCTAATATTGATATTTTGATTAATAATGCTGGCATAACTGGTCCAACTGCTACTCTTTGGGAATATGATATAGAAATTTGGAAAAAGGTTGTTGATATAAATTTGATGGGAACTTTTAATTGCTGCAGAGCTATAGTTCCAAATATGATTAAAAATAACTATGGTAGAATTGTGAATGTTGCTTCAGTAGCAGGAAAAGATGGTAATGCTAATGCTAGCGCATATAGTGTTGGAAAAGCTGGCGCAATAGGACTTACAAAATCATTAGGTAAAGAATTAGCTGATAAAAATATAGCTGTAAATGCAGTAACACCCGCAGGCGCTAAAACACGAATTTTAGATCAAATGACCAAAGAGCATGTTCAAAGAATGTTGTCGAAGGTCCCAAGGGGCAGATTTCTTGAAGTTGAAGAATTTACATCATTAGTTTGCTGGCTTTCTTCAGAGGAGAATACTTTTTCCACAGCTGCAGTTTTTGATATAAGTGGCGGTCGATCTACTTATTAACTTCGAGGTTTTTGATCAATTATCTTTGTTTGATTAATCTTTGCTCTACCGAATTTAATATCTTTAGACATTACTGGAGCAAAAATCATGATTGACCAGTAAATTAATAAGATAAAAATGGAAATTGTCTTCATATTTTGTATTTAGACACAAAAGTTGATTTTTGAATGTTTAAATTTTGTCAAAATAATGTATTAACAATTTTTTTTTAAAAAAATTATAAAATGAAATTAATTTTAAAAATTTTCTTAGGGATCATTATCCTCGTTAGTTCAAGTCATGCAAATGAGGTTAAAATTTTTGATTTTACTGAGATAGAGCTTTCCCAATTAGAAGTTCGAAAGGTTAGAGGAGCAAAAAATAATACTATTTACACAGTTGGTTCAAATGAAAATGGAAATTTTTTAAAAGCAGAGGCCGATAATGCTGCTTCTGGATTGGGTAAAGAAGTGAAAATTGATCTAAATAAAACTCCCTTCATTAACATAACGTGGAAGATAGAGAAGGATTTGCCTGGCATTAAAGAAAATACGAAAAAAGGACATGATTTTGCTGCAAGGGTATTTGTAATTAAAAAAACGGGTGCTACGCCACTTTCAAATAGAGCAATTAATTATGTTTTTTCGAGTAATAATGAAATTGGATTTAATTCACCGAGTCCTTATACAAAAAAATCAATAGACAATGTTTTAGCTAGTACTAATACCAATTTTAATGAGTGGGTCACAGTCAAAGCAAATGTTAAAGAGGATTTTAAAAAGTTTCACAATTTAAATGTAAATCAGCTAGATGGACTAGCTATAATGTCCGATACTGACAACTCAAAAATGAAAGTAATAGCATATTATCAGAATATATATTTTTCAGCCAATTAATTATTTGATATTATCTTTTTATGCATGAAAATTTTTTTCATAAGCTAAGAGTTTATTATGAAGATACGGATTCTGGTGGTGTTGTTTATTATGCCAACTATTTAAAATATCTTGAAAGGGCAAGAACAGAAGCTTTATTTTCGATTGGTTTTAGTAATAAAAAGATTCTAGAACAATTTAATTCTTTAATAATTGTTAAATCATGCAATATTGAATATAAAAAATCAGCTCACTTAGAAGATGAGTTGACTGTGAGGTCATTTATTAAATCAATCACCAAGACTTCTTTTTTTATGAATCAAATAATTACAAAAGATGAGGAAATAATAGTTGAAGCTCAAATTCATTTAGTCTTTATAAATAAAGATACTAAGCCAGTTAAAATTCCAGAAGAAATATACTTAAAATTTAAACCTTATTTTTGTAATAGTATTAAAACTTAGCAAGTTTTTTTGCTTTTTTAAATAAATTTACCATCATCTTTTTTGAAATAAGTTTAGTATTTACATTTCTTGGACTTGGATGATAGCTCGATAATATAATTAAGCCATTAGGTAACATTTGTGTCTTACCATGTTTGAAAATAAATTTTTTTTTAATATTAAATTTTTGTTTATATAATTTTGTACAATTATCAAAAGCTACTTTCCCTAAAGCTACAATTACTCTAAGTTTTTTTAGAGATAATATTTCTTCATCAAAAAAATTTGAACAATTTGATATTTCATTACTAAGTGGCTTATCTTCAGGAGGAACGCATTTAAGAATATTAGTGATATATGTAGAATCTAATTTTAAATTATCATTTAAATTTTTTGAAAATGGTAAATTTGAAATTCCTACTTCATATAAGCATTTGAATAAAAAATCTCCTGATTTATCTCCAGTAAATGCTCTGCCGGTTCGCGTTCCACCATGCGCTGCAGGTGCAAGACCTATGATAGCTAATTTTGAGTTTAAATTTCCAAATCCTGGAACAGGTTTTCCCCAGTATACTTCGTTAATATTTTGTTTTCTTTTATTAGTGCTTACTTTATTAACAAATTTTACTAATCTTGGACATTTCTTACAGTTAACTATTGTTTTGTTTAAATTATTTAATCTAATGTACATAAATGAAATTTTTAAATATTCTTATAATCATATTTATATCTATAACTACATCTATTAAAGCAGATTCAAATAAAAATTTGATTAACCAACTTGAAGAGGGTGGTAAATTAATATTTATTAGACATGCATATGCACCTGGAAGTGGAGATCCGGATAATTTCAATTTAAACGATTGTTCTACTCAAAGAAATTTAAGCAATGAAGGACGAAGACAAGCAAAATATATTGGAGAATTTTTTTTAAAAAATAAGATTAAAATAGATAAAGTTTTATCAAGCGAATGGTGTAGATGTAAAGAAACAGCAAAAATTGCATTTCAAAATTTTTCTACAAAGAGTTTCTTAAATTCTTTTTACAGTTCTAAATATGCTAAAAATAAAGATAAACAAGTTAAAGAATTGAATAATTATATAAACAAATTAAAAATTGATAAAAATTTAATTTTAATAACTCATTATGTGTTGATATCTGAAGTTTTAAATTATGGCCCATCATCAGGTGAAATAGTTGTTTCTGACAAAAATTTTAATATTATAGGCACTATAGAAATAAATTATTAGATATTATGTCTTCAAAAAGAGCCATGAAACAGGCACAAAAACAAGCTTATGCTAAACATAGGAGCAATATAACTAATAGTAGATTTGGAAGTAAAAGAAAAAATTTTATCAAAAATAAGAAAAAAAATTAACTCTCCTGGTCAAATTTTTCTATCTTTTCACACGTAGAAATTTTTGAAACACCTACCTCATCATTTAAAACAGTTTTTATATAAATTTCTTGTTTTCCTTTTTCAAATAAAATTTGTGTATAAAATTGAGGATATCCATGTTTATGAGTTAAAATTTTTCCATCTTCTTCATATATATTTCTTATATAAGTATTTGATTTTTTAACACTTAAGTCTGTTAATCTATATTTTTGATATGTTTTTTCTTTATAAACATAATTTCGTGTCATTATTAATTCGTTAAGATTGAGGATGTATTCATTTTTTAAAAATTCATCTTGCTTGTCATCGCATGAACTCATAATTATTATTTCTGATTTCAAACTTTGAAAAGGTAGAATAATAAGAAAAAGAATAAAAAAGTATCTAATTTTTATCATTTTTTTCGGCAAAAAATATTCCTATCAAAAGAAGAGCTGTCCAACCTAAGCCTAAAAGACCTTTTAAAATACTTGTATCTGCGCTCCAAATTTTAAGAACTAAAGCCCCAAATATAAGACCAATAATATAGATTATAATAACTATTGAAGTTTTACTCATTTTTTCAAACCTTTTTTAAATAAAGAAATACCATTTTCAATTTTATAAGTATATGACTCTTCAAAACTTTTTAATTGCCATCCTGTTAACCTTTTTTTTATAATTTCAATATTTTCTTTTTTCCAATCATCAGTTGTATCTTCAAGTTTCCAGATTTTTTTTTCATCATTATTTCGCCCACAACCATAACAATACCCTGTACTTGGATCAGTTTTACAAATACTTATACATGGTGAAATAATCATACTATTATTAATAGGTAAAATTAATATAATTTGCAACAATTGTCGTTGGACAAATAGTTTCAATAATATATAAACCTTTTTGAATTTGTGGGGCGATGGCGGAATTGGTAGACGCGTCGGTCTTAGGAACCGATAGAGCAATCTGTGAAGGTTCGAGTCCTTTTCGCCCTACCATTTAAATTATGAAAGTAACTGTAGAAAATAAAAAAGGGTTAAACAAAGATGTAAAAGTTTTTGTCGATAAAAAGACAATGAATAATTACATGAATGAAAAATATGAAGAGATTAAAAGTACTGTTAATCTTAAAGGTTTTAGACCAGGTAAAGTACCAAGAGAAGTTTTAAAAAGGCAGTTTGGTAAAGCAGTTTTTGGAGAAGTTTTGGATAAAGTTTTAAAAGAAACCTCAACTAAAGCACTAGAGGAAAACAAAATTAAACCAGCAGGACAACCTAAATTAGATCTTAAAACTTACGGAGAAGACAAAGATTTAGAATATATTTTGTCAGTAACAGAACTTCCTAAAGTTGAATTAAAATCAATAGAGAATATTAAATTTGATGAATATTCAGTAAAGATAGATCAAGCAGAGACCGATAAAAGAATTAAAGAAATTGCAAAAAATCAACCAAACTTCAAAGATGCTGCAGATAATGTAGCAGCAAAAGAAGGAGACTTAGTTATTTTTGATTATAATGCAACAATCGACGAAAAAACTTTCAAAGGTGGCGAGGGAAAAAATACACAATTAACACTTGGTAAAGATTTATTTTTAAAAGGTTTTGATAAACAATTGGTTGGTGTAAAAAAAGGTGATGAAAAAATTGTAGAAGCTATACTTCCTGAAAACTTTCCAGAAAAAGAATTAATTAACAAAAAAGCAAAATTTAAATGTTTAATTTCAGCAATCAAAAATCCAGAAGAAGTAAAAATTGACGATCAGTTTGCCAAAAATTTAGGAGCTAAAGATTTAAATGATCTTAAGACTTTAATATCAAAACAGATTAATGATGAGTATAAAAATTCTTTAGATCGACTGACTAAAAATCAAATATTGAAAGAAATAGAAAAATTTAAAGTAAATGAGATACCAGAAAATTTACTTGCAGAAGAGATAAAAATACTTTCTCAAGGTATGTCAGAAGAGGATGCAAAAAAAAGTAAAGGTAATTTTGAAGAAATTGCAAAAAAAAGAATTAAAGTCGGCTTAATCTTAAATGAGTTTGGCGAACAAAACCAGATAAAAGTTACAGAGCAAGAACTTCAAATGGAAGTACAAAAACAAATACAAATGATGCCAGGTCAAGAAAAGATGGTTATGGATTTTTATAAAAAGAATCCTAATGCATTAGCTAGTTTAAGAGGTACCGTCTATGAAGAAAAAATCTTAAACGCTATTAAACAAAAAGGTAAATCCTCTAAAAAAGAAATTACAAAAGATGAGGCTGAAAAAATTCTCAAAGAGTCTCAAAATCAACAGTTAAATACAAATAAAGAGGAAATCAAAAACAAACAAAAAAAGACCGAAACCAAAAAAACAAGTCCCAAAAAATCAGCCACAAAATCCTCAAAAGTTAAGACAGTAAAGAAAAAAGTAAAAAAAGTTAGCAAAAAGTAATCTCAAGTTGTATAAGTAGAGCGAATCAACTTTTATGATTAATAAATTATCTGAACATATGAGTAATCTTGTGCCAATGGTTGTAGAACAATCAAATAGAGGTGAAAGGGCATATGACATTTATTCAAGACTATTAAAAGAAAGAATAATTTTTTTAACAGGTCAGATTAATGATGGTGTTGCTTCTCTAGTTACTGCGCAATTATTATTTTTAGAAGCTGAAGATCCAAAAAAAGAAATTTATTTATATATAAATAGTCCAGGTGGTTTAGTCACATCAGGCTTAGGAATTTATGATACCATGCAATATATCAAACCTGATGTTTCAACTTTATGTATTGGGCAAGCAGCATCAATGGGATCTTTTTTGTTAGCAGCAGGAACAAAAGGTAAAAGATTTTCATTACCAAACTCAAGAATAATGGTACATCAGCCTTCAGCAGGATTTCAGGGACAAGCTACAGATATTGAGATCCATGCCAATGAGGTTTTGTCTTTAAAAAAGAGATTGAATGAAATCTATTCTAAACACACCGGTAAATCAGTTGATGAAATTAAAACTGCTCTTGAAAGAGACAATTTTATGACTGCAGATGCAGCTAAATCTTTCGGACTTATAGACGAAGTAGTAGAGAAAAGATCTTAAAATACCATATATTGAATTATTACTATTCCAAACTTGATTAGTATGAGTCAATTATAATAAAGTATTTAAATTGATTCGTTTTAAATTTTATGAGCACTAATAATAAAAATATTTTGTATTGTTCTTTTTGTGGCAAAAGCCAACACGAAGTTAGAAAATTAATTGCTGGTCCAACAGTGTTTATTTGTGATGAATGTGTTGAACTCTGTATGGATATAATAAAAGAGGAAAGTAAAGATACCTTTGTTAAGCACCAAGACGGACTACCATCTCCAAAAGAGATTTGTTCAGTTTTAGATGATTATGTAATTGGACAAGCACATGCGAAAAAAGTTTTATCAGTTGCAGTTCATAACCACTATAAAAGATTAAATTATGAAAATAAAACTAGTAAAAATGTTGAGCTTGCAAAATCAAATATACTTCTTGTAGGTCCTACAGGTTGTGGAAAAACCTTATTAGCTCAAACTCTTGCCAGAATACTTGACGTTCCATTTACAATGGCTGACGCAACAACATTAACAGAAGCTGGATATGTTGGTGAGGACGTCGAAAATATTATTTTAAAATTATTACAAGCTGCAGATTATAATGTTGAAAAAGCGCAAAGAGGAATAGTATATATAGATGAGGTAGATAAGATTAGTAGAAAATCTGAGAACCCATCTATAACTAGAGATGTTTCTGGAGAAGGTGTTCAACAAGCTTTATTAAAAATTATGGAAGGAACAGTTGCTAGTGTTCCCCCTCAGGGTGGAAGAAAACATCCTCAACAAGAATTTCTTCAAGTCGATACAACTAATATTTTATTTATTTGTGGTGGAGCTTTTGCTGGTTTAGATAAAATTATATCTCAAAGAGACAAAGGAACTTCAATTGGTTTCGGAGCTGATGTAAAGAATACTCAAGATAAAAAAACTGGTGAATGGATGAAAGGTTTAGAACCAGAGGACTTATTAAAATATGGTTTAATACCAGAATTCATCGGCCGGCTTCCAATGATAGCTACTCTAGAAGACTTAGATGAAAAATCTTTAATTAAGATACTTCAAGAACCGAAGAATTCTCTAATCAAACAATATCAGGAATTATTTAAATTAGATGGTGCAAAACTAACTTTCAAAGATACAGCATTAAAAGAAATTGCTCTTAAGGCAATAAGCAAAAAAACTGGGGCAAGAGGACTAAGATCAATTTTAGAAAATATTTTATTAAAAACCATGTATGATCTTCCAAGTCAAGAAAATATAGAAGAAGTTATTGTTGATGCCTCAGTCGTAAAAGGTCAATCTCAGCCAATTATAGTTCACTCAAAAACAGACAATAAATCTAAATCTACCAAGACATCAGCGGCGTAATATCCTTAATAACTAATAAAAAGGTATTGCAATATAAATTATAATATCCATATTCATGATATGGATGTAAAAATTTCATCACCACTTCTCCCTTTGAGAGATATTGTAGTCTTTCCAAGTATGGTAATCCCATTATTCGTTGGCAGAGATAAATCAATTTCCGCTCTAAACGAAGTGATGAAAAAAGATAAAAAAATAATACTAGTCACTCAAAAAAATTCTGAAATTGATGATCCAAAAAAAACAGATATTTTTATGTATGGTTGTGAAGGAAGCATACTTCAACTTCTCAAATTACCGGATGGAACAGTTAAAGTTTTAGTTGAAGGTATCAAAAGAGTAAAAATTGTAGATATTAAAGACAATGAAAAATTCATTCTGTGTGACTATACTCCATTTAATGATGTTACTAATGAAGGTGAAGATTTATATCCTTTAGCAGTAACAGCTCTAAGAAGATTAGAAAAACTAACCTCTATAAATAAAAAAATTTCTAGTGAAACAATAAATAGCATTAAACAGTTAAAAGATCCTTCTCAAATAGCAGATAATATCGCATCCCACATCACTGCAACAATATCTGAGAAACAACAAATATTTGAAACGGTAGATGTTAAAAAAAGATTAAACGCAATTATTAAGATAATGGAAAATGAAACAAGTATTATTGGTGTTGAAAAAAGAATTAGAGGAAGAGTTAAAACTCAAATGGAAAAAACTCAAAGAGAATATTACTTAAACGAACAACTTAAGGCTATTCAAAAAGAATTAGGTGAAATTGAAGATGGTAAGGACGAAAGTACAAGTTTAAATAAAGCAATTCTCAAGGCAAAAATGCCCAAAGAAGTCGAAAAAAAATGTTTACAAGAATTAAAAAAATTAAAAAATATGAGTCCAATGTCTGCTGAAGCCACAGTAGTTAGAAATTATCTTGATTGGATGACTGAACTTCCTTGGTTTAAAAAAAGCGCTGTTGATATTGATTTAAAAAAAGCTTTAGAAGTTCTTGATAAAGATCACTTTGGACTTGAAAAAGTAAAAGAAAGAATAATTGAGTTTTTAGCTGTCCAAAAAAGAATGGAAAAAATAAAAGGACCAATTTTATGTTTAGTTGGACCTCCCGGTGTAGGAAAAACATCTTTAGGTAAGTCTATTGCGAAAGCTACAAATAGAGAATTTGTGAGAATGTCTGTTGGTGGGATGAGAGATGAAGCAGAGATTAGAGGTCATAGAAGAACTTACATTGGATCTCTACCAGGAAAAATAATTCAGATGATGAAAAAAGCTGGAACTAAAAATCCATTAATCTTATTAGATGAAATTGATAAAATAGGAAATGATTATAGAGGTGATCCCTCTTCTGCTCTTTTAGAGGCTTTAGACCCTGAACAGAATACATCTTTTAATGATCATTATCTTGAAGTTGATTATGATTTATCTGATGTAATGTTCGTAACAACAGCTAACACCTTAAATATTCTTCCGCCCCTATTGGATAGAATGGAAGTTATAAGACTAGCTGGTTATACAGAAGATGAAAAAATAAATATAGCCAATAAATACTTATTGCCAAAACAAATTAAAGATAACGGTGTTAAAGAAAAAGAGATGAATTTAGAAAATGATATCATTAAAGAAATCATTAGAAGTTACACTAAGGAGTCTGGTGTTAGGAATTTAGAGAGAGAAATTTCTAAAGTAGCTAGAAAAGTTGTAAAGAAAGTTGTTTCTGGAGAAGAAAAAGAAGTCAAAATTAATAAAGAAAATTTATCTGATTTTTTAGGAGTACCTAAATATAAATCAGGTGAATTAGAAAATGAAAATAGAGTCGGAATAGTTACAGGTTTAGCTTGGACAGAATATGGTGGAGAGATATTAAAGATTGAAACAGCGACTATGCCAGGTAAAGGAAGAATGCAAATTACTGGTAAACTTGGGGATGTAATGCAAGAGTCTGTTAAAGCAGCAAAGTCTTTTGTTAGATCAAAATGCCTAGAGTATGGAATTATTCCCCCTTTATTCGAAAAGAAAGATTTCCATATTCACGTTCCAGAAGGCGCAACTCCTAAAGATGGCCCATCAGCAGGCATAGGAATGGTGACATCAATAGTTTCTTCGATAACAAATATTCCTGTAAAAAGAGATGTTGCGATGACTGGTGAAGTTACCTTAACTGGTCAAGTTTTACCTATTGGTGGATTAAAAGAAAAATTAATTGCAGCTCATAGAGCTGGAATAAAAGAAGTTTTAATTCCAAAAGAGAATGAAAAAGATTTAGTTGATATGCCAAAAAAAATAATTGATGAGATTAAGATTACACCAGTAGAATATGCTGATGAGGCTTTAAAAATTGCTTTAACTAAAGAACTTAAAAAGACCGAATGGGTAGAAGTTGATATTTCAAAAAAAGAAGATAAATCTCAAGCAAGTATTCAATAATAATCAATTTACATTTTTCAAACCTTGATGTATTAGTAATCATCATTTTGGGGCGGTTAGCTCAGTTGGTAGAGCATCTCGTTTACACCGAGGGGGTCAAAGGTTCGAGTCCTTTACTGCCCACCAAAATGTATCATATGTGGGGGTGTAGCTCAGTTGGTTAGAGCGATCGCCTGTCACGCGATAGGTCGAGGGTTCGAGTCCCTTCACTCCCGCCACTTAATGATAACGATTCTCAAAATTATGATTGAGTTAATAAATAAGCCAAAAAATACGTGACCAATTTGCACTATAAATAAGTTTAAAAACAACTATATAAACTGTTTATTTAGCTGTGATATTTAAACTTTAATTTTATAAAAAAAACAACTATAGTATGAATCTTATCGGAATTTTCTTATTCAAAGATTAATATATAACTAACAATATGACTGCGGATTTTTTAAAAGAATACTTGCCGATAATTTTATTCCTTATTATAGCTTTAGGCTTGAGTTGTGCATTTATTGTAATCAATTTTATCCTTTCTCCAAAAAATCCAGACCCAGAAAAATTATCTGCATATGAATGTGGTTTTGAACCTTTTCAAGATTCTAGAATGGAATTTGATGTCAGATTTTATTTAGTTGCAATTCTTTTTATTATTTTTGATTTAGAAATTGCATTTTTATTTCCTTGGGCAATATCACTCGGTAATATTGGAATACTTGGCTTTTCTTCAATGATGATTTTTTTATTTATACTTACAATTGGTTTTATTTATGAATGGAAAAAGGGCGCATTAGATTGGGAATGATAATTAATAAAATGAATAACAAAACAGAACAAATACCCGAAGAATTTAAACAACTTGCTGAAGATTTTGGGAAAAATGGTTTCATTACAACTTCTCTTGATAATTTAATCAATTGGTCTAGAGCAGGCTCTCTTCATTGGATGACTTTCGGTCTTGCTTGTTGTGCAGTAGAAATGATGCAGACAGCAATGCCAAGATATGATTTAGAAAGATTTGGGGCAGCACCAAGAGGATCACCAAGACAATCAGATGTAATGATTGTTGCTGGAACTCTCACAAATAAAATGGCGCCCGCACTAAGAAAAGTTTATGATCAAATGCCAGAACCAAGATATGTAATATCTATGGGGAGTTGCGCTAACGGTGGAGGCTATTATCACTATTCCTATTCTGTCGTGAGAGGCTGTGATCGAATAGTACCTGTCGATGTTTATGTTCCTGGATGTCCGCCCTCAGCTGAGGCACTTTTGTATGGAATAATGCAATTACAAAAAAAAATTAGAAACAAGGGTTCGTTTAATAGATAAAATGATAAATCTAATTGACTTAGAAAAAAAAATTAATTCAGAGTTAGCAACTAAAATTAATAACACTGAAATAAAACATAATCAAATTTATATAGAAATAGATAAAGATGACTTAATAGATGTCACTTTATTTTTGAAAACAAACAAAGATACAAAATTTAGGCAGCTTATAGACATAACTGTTGTTGATTATCCTGAAAAAGCGCAAAGATTTAAAGTTGTATATTTATTTTTAAGTCATGAATTTAATCAAAGAATAATTCTAAGTTATTTTATTAATGAAAATGAAGTTATCAACTCTTTAACATCAATTTTCCCCGCAGCTAATTGGATGGAAAGAGAAGTTTTTGATATGTATGGGGTTAATTTTAAAAACCACCCTGATTTGAGAAGAATTCTTACAGATTACGGCTTTGAGGGCCATCCTTTGAGAAAAGATTTTCCATTAACTGGTCATTCTGAGGTTAGATATAGCGAGGAACAAAAAAAAGTTATTAATGAGCCAGTTAAACTAGAGCAGAATTACAGAAATTTTGATTACGAGAGCCCATGGGAAGGAACTCAATACATTAAAGAACAAACAAATACAGATGACAAAAAAAATTAAAAACTTAAATTTAAACTTTGGCCCACAACATCCCGCTGCTCACGGCGTATTAAGACTAATTTTAGAGTTAGATGGTGAAGTCGTTGAAAAAGCAGATCCTCATATTGGTTTATTGCATAGAGGTACTGAAAAATTAATTGAAAATAAAACTTATATGCAAGCCGTACCGTACTTTGACCGACTTGATTATGTGGCTCCAATGAACCAAGAGCATGCTTTTGCACTAGCTGTAGAGAAAATATTAAATATTGAAGTTCCTATTAGAGCGCAATTTATAAGGGTTATGTTTTGTGAAATAGGAAGAATCTTAAGTCATATTTTAAATGTAACTACCCAGGCTTTAGATGTAGGGGCATTAACACCATCTTTGTGGGGTTTTGAAGAAAGAGAGACTTTAATGACGTTTTACGAAAGAGCCTCTGGCTCACGACTACATGCTAATTATTTTAGAGCTGGGGGTGTACATCAAGATCTACCTGCTGGTTTGGAAAATGATATAGCTAAATTTTGTGAAAGTTTTCCAAAAATAATAAATGATTTAGAGAATCTCTTAACAGACAACAGAATTTTTAAACAAAGAAATGTAGATATTGGAGTCGTTACTAAGGAAGATGCTTTGGATTATTCTTTTTCAGGAGTTATGATCAGAGGTTCTGGTGTTCCTTGGGATTTGAGAAAATCACAACCATATGATTGCTACGAACAGTTAGAATTTAAAATTCCCGTAGGAAAAAACGGTGATTGTTACGATCGATATTTGTGTAGAATTGAAGAAATGAAAGAAAGTGTATCAATTATTAAACAATGTTTAGCCAAAATGGAAAAAGGCCCTATTAAAACTCTAGATGGAAAAATAACACCTCCATCAAAAAAAGAAATCAAACAATCTATGGAGGCTTTAATTCATCATTTTAAATTATTTACAGAGGGATATAGAGTTCCAAAAGATGAAATTTATACGGCTGTTGAGGCTCCCAAAGGTGAATTTGGAGTATACTTAATTTCAGATGGCTCTAGTAAACCCTATAAATGTAAAATTAGGGCACCAGGATTTTCTCATTTACAGTCTATGGATTATTTAATTAGGGGTCATATGTTGGCAGATGTTCCTGCAGTATTAGGGTCCCTAGATATTGTTTTTGGAGAGGTAGATAGATGAGTTTAAAAAGACCTGCCAAAAATCAGCCAGAAAATTTTGAATTTAGTTCCTCCTCGCTTGAGGCAGCAAAAGCAATGGTTGCGAAATATCCTAAAGGTAAACAACAGAGTGCAGTTATGGCATTACTATATATAGCTCAAAAGCAAAATAATAATTGGATACCTTTAGCAGCAATGAAATATATCGCGAAGTTCTTAAATATGCCTTATATAAAAGTTTATGAGGTAGCAACTTTCTATTCAATGTATAATTTATCTCCTGTAGGCAAATACTTTGTTCAAGTTTGCACAACAACACCATGTATGATTAGAGGTGCAAATAAATTGGTTGAGGCGTGTAAAGAAAAAATTTCAGAAAATGAGTCTGAACTTTCAAATGACAAGAGCTGTTCTTGGACAGAAGTTGAATGCCTGGGTGCTTGCGTTAATGCTCCAATGATGCAAATAAATGATGATTATTATGAAGATCTAGACAAAGAAAAAACTTTAAAAATTTTAGATAAAATTTTAAATGGTGAAACACCCAAACCTGGTTCTTATAGGGGAAGAATAAATAATGAGCCTGAAAATAATAGAAAAACACTAATGGATTTAAAAAATGCTTAAGGATCAAGATAGAATATTTCAAAATTTATATAATGATTTGGGTTCCGATTTGAGTTCATCTCAAAAAAGAGGTGACTGGCTTAATACTAAAGAGCTTACTGATAAAGGTAGAGATTGGATAATTAATGAAATTAAAGAATCCCAACTAAGAGGTAGAGGAGGAGCTGGCTTTCCAACTGGGTTAAAGTGGTCTTTTGCACCCAAGGAAGTTGGATCAAGACCTCACTATTTAGT
Source organism: uncultured Pelagibacteraceae bacterium (assembly GCA_902632515.1). The sequence goes on from CACPDA010000004.1 coordinate 46,293, forward strand.
GATTAATGGAGATGAATCCGAACCAGGAACTTGTAAAGATAGAGACATATTAAGATTTGAACCTCATAAATTAATTGAAGGATGTTTGATTGCCTCTTATGCTGTACAGGCTCATGTTTGTTATATTTATATAAGAGGTGAATATTTTATCGATGGACAAAAACTTCAAGCTGCTATTGACGAAGCTTATAAGAAAAATTTAATTGGCAAAAATGCAGCTGGAACAGGATGGGATTTAGATATTTATATTCATTATGGTGCAGGTGCTTATATTTGTGGTGAGGAGACAGCATTACTTGAAAGTATAGAGGGTAATAAAGGTCAACCAAGATTAAAACCACCTTTTCCTGCATTAATAGGACTTTACGGATGTCCTACAATAATTAACAATGTTGAAACTATTGCTGTAGTTCCAACAATTCTTAGAAGAGGAGGTAAATGGTTTGCTTCTCTTGGTAGAGAAAAAAATACAGGTACAAAGATTTTTTGTATATCTGGAAATGTCAATAATCCATGTAATGTTGAGGAAGAAATGAACATACCTTTAAAAGAATTAATAGAAGTTCATGCTGGAGGCGTTATTGGAGGTTGGGATAATTTAAAAGCTGTTATTCCTGGTGGCTCCTCAATGCCTTTAATTCCTAAAGAAAAATGTGAAACATTAACTATGGATTTTGATTCCTTAATGGCTGAAAAAAGTGGATTGGGTACAGCTGGGATTGTCGTAATTAATAATGACCAGGATATTATTAAATGTATGGCTAGAATTGCAAGATTTTATAAACATGAAAGTTGTGGTCAATGTACACCTTGTAGAGAAGGATCAGGTTGGATGTGGAGAATGCTTGAAAGAATGGCAAAAGGTGAAGCTTCCAGAGATGAAATAGAAATGCTTGGTGATGTAACCAAACAAATTGAAGGACATACTATTTGCGCATTTGGTGAAGGATCTTCATGGCCAGTCCAAGGTTTATTGAGACATTTTAAAGATGAAATAAAAAAAAGAAATAAATTTGATCCAATAGTTAAGGATAATAAAAATATTCCTTATCTAGTAGATCAACACTTATTAGATAAAAATGCTTAAATTAAAAGTGAATGATATAGAGGTTGAAGTTGAAGAAGGTTTAACAGTTCTTCAAGCATGTGAAAAAGCTGGAGCTGAAATTCCAAGATTTTGTTATCATGAAAAATTATCAATTGCTGGTAATTGTAGAATGTGTTTAGTTGAAATGGAAAAATCTCCTAAACCAATTGCCTCTTGTGCAATGCCGGCTGCAGATGGAATGGTTATAAAAACTAATACTCCCAAAATTGAGAAATCAAGAAAAGGTGTCATGGAATTTTTATTAGCAAATCATCCTTTAGATTGTCCCGTTTGTGACCAAGGAGGTGAATGTGACCTTCAAGATCAATCTATGTTTTATGGAATAGATAAATCAAGATTTAAGGAAAATAAAAGGGCAGTTCCAGATAAAAATATGGGTCCTTTAATTAAAACTCAAATGACAAGATGTATTCACTGTACACGGTGTGTGAGATTTGCAACTGAAGTTGCTGGAGTGCCTGAATTAGGAGCGATAGGAAGAGGTGAAGATATGCAAATTACAACATATCTTGAACAGTCAGTGCAATCAGAATTATCCGGAAATGTTATTGATCTTTGTCCTGTAGGTGCTCTAACCTCAAAACCTTATGTTTTTGAAGCTAGACCTTGGGAATTGAAAAAAACAGAGACTATAGATGTAATGGATGCTGTTGGCTCAAATATAAGAGTAGATACATATGATTGGGAAGTAAAAAGAATTTTACCAATTACTAATGAAGACATTAATGAAGAATGGATTTCTGATAAGACAAGATATGCATGTGATGGATTATTAAATCAAAGATTAGATACTCCATACATAAAATATAATAATAAATTTGAAAAAGCGTCATGGGATGAAGTTTATAAAATTATTAAATCTAAAATAGAAAATACAGATAAGGAAAAAATATGTGGTTTTGTTGGAGATCTAACAAATATGGAATCAAGTTTTATTTTTAAAGAATTTTTTGAACGAACAATCGATACAAAAAAATATGAATCTAGATCAACAAAAAATTTTATTAATACCACAATGAGGAAAGATTATCTATTTAACTCAACAATTAATGGAATTGAAGATACTGATTTAATTTTATTAATAGGAACAAATCCAAGATTTGAAGCAACAATGATTAATGCTAGAATTCGAAAAGCCTATATTAATAATGATACAAAAATTATTTCTTTAAATGATATTGGTGATTTGACTTATGATTATGAAAGCTTGGATGGAAAAACACAAACTATTAAAGATATAATTGAAAATAAAAATGAAATTTCAAAAAAAATTATTAATTCAAAAAATCCTATGATTATATTTGGTGAGTCTTTTTTAAAAATTAAGTCAGCAAAATATTTATTTAATTCATTTAAAGAATTTCTATCTAGAAATAATAAATTTAAAGAAGATTGGAATCCAATAAATATATTATCTACAGATGCCTCAACTGTTGGAAGTTTGGATTTAGATATAATTGATGAAAGCAATCGATTGCTAGATGATCTTAATGAAAATAAATTTGAAATTATTTATTTACTTGGACAAGATAATTTAAACTTTAAAAAGAAAAATGAATTTATTATTTATCAAGGAAGTCATGGAGATAAAGGAGCGGAAATTGCTGATATCATTCTTCCAGGAGCAGCTTTTACTGAACAATCTGCACATTATACTAATTTAGAGGGTAAAATTCAAAAAGCTTATAAGGCATCATATCCACCAGGTGAATCAAAAGAGGATTGGCAGGTAATTAATGATCTTGCTGAGGTAATAAACAATAGAAAACTTTTTAACGATAGAGAAGAACTTGAAAGTAGCATGTTTAATTACTTGAAATTGAAGAAAGAACAAGACAAATTAAATTTAACAAATGAGATAAACCAGAATGATTTTATTAACGAAAATCTAATCGTAAAATTTAAAGATTATTATTTTTCTAATGTCATTGCTCGTTCATCAAAAACAATGTTTGAGTGTAACAATTCAAAAATAGATTTAAAGAAAACTGGAACAGAAGGTTAACAAATGGAATATGTGAATATTATTTTTCAAGAAACTTATAAAATTTTATTTTTACTTGTTCCTGTTTTGGTTTCGGTTGCAATGATTGTTTGGTTGGACCGGAGGGTTTGGGCTTTTGTTCAAAAAAGACAAGGTCCTAATGTTGTTGGTCCATTTGGATTACTACAATCTCTTGCTGATGCACTTAAATATATCTTTAAAGAAATAATTATTCCTGCAAGCTCAAATAAAATAATTTTTATTCTCGCTCCAATTATCACCATGACTTTGGCTTTAATATCTTGGGCAGTAATTCCTTTTGGTTTTGAGCAAGTATTAGCCGATATAAACGTTGGAATATTATATATTTTTGCTGTTTCATCTCTTGGTGTTTATGGAATAATTATGGGCGGGTGGGCTTCAAATTCAAAATATCCATTTTTAGGTGCAATTAGATCAGCAGCACAAATGGTATCTTATGAAGTGTCAATTGGTATCATTATTATTAATGTTTTGTTATGTGTAGGATCATTAAATTTGAACGATATTGTTATCGCTCAAAAGGATATGTGGTTTATAATACCATTGTTTCCGATGTTTGTAATTTATTTTATATCAGCATTAGCAGAAACTAATAGACCACCCTTTGACTTACCTGAGGCGGAAGCAGAATTGGTAGCAGGTTATCAAACAGAATATTCAGGAATGATGTATGCAATGTTTTGGTTAGGAGAATATGCAAATATTTTATTAATGTGTGCATTAGGCTCAATCTTGTTTTTAGGTGGATGGTTATCACCAATTGATTTTTATCCATTTAATTTATTACCAGGCGCTGTTTGGTTAATTTTTAAAATTTTATTTTTATTTATTCTTTTTGCATTAGTTAAAGCCATTGTCCCAAGATATAGATATGACCAACTAATGAGACTAGGTTGGAAAATATTTTTACCATTATCTTTGACTTATGTTGTTCTAACAGCAAGCTATCTTTTTTATTTCAACCTTTTACCGACGATTTAAATGAAAATTACCAGATTCTTAAAAACTATATTAATGACAGATTTTTTAAGCGGGCTCTTGATTGCAATTAAAGAATTATTTAAGTCAAAAAAAACAATTAATTATCCATTTGAAAAAGGAAAAATAAGTCCAAGGTATAGAGGAGAACATGCGCTTAGGAGATATCCCAATGGTGAGGAAAGATGTATTGCATGTAAATTATGTGAAGCAGTATGTCCAGCACAAGCAATTACTATTGAGTCTTCAGAAAGATCAGATGGTAGTAGAAAAACTACACGTTATGATATTGATATGATGAAGTGTATTTATTGTGGATTATGTGAAGAGTCTTGTCCAGTAGATGCAATAGTTCAGGGACCAAATTTTGAATTTTCAACAGAAACTAGAGAAGAACTTTATTACACAAAAGAAAAACTTCTAGATAATGGAGATAGATGGGAAAATATTTTAGCAGCAAATATTAAAACTGATAATCCATACAGATAATTTAATGATAGCCCACGCAATTTTTTTTTATTTCTTTTCTTTCGTAGCTATTGTTTCAGCTATTATGGTTACAGCTTCCAAAAATACTGTTCACTCTGTTTTTTTTCTTATATTAGATTTTATAAGTATTTCTTGTTTATTCATAATGATTGGTGCAGAATTTTTAGGAATGATAATGTTAATAGTTTATGTTGGTGCAGTAGCAGTCTTATTTTTATTTGTAGTTATGATGTTGAATGTTGCACAACAAAAAAATCAATGGTTTCTTTCAAAATCAAGCTCAGGTCATATTCCTATCGGTTTAATCATAAGCGCAATTATTTTTTTTGAATTAATAATTGTTGTTGGTGGATGGAAATACAAACCTGATTTAGTAAATAAAGATAATGCTACCCTTACTACAGATATAAGTAATACACATTCTTTGGGACAAGTTTTATATACTGATTATATTCATATTTTTCAAATAAGTGGAATGATTTTATTAATCGCAATGATTGGAGCTATAGTACTTACGTTCAGACAAAGAGAAGGCGTAAAAAAACAGAGTTATGTAAAACAAATTTCAAGAGAAAGATCTGAAGGAGTTGAAGTTCTTGAAGTATCCTCAAATAAGGGAGTAAAAATTGATGACTGAAATAGATTTAGGGCATTATTTAACTTTAGGTGCTATTATTTTTACGATTGGTGTTATTGGAATTTTTTTAAACAGAAAGAATATTATTGTAATTTTGATGAGTATTGAATTGATATTGCTTGCAGTTAATATTAATTTGGTATCATTTTCTATATATTTAGATGATTTATCAGGTCAAGTATTTACATTATTTATTTTAACAGTCGCAGCAGCTGAAGCTGCGATAGGATTAGCGATTATTGTAGTTTATTATAGAAATTCTGGAACAATACGTGTTGAAGATATTGACAAGTTGAAAGGATAAAATGGAAATTTTAATTTTAGCTTTACCTTTAATAGCTTCAATAATCTCAGGTTTTTTTGGAAAATTTATTGGAGACAGAAATTCAGAAATCGTTACAAGTTTAATGGTTTCAATTTCAGCAATAATTTCTGTATCAGTTTTACACGAAGTAATAGTTAATCAATATCAAGATAATATAATTATCGCTACATGGATTAGTTCTGGATCTTTAGATGTAAATTGGTCTATGAAAATTGATGCTTTATCAGCAGTGATGCTTGTAGTTGTAACATCAGTTTCTGCTTTAGTTCATATTTATTCAATTGGATATATGTCACATGATCCACATAAACCTAGATTCATGGCTTATTTGTCATTGTTTACTTTTGCAATGTTAATGTTGGTAACTTCTGATAACTTTATTCAATTATTTTTTGGTTGGGAGGGAGTTGGTCTCTGCTCTTATTTTTTAATTGGTTTTTGGTTTAAAAGAGAGTCGGCGAATGCAGCAGCAATAAAAGCATTTGTAGTAAATAGAGTGGGTGATTTTGGTTTTGCTTTAGGAATATTTTTAATTTTTTATTTATTTGGAACTGTAAATTACTCTGAAGTTTTTGATCAAATCCCATCAATTTCAGATAAAGAATTGGTTTTTTTAGGAATTGAAGTAAATGCAATAAATTTAATTTGTATACTTTTATTTATTGGAGCAATGGGTAAATCTGCGCAAATTTTACTACATACTTGGTTGCCAGATGCTATGGAAGGTCCAACACCAGTCTCAGCTTTGATACATGCAGCAACTATGGTAACTGCAGGTGTTTTTTTGGTTGTTAGGTGTTCTCCAATTTATGAGTACTCAGAATTAGCATTAAATATAATCACTATTGTAGGAATGAGTACAGCTTTTTTTGCTGCTTCTGTAGCTTTAGTACAAAATGACATAAAGAAAATAATTGCCTATTCAACTTGTAGTCAATTAGGTTATATGTTTTTTGCAGCTGGAGTAGGAGCTTATAATGTTGCAATGTTTCATTTATTTACGCATGCTTTTTTTAAAGCTTTGTTATTCTTAGGATCTGGATCAGTTATTCATGCATTTAAAGATGAACAAAATATAAATAGCATGGGAGGTGTATGGAAAAAACTTCCTTATACCTATGCATTAATGATCATAGGAACCTTAGCTTTAACTGGATTTCCATTATTGTCGGGTTTTTATTCTAAAGATGCAATCATTGAGTTCGCTTATTTAAGAGGAAATACAACAGGCTTTTATGCTGCTGGTATAGGTATTTTTACAGCTTTTCTTACTTCAATATATTCCTGGAGGTTAATGTTTAAAACTTTTCATGGTGAATATAATAACAAAAATATCAAAATAGAAGAAACACATGAATCTCCTCTTGTGATGTTAGTGCCATTAATTTTTCTTTCAATTGGAGCAGTATTTGCTGGTTTTGCTTTTAAAGAATTATTTATTGGTTATGATTCGGTAAATAATTTTTGGACAGATTCAATTTTATTTTTGGAACCTTTAAGTAAGGATCATCCACCATTTTGGTTTCTAATTTTAACGCCAACTTTAGTAATTTTATCAATTCCAATTGCTTATTATTTATTTGTTAAGAATAAAAAAATACCCGAACAAATAGCTACTATTAATAAACCTTTATATAATTTTTTATTAAACAAATGGTATTTTGATGAACTTTATGATGTTTTATTTGTCAAATCATCCAAAAAAATAGGATTATTTTTGTGGAAGTTTTTTGATTTGAAAATTATTGATGGATTTGGTCCAGATGGTATTTCAGCACTTATCAAAAGGTTTTCTATTAAAGCCAATAAGTTTCAAAGTGGATTTATCTATCAATATGCATTTGTAATGTTACTTGGATTTTCAGCTTTATTAACATTTTTAATTGTGAAATAATGGATTTTCCTATTCTCTCCTCTTTAATTTTACTTCCAACTATTGGCTCTTTATTTATATTTTTTACTAGAAGTACCGAAAAAGAAAATAATGCAGTTAAATACGTTGCTTTATTCACCTCTTGTGTAAATTTTTTTTTATCTATTTATTTATGGGCCTTGTTTGATCAAACAACGTCTGAGTTTCAATTTGTTGAGGATAGAGTTTGGATTGAAAATTTTATAAATTATAAAGTAGGTATTGATGGAATTTCCATCTTATTTGTTTTACTAACAACATTTATAACACCGCTATGCATTATATCGATTAATAATTCCATAAAGAATAGACTTAGCGAATTTTTGATAGCTGTATTAATTATGGAATCATTTATGATCGGTGTCTTTTGTTCTTTAGATCTCATTGTATTTTATCTATTCTTTGAGGCTGGTTTAATTCCAATGTTTCTAATCATAGGAATTTGGGGTGGATTAAGACGGGTATATTCTGCTTTTAAATTCTTTTTGTATACCTTATTGGGATCAGTGCTAATGTTAGTGGCAATAATTTCTATATATTGGATAACAGGAACAACAGATGTAATTGAGCTTTATGAAATTGGGATAGATGTCAAATACCAAAATCTTTTATGGTTAGCCTTTTTTAGTTCGTTTGCAGTAAAAACACCAATGTGGCCAGTTCATACATGGTTACCGGATGCTCATGTTGAGGCACCGACAGCAGGATCAGTTTTATTAGCCGCAATTTTATTAAAAATGGCAGGCTATGGATTCATTAGATTTTCATTAGGTTTATTCCCTGTTGCTTCAGAAGTTTTTACACCTTTAATTTATACATTAAGTGTTATCGCAATAATTTTTACCTCTTTAATCGCCTTAATGCAGGAAGATATGAAAAAATTAATTGCTTATTCATCAATTGCGCATATGGGATTTGTAACATTGGGAATTTTTACACTTCAACAACAAGGTATTGAAGGAAGTATTATTCAAATGATTAGTCACGGCATTGTCGCAGCAGCACTTTTCTTATGTGTTGGAGTTGTTTATGATAGAATGCATTCTAGATTAATTAATACCTATGGTGGAATTGTTAGCATAATTCCAAAATATTCCATATTATTCATGTTATTTACTTTGGCAGCTTTAGGTTTGCCAGGAACAAGTGGTTTTGTTGGAGAGTTTTTAATTTTAATGGCAGCCTTTAAAGATAACTTTTTAGTAGCTGTAATTGCAAGTTTAGGTGTAATTATAGGTGCTGCTTATATGTTATGGTTGTATAAGAGAGTGGTTTTTGGAAAATTGATAAATTCTGATTTAAAACAAATGATTGATTTAAATAAATCAGAATTATTTATATTATCATGCTTGGCAATACCCACTTTATTCTTTGGATTTTATCCAGATCCTTTAATAAATACCATTGAAGTTTCAATATCAGATTTGATTGAAATGTATAATTTTAAATTAGCGAGTAAATTATAATGGAAAATTTACAATTAATATTTCCTGAAATTTTTTTATCATTATCTATAATGTTTTTATTAATATTAGGAGTATTTAAAAAGAATAGCTCAAAACTAATTCAAAATATTTCTTTAATAATTTTATTAATCACTGCTGTAATTACATTTAACGAAACAATAAATATAAGAGAAGAAAAATTATTTAACAATAGTTTAATAATTGATTATTTATCATCCTTTATGAAGGTAATGACTTTACTAGCTGCATTTCTAGTTTTAATAATTTCTTCAAATTATCTTAAAACATTTAAGATTTTTAAAATTGAATACCCTATTTTAATTTTAAGTTCAGTTTTAGGTATGTTGATCATGATAAGTTCTAATGACTTGATAGTATTTTATATGGGTCTTGAACTACAATCTTTAGCCTTATATGTCTTAGCTACATTCAATAGAGATAATATTAAGTCTTCCGAGGCAGGATTAAAATACTTTGTTTTAAGTGCATTATCTTCAGGTTTATTATTATATGGATGTTCTTTAATATATGGTTTTACCGGTTCAACTAATTTTGATGTAATTGCTAGTGAGTTAAACTCAAATGAATATGCTTTAACATTTGGCATTGTATTTATTTTAGTAGGCTTGGCATTTAAAATTTCTGCTGTTCCATTTCATATGTGGGCGCCTGATGTATACGAAGGCTCACCAACTTCAGTAACTTTATTTTTTACAATAGTCCCTAAGATAGCAGCATTATCAGTATTTATAAGATTTTTATATGTTCCTTTTATAAATCTTATTGAACAGTGGCAAATGATTTTGATATTTTTATCTATAGCATCAATGGTATTTGGAGCTGTTGCAGCGATAGGACAAAAAAATTTAAAAAGATTAATAGCATATAGTTCAATTAGTCATGTTGGTTATGCTTTAGCTGGCTTAGCAACAGGAACTAATGAAGGAATTCAAAATTCAGTAATTTATATAACTATATACATAATTATGAACTTGGGATTTTTTTCATCTTTATTAATGATGAAAAGGAATAATGAATATTATGAAAATATTGATGATCTATCTGGATTATCAAAAAATCATCCAATTATATCTTTATCTTTGTTAATAATTCTTTTTTCTTTAGCTGGAATTCCACCGCTTGCAGGATTTTTTGCAAAATTTTATATTTTTAAATCTGTTATAGAACAATCTATGTATTTCTTAGCTGTTGTTGGATTATTATCGACAGTAGTTGCAGCTTTTTATTATTTAAGATTAATTAAGATAATGTATTTTGACATAGAAAAAGAAAAATATGACTCAGATCATAGTTTTTGGTTAAAATTTTCACTTTCATCATCGACAGTGTTAATTTTGATATACTTTATATTTCCAAGCCAATTAATTGAAATAGTTTCAAGAATTAATATAATTCAATGAAGCTTAAGCAATTTAATTTTAAAAAAGTAAATAGTACTAATCAAACTTCAATAACATTAATAAAATCATCAAAAAATAAATTTGGATTAATTGTTTCAGACGCTCAATCAAAAGGAAAAGGTCAATACGGAAGAAAATGGATTTCATATAAAGGGAATATATTTTTATCTTTTTTTTATAAACTAGAGAATATTAATTTATCATTAAGTTCTTTGACCAGGAAGAATTGTTTTTTAGTTAAAAATGTAATTTCAAAATATTACAAAAAAAAGATAACTTTCAAAGCTCCCAATGATTTATTAATAAATAAGAAAAAAATTTGTGGAATTTTACAAGAAAAAATTGAACATTCTAAAAAAGAATTTCTTATTGTTGGGATTGGATTTAATTTGATTAAAAACCCGATTATACCCAATTATCCCACTACCAATTTGTTTGAAATTACAAATAAAAAGATAAATAAGAAAAAATTTATTAAAGAATTAAAATTAAGTTTTGAGAAATTTTTATCAAAGTATTATAAGACCAACTAAATGATTATTTTGGGTGATATTGGAAACACAGTAACAAAGATTTGTTTAATTAAGAAAAATAGGATTATAAAAAAAATTCTTATTCCTTCAAAAGGAAAGAAAGTCCATATTTTAAACAAACATTTTAAAAAATTCAAATTTACAAAATTAGAGAAGATTTTATTTTGTAGCGTAGTCCCGTCTACTTTTGAAGAATTAAAAAAATATTTTAAAAAAAAAACAAATATAAGATGTTTTGAATTGAAAGAATTAAATTTAAAATCAATTCTAAAAATAGATGTAAACTACAAACAAGTAGGTTCCGATAGATTAGCTAATGCAATAAGTGTTTCTAAGAAAAATAAAAATTTTATTATTTTAGATTTTGGTACAGCAACTACTTTTGATATTTTAGTAGGTAATAATTATAAAGGTGGTATTATTTCTCCTGGCATTGAACTTTCACTTAACACACTTTCAAATAAAGCATCTTTGATACCGAAAATTAATTTAAAAAAAATATCTAAAGTGATAGGAAAAGATACAAAGTCAGCTGTTAGATCTGGTTTTTTTTGGGGTTACGCTGGATTAATTGACAATGTTGTAAATTTAATTAAGAAGGAGATAAAAAAATCGTTTAAAATTATTATTACTGGTGGTTATTCAAAATTATTTAAAAACTCGATGAAAATTCAAACTATACATGATTCTGATATTACAATTAATGGTCTTATTAAAGCTTCAAAACTTATAAAATAATATGAAAGATGAATTTTTATTTTGTCCATTAGGTGGATCTGGTGAAATTGGAATGAATATGAACCTATTTGGTTACGGACAACCAGGTGATCATAAATGGATTATGGTAGACATAGGTGTAACTTTTGCTGATGATACAATCCCAGGTATTGACTTAATTTATCCTGATCCGGGTTTTATTTTAGAAAGAAAAAAAAATTTGTTAGGAATTATTCTAACTCATGCTCATGAAGATCATATAGGCGCGGTAGCTCATCTTTGGCCAAAACTAGGATGCAAAATTTATGCAACACCTTTTACAGCTGTATTGATTAAAGAAAAATTTAAGGAAAAACATATTGATATTACTAAAGATTTACAAATTGTAGAATTGAACGGAAAAGTAAAATTAGACCCATTTGAAATTGAATATATTACCCTAACTCATTCTATATTAGAGCCGAATGGACTTAAAATTCAAACACCGGCTGGAGTTGTGTTACATACTGGGGATTGGAAAGTGGATCCTAATCCATTAATTGGTGATGAAATTAATTCAAAAAGACTAAAGGAGATTGGTGATGATGGAGTCTTGGCAATGATTTGTGACTCTACTAATGTTTTTAGCGCTGGAAGATCAGGATCAGAGTTAGATGTAAGAAAAAATATGTTTAATATTATGAGCAGATTAAAAAAAAGAATAATAATAACATCATTTGCATCTAATGTAGCGAGAATGGAGTCAGCTTTTTATTGTGCCGAAAAAACTGGAAGACAGATATCTTTAGTTGGAAGGTCTATGCATAGAATATATAAAGCAGCAAGACAATGCGGATATCTACAAAATACAATTGAACCTATAGATCCAAGAGAAGCAAAAAAAATTTCTAGAGAAAAAATAGTTTATCTTTGTACTGGAAGCCAAGGTGAGCCTATGGGAGCTATGATGAGAATTTCAAACTATACTCATCCAGATATATTTATTGAAAAAGATGATGCAGTTATATTTTCATCTAAAATTATTCCTGGTAATGAAAAGAAGCTTTATAAGCTTCATAATCAGCTAGTAAAAGATGGAATAGAGGTAATCTCTGAAGAAAGTGAATTTATTCATGTTTCTGGTCATCCAAATAGAGAAGATTTAAAAGATATGTATGATTGGGTCAAACCAAAATGTGTTATTCCAGTTCATGGTGAACATAGACACATGATAGAACATATAAATTTTGCAAAAGAAATGCAAGTGCCTTACCCAGTACAAGTAGAAAATGGCGATATTGTAAAATTAGCACCCTGTAATCACCCTGAAGTTTATGATAAGGCCCCCAGTGGTAGATTATACTTAGATGGAAATATAAGCGTCGAGGAGAATTCACAATCAATAAAAGATAGAAAAAATTTAGGTTCAAATGGTTATCTTGAAATAACAATTTTAATTACACCAAAAGGAAATATCCACAATAATCCCATAATCACTTTTAGAGGATTACCTGTTTATGAAACTGATGAATTTATTTATGGATTAGAGGAAGAAATTGAAAAAACAGCAAGAACTTTTAAGCTTGGAAATAAAAGCCAGGAATATAATTTTATAGATACACTAAAAATTTCTTCAAGAAAATATACAAAAGAAAAAACTGGTAAGAAACCTTTTACTAATATTAATTTAGTCAAAATTTAATGAGTGTTACAGGATTAGCTATAATTTATATCATTATTTGGTGGATTGTTTTTTTTGCCATTTTACCTATCGATGTAGATAGAATAAAAATAAAAAAAATAGAAGGTGAAGATCCTGGCTCTCCTGAAAATCCCAAAATGTTAAAAAAATTCATTTATTGCACAGGAATTACAACTATTTTGTTCATTTTTATTTATTTGTTAATGAAGTTTGAATATTTCAACTTAAGAAATATAATCACATAACATGTATATTTCAAAATCTTTTATACCAATTTTAAAGAACAACCCATCAGAGGCAAAAATCAAGTCACATCAACTTATGCTTAGAGTGGGCATGATAAAACAATCATCAGCAGGTATTTATTCATGGTTGCCGCTTGGTTTTAAAGTCATGAAAAAAATTGAAAAAATAGTTAGAGAGGAACAAAATAAAATTGGAGTACAAGAAATATTGATGCCAACAATTCAGTCTAGCGACATTTGGAAAGAAAGTGGAAGATATGAAGATTATGGAGAAGAGATGCTCAGAATTAAAGATCGTCAAGATCGAGAAATGCTTTATGGACCAACAAATGAGGAATTAGTAACAGATATATTTAGATCATCCATTAAATCTTATAAATCTTTACCACAACTTTTATATCATATTCAGTGGAAATTTAGAGATGAGATAAGACCAAGATTTGGAATAATGAGATGTAGAGAATTTTACATGAAAGATGCATATTCTTTTGATATATCAGATGAAGAAGCGCAGTTTTCTTACAATAAATTCTTCTTATCTTATCTTAAAACTTTTAAAAGATTGGATTTAAAAGCCATACCGATGGCAGCTGATACGGGTCCTATTGGTGGAAATCTTTCTCATGAATTCATTATATTAGCTGAAACAGGAGAGAGTAAAATTTTTACTGATAAAAAAATTTTTGATTTAGGTATAGAAGATACAAAATTAGAAAAAAATTCCTTAGAGGATATGAGAAAGAATTTTGAAAGATACTATTCAGTAACTGATGAAAAATTTAATAAAGAGGAATTTGAAAATAAAGTTATAGAAGAAAATAGATTGATAACTAAAGGGATTGAAGTAGGACACATTTTTTATTTTGGTGATAAATATTCCAAACCAATGGGAGCTTCCGTTGATTTACCAGGTGGAAAAAAAGATTTTGTTAAAATGGGATCTTATGGAATAGGAGTTTCAAGACTTGTTGGTGCAATAATAGAAGCAAAATATGATGAAAAAAATGAAGTCATGAAATGGCCAATTTCTGTTGCACCATATGATATAGCAATAATTCCTATGATAAAAAAAAATGACACTTTAGCTTTAGAAAAAGCAAAAAATATCAATTCAGAACTTATTAAAAATAATATAGATGTAATTATTGATGATACTGATGAAAATTTTTCATCAAAAATTAAAAAGATGAATTTAATCGGTGTCCCTTATCAAATTATTATAGGTAAGCAAACGGATGGTGATTTTTTAGAATTTAAAGAAGTTGGGAAAGATTCCCAAAAACTTAAACTTAAAGAAATTATTAATTTAGTTACAGAACAAAAAGTAAAAAATTGATTTCTACATTAGAAAAAGAAATTACATTTAGATTCCTTAAAGCCAGAAAAAAAGATGGTTTTTTGAATATAATTTCAATTTTCTCATTTATTGGAATTAGCTTAGGTGTAGCAGTTTTAATAATTGTTATGTCAGTAATGAATGGTTTTAGAACTGAGTTAATTAATAAAATTGTTGGTTTTAATGCACACGTCACAGTAAAGCCTTATGAAAATAAATATATAAATCCCGCTAGATTTAATATTCCTCAACTAAATTCAATAAGTAAAAATTTAATATCAAGTAATTCAGGTGAAGCTATAATATTTCAAAAGAATGTTTCTAAAGGTATAGTTTTACGAGGTTATTCAC
>CACPDA010000005.1 GCA_902632515.1 uncultured Pelagibacteraceae bacterium
TTTTTAAATCATAACTTATATTTTCTAAATTATTGCTTCTTAAAAAAAATTTATCTAATAAATATTTCATATTTGGCTGGGGCGCTAGGATTCGAACCTAGGATGCAGGTACCAAAAACCCGTGCCTTACCGCTTGGCTACGCCCCAATAATAAGTTCCTATAACATAAAAAAATAAAATTTATATAGTTTTTGAACTAATACACCAATATTTTTTATGATCTTTATTAAACTGTTTTTGAGCCATATCACATTGTCTTTTTGATGCATAGTAAGCAATAAAAGCAGATCCAGATCCTGACATTCTTACGAAAATTGGTTTTTTTAAATTTTTTAAGTAAAATTTTATTTTATTCAAAATTGGATACTTTGAAGAGGCAATTTTTTCCAATGAATTATTTGTTTTTTCTCAAATAATCTAAACTGAACATATTTTTTTTAGGATTAGAAAACTTTGCATTATCAAATTTCTTAACATATGAATAAATTTCTTTAGTAGAACAACCAATTTCAGGTTTAACAACTAAAGTAAAAAGTTTTTTACAATTTCTATACCTTTTAATTTTTTTTTCAGAAGTTAAGATAGAATTAGTTGAGTCCAATCCTAAGATAACATCTGAACCAACATTTTCCGCAATTTCTGATATTTGTTTTGCTTTTAATTTGATAATTTTTTTTTTTATGAAATATTTTAAAATATTAGCTGCATTCATTGAGCCACCTCCTAAACCTGATTTTTTTGATGTATTAATTTTTTTTTATCCAACAACTCAAGTAATTTTGATACCGTATTTTTAGATTTGATATTTTTAGAAAATTTTCCACTAAATATTATACTATGATTTTTTGATCTTATCTTTTTTATAAAAATTAAATCATGAAGTTCTATAAATGCAATTAAGCTTTCAATCTTATGTAATTTACCATTTTTACCAAGAATATTTAAAGCTAAATTAATTTTAGCATTCGATTTAATTTTAGTTAAATTCATAATTCAAGAGTTTTGAGGACCATTAAGAAATTTATTTTTTATTTTTTTAATCATTTCTTTTTCAACATCTTCCATTTCAAGAACATTTTTCCAAAAATATCTCGCTTGTATCTTTCGATCAAGTTTCCATAATATATCCCCATAATGATCATTAACTATTGGATCATCAGGCATTAGTTCGACAGCTTTTTTTAAATATTTTTCTGCTTGGGAAAAATTATCAATAAGATAGTAAGCCCATCCTAAAGAATCAATAATATAAGGATCATTTGATTGACGTGAATAAGCTGTTTCTAACATCTTTATAGCTTCCTCAATTTTATAATCTCTCTCTAACCATGAGTACGCTAAATAATTTAATACATAAGCATCATCTGGATCTATTTCTAAAGATTTCAGTAAATCTTTATCTGCGTTTATATAGTCTCCTTTCCTTTCATAGCTACCACCTCTCCTATAAAGAAGATCTGATTTGATATTTGAATTATTAACAAGGCCTTGAATGACAAGAGAGTAATATTTAATTGCATTATCGTAATCTTTAGAACTTTTGTAAAAATTTGCTAAGTCAAATATCATTTTATTATTCGGCTCATCGATCTTATCAAATTCAGAGGAGATAAAATTTAAAGACTCCAATTTATTTTTTTGTTTTCCGATAATTTGAGCTTCTTTTTTTTTACGATACCAAAAATAAAAAATATCTTCTCTACTAAAATTTTTCAATATTTTTTGTGATTTTTTGTAATCTTCATTATAATAATAATTTTCAGCTATCAAAGATAAATTGTATATAAACTCTGGATTTAAGTAATTAGATAAGTATAAAAAAAAATTTGATCTTTTGAAATTATCTTGAGACGAATATAAATTTGAAATTAAAAATAAAAATTCACTTACAACATGATTATGATTTTGACATGAGAATATTTTTTTAAATTTTTTGAAATTCTGATTTTCTATCCAATGTTTCCCCTGGGATAAAAGTAATGTTGAGTTAATGTAATTAATATCAGATGTTATCTGTTTAGCTTCATTAAAATTATAATTTTGAATTAAATAACTTAAATAGAAAAAAATATATCTAGAATAATCTGACTCATTTTTATTCATAAGGTTCAAGAAGTAATTATTTGTTTTTGGATCGCTTAAATAACATCTTTGAAATGTTTCGGCTATAAATGATAAATTTCCAAAATCCTTTTTTTCATCAATTATTTTTTTTTCTTTAAAAACATAAATATATTGTTTTAATGTCTCTAAAATCACAGAGTTAAATCTGTCATTTTCTATGAATTTAAAAGCACTATTCAAATTTTTATATGCACTATCAAGATTATTATTTTTTAGATCTTTTATAATCAGTAATAAATAAGCATCAAAAAAATTTATATTTTTTTTATCTTTATTTTTATAGATTATATCTATTGCTTGAGTAACTTTTTTTTCTAACACTAAACTTGTTACAAATCTTTTGAGGTAAGGATTGTGCGTCTCTAATAAATCTTTTGAGGAATTGAAAAATTTAAGGGCCTCTGAATTATCTCTGTTCTCAAAAGCGACTATTCCCGAAAAATAATTTGATAAATCTTTTGAATTAAAATTATCAAAACTTATACTTTTAGAATATAAAGGAGTTTGATAAAATATTAAGGAAATAAGAAAATATTTAAAAATTTTATTAAACATAATTATATTTTATGACTAAAAAGAATTTAAATCAAAACTCCAAATTTATTCAAAAATTAATTAATACTTTTGAGCCTGATTATACTTTTAGCGAAAAACCAATTAATAGACTTGTTACACCACAAAACGCTCAACCAAAGAATATTTTAGATAAAGCTCTCAAATTATCAGAGCTCAAAAAAAAAATTAATTCAATTGAAAATTGTATTTTGAAAAAAAACTCGAAAAATTTAATTATGGGCGACGGAAATGTAAATAGCCCTATTATGTTTATTGGAGAAGCTCCTGGGGAAAAAGATGATAGTTCTGGTTTACTTTTTCAGGGTGAAGTAGGTAATCTTTTAAATAAGATGCTACTTGCAATCGATATCAAAATAGAGAATGTATATTTAGCTTACTCGATTAATTTCAGAACACCTGAGGACAGAAAACCAACATCTCAAGAAATAAAACGTTACTCATTATTTCTTAAGGAACATATTTCAATAATAAATCCTGCAATTATTGTCTTAATGGGAAGTACAGCTATGGAGTCAATTATCGGTTTTAATAATAAAATTACCGATGAGAGAGGAAATTGGAAAGAAATAATACTTAAAAATAAAACTTACCCAATTATGATAACTTTTAGTCCTTCTTATCTACTCAGATTTCCAGAATATAAAAAATATTCATGGGAAGACTTAAAAAAGATTAAACAAAAAATTAAAGATCTAAGTATCAAATTTTAATGAAAACTATTGCTGGAGTTGATGAAGTAGGAAGAGGAAGTTTAATTGGGCCAGTTTATGCTGCGGCGGTAATACTTAATAAATCAATCAATACAAAAATATTAAAAGACTCAAAAAAATTAGCAAAATCAAGAAGAGAAAATTTAGCTAAATATATCAAAAAAAACTCTATGTGGGCAGTTGGCAAAGCTTCGGTCAAAGAAATTGAGGAAATTAATATTTTACATGCGAGTTTACTGGCAATGGAAAGAGCAATTATCAAATTAAAAAAAAAACCTTCTATTGTGCTAGTAGATGGTAATAAACAGCCAAATATCAAAAATTACAAAATTATCTCAATAATAAAAGGAGACCAAAAAATACCCTCTATTTCTGCCGCTTCAATAATTGCTAAGGTTACACGAGATAAGATGATTTCTAACTTAGGAAAAAAATTTAGGGGCTATTGCTGGGAAAAAAATTACGGCTATGGAACAAAACAACATTTAAAAGCAATAAAAAAATTTGGAAAGACTATTCACCATAGAAAAAATTTTTCACCTATAAAAAATAGCTTTAAAGTTTCACGTTAAAACACAAGATATTGTTATTAATGAAAATCTATACACAAATACGATTCAAATAATTCAATCCTAGGTTGACCCTAGAATCTTTTTAGAGTCTAATTTGTTTTTACAAAATGAATTTAAATCTAAAAAATAATTTAATTAATGGAAATAGTTTAAAAGAACTTAAAAAAATTCCTGATGAAACTTTCGATTTAATTTTTGCAGATCCACCTTATAATTTACAACTAAAAAGTGAACTTACAAGACCAGATATGACTAAAGTTGAAGCTGTAAATGACAAATGGGATAAATTTAAAAATTTCAAAAAGTATGATGACTTTACTTATTCATGGTTAACAGAATGTAAAAGAATACTAAAAAAAAATGGAGCTATTTGGGTAATTGGTAGTTATCATAATATTTTTAGAGTTGGATCAGCTATTCAAAATTTAGGTTTTTGGATTTTAAATGATGTTATTTGGAATAAAAAAAATCCTATGCCTAATTTTAGAGGTACGCGTTTTACGAATGCTCATGAAACTTTGATTTGGGCTTCTAAATCTGAAAAGTCAAAATATACATTTAACTATCAATCTTTAAAGTGTTTAAATGACGATCTTCAAATGAGATCTACCTGGGAATTACCAATTTGTAATGGCTCAGAGAGACTTAAAAAAAACGGTAAAAAAGTCCATTCTACACAAAAGCCAGAGGCATTACTTCATAGAATTTTATTAGCAACAACAAATAAAAACGATCTAGTTTTAGATCCTTTTTTAGGTTCTGGAACCACAGCAACAGTTGCTAAAAAATTAGGGCGAAACTATTACGGAATTGAAAAAGAATATTCCTACTTCAAGGCTGCTGAACAAAGATTAAAAAAAATAAAACCTATAGAAGATGATTACTTAGATACTCTTCAAAACAATAGATCTAAAACAAGAATACCTTTTGGTTCCTTAGTTGAATTAGGAATAATTAAACCAGGCACAACTATTTTTGATAATAAGAAAAAAATAAGTGCAAAAATAATGGCTGATGGCAGTATCAAACATGCTCAGACGGAGGGCTCAATTCATAAAGTGGCTGCAAAAATCCTAGGTGCAGAAAGCTGCAATGGATGGACTTATTGGCATTACAAATTAGGAAGTAACTTTGTACCAATAGATAATTTAAGACAAAAATTTCTAGTTAGTAAAAGCTATCTATAAATTTTTCCAAGATAACTTTCTAAAAATTTTCTGTTTTTTAACAATTTTTTTAAAAAAAAATCTCTTAAAAGCTTTGTTACAGGGTTAGACAAATGAAAGGCAAATTGATTAAATTTTGATCTAGAATTAACCATTTTTGTTTTATTCACTCTTATTCTAAAAAAATCTTTTTCTGAATTATTTATTATATTCTCAAATAATTCATAGGCACCCTCTATTGATTGAGATGCGCCTTGAGCAAAGGATGGTGGAAACGCAAAAAAAGCATCACCTATAAAATGAATATTATTATTTTTTATTTTTAAAAAATCATTACTTACAAATACTGGAAATATTTTTAAATTTTTGATTTCATTTAAAAATTCTTTAATTTCTAAAGGAGCTTTGTTTAAAATCTTTTTAATAAAATTTGTATTATCAAATAATGAGTAATTTTTTAGTTCATTTTTAGAAAGATTATATTTCATTATTCCTACAAAATTTAAATCTCCATTTGGATTTACAGGATAAATTACCAAATGAAAATCAGATCCCAAAAACAATGAAATATTCTTACAATCAATTTTTTGAGAATTGGGCATTGTACCTCTTATAGCTAGTGTTTTATTGTATCTAGGTTGAATTTTATTGTTTGAGACAAGACTTCTACTTTTTGAAAAAACTCCGTCTGATATAATCAAATAATCACATTCAAAAGTTTTATTGTTTTCAAAAGTGAGTTTGATTGTATGGTTTTCGTGATCTATTTTTGAGATACTATGATTAGTTTCAATTAAACCCTCTAAGTCTTTTTTTAAAAAACTTATTAAGTCAGACCTTTTTAAAGTAGTATACTTACATTCTTCCGAATTAAAGACGGAAACATTCAAATCACAAATTCTTTTTAAATTTTTAATTGAGTAAAAGCTTATTTTATCAGGATTAAATCTTTTATTATATTCAAATTTATTAAATTCAATTTTGTTTAAAAGCCTTACACTATTTACTGATAACTGAATTCCATAACTCTCCTCAGATCCAATTAATTTATTTTTTTCGAAAACTTTAATTTCATAATTTGAATTACGCTTAAATAAATTAGCTATAAATAGACCAGAAATGCCAGCTCCAATAATTGCAATTTTTTTCATTAATTATTCTCTAAATATTGAACAACTTTTTTTGTAAATGATGGCAACATATAACTATTCAGTTTTTTTTTGTCTATCCAATAAGGTGATCTGAATTTTTGATAATCTTTTGAATACTGAATTTTTATATTCATATTCATATTAGACATTTTAAAATTTAGATTTTCATTAAAATTTTTAGGATTTGTAAGTTCTTTCATAGGAAATATTGACAAATTTTTCAAAAAATTAAACTTAGTATTTTTAATTAATAAATATCTTTGATTTTTTTTATAAACTTTAAGAATAAAATATTTATTTTTATTTTTATTTTTATTTAAATTCTTTACTAAAATAAAATCTTTCATTTTATAGGATTTACAATTTTTTGAGATGGGACATTGATTACATATTGGATTTTTTGGTTTACATATTAAAGCTCCCAACTCCATTAAAGCTTGAGCATAATCACTTGATCTTGAAGTAGTTCCAAATATAATTTTTTTATGTGTGAGGCTATCTTTTTGAATTTCTTCATCTTTTTTTAAATAAAGATATCTTTTTAAAACTCTCTCAATATTTCCATCTAAAGGAATATAAGGCTTATTAAATGCAATAGCTAAAATTGCACTAGCAGTATAATTTCCAATACCAGGAAGTGTGATCAAATTTTTGAAATTATTGGGTAGTTTGCCATTAAAACTTTTTATGACAATTTGTGCAGTTTTTTTTAGATTTCTTACTCTAGAATAATATCCAAGACCTTCCCAAAGCTTTATTAATTTTTTTTCATTAACTTTTGCAAGTAAATCCATGGATGGTATTTCTCTAATAAATCTATTAAAAAAAGGAATTACAGTTACAACTTGAGTTTGTTGTAACATAAATTCACTTATTAATGTGTAATATTGTTTCTTTTGAAGAGAAACTTTTTTTCGCCATGGTAAAGATCTTTTGTTTAAATCGTACCATTTAAGAATTTTTTTTGTTATTATCTTTTCTTTCATATGCGTTATAAAAATAATACTAAGCAGAGATTTAAAACCATTCAAGGTTTAAGATCCCTTAAGGACACTTTGCCAAAAAATATTAAAAAAGTAATTAATAATAGAGGTCAAGTTTACTCTGAAACATTAAATAACTGGAAACTTATTGCGGGAGAAGATCTTTTCAATGTTTGTTATCCAAAATCATTCAAGAATTCAAATAGATTTGGAGTTAGCACTTTATTAGTTATGGTTAAAAGAGGTCATGAAGTAGATTTAGAATATTCGAAAAAAGAAATTTTGGATAGGATGAATAATTTTTTTGGGAGAATGGTTGTAGAAAAAATCAAATTTACTAGTTTTGAGGAAGATAAAAATAATTTTGTGCACGCAAAGCCCTTAAAAAGAAATGTGACAAAAAATAAATATCAAGATAAAATTGATGATGTTAAAAATGAGAAAATTAAAAAATCATTAATAGAATTAACTAAAGTATTTAAAGAAAGATGAAAAAAATTTATTTTTTAATAATTGTTTTTCTAAGTATTAATTTATATGCTAATGCTGAAACTAATCGTATAATTTCAGGAAGAGAAGATGCAAAAATTACGATAATTGCATACGAGTCATTAACTTGCAGTCATTGTGCAGATTTTCATAAAAATGTTTATCCTCAACTTAAAAAAGATTATCTAGATACAGGATTAGCAAAAATTGAATTTAGACATTTTCCTCTTGATATTGCTGCTTTCAATGCTGCAAAAATTGCACAATGCAAAAATGATCAAAGTTTAGAAATCTTGGAAAGTCTATACCTAAATCAACAAGAATGGGTTAAAGGAAGTACGATTGAGGATGTTAATAACAATCTTAAAAAATATTTAAAAAATTCTGGTTTTAAAGTTGATTTTAAAAAATGTATAAATAACAAACAAATCGAGGACTTTGTTCTAAATGATCGAATCGAAGGAACTAAAAATTTTAAAGTAAATGCTACCCCTACGATAATAATTAATAATAAAAAGTTTGAAAAATCCCTAAATTATAAAAATATAAAAAAATTTTTAGAAAAACTGATATAATTTAACTTATGGAGTTTAAAAAAATCCAACTAAATGGATTTAAATCATTCGCTGATAAAACTAATTTCTTAATTGAAGATGGTTTAACTGGTATTGTTGGTCCTAATGGATGTGGTAAATCAAATATAGTTGAATCTTTGAGATGGGTAATGGGAGAAACCTCTGCTAAAAGTATGAGAGGTACTGGAATGGAAGATGTAATATTTTCAGGTACTTCTAATAAAGCTTCAAAAAATATCGCAGAAGTTTCAGTGACAGTAAAAAATGAAAAAAATGAAGGCCCTGTTCAGTATCGAGAGCTTGACGAAATAAATGTAAGAAGAAAAATAGAAAAGGATAGAGGATCTAAATTTTATATAAATGATAAAGAGGTAAGAGCAAGAGATGCTCAGATGTTTTTTGCAGATATATCAACTGGTGCACATTCTCCATCAATGATTAGTCAGGGGCGTATTGGTGGACTTGTTACAGCAAAACCAACTGATAGAAGAGCAATTTTAGAGGAAGCTGCAGGCATTTCAGGTTTACATGTTCGAAGACATGAGGCTGAATTAAGGTTAGGAGCTGCAGAGAATAATCTTAAGAGGGCGGACGAACTAAGAAGACAACAAGAAAGACAGTTAGCAAATCTTCAAAAACAAGCAGAGGAAGCAACAAAATATAAAAATATTTCAAATGAAATTAAAAAAATTGAGGCCGGATTATATTATTTAAAACTTTTAGAAATCGATAAAGAGATAAGAGTTGAAAATGAAATAAATACTGAAGCTGAAGGAGAAGTAAGTGGATACAATAAAAAAATTTCAGAATTAGAAAAAACAATTAAAACAGAAATAGAAAGAATAACACCTTTAAGAGAAAAAAACATTGAAAATTTATCAAAGATACAAAGGCTCAATCTAGAGCTTCAAAGTTTAGATGAAGAAAATACTCGAATACAAGATGAAATTGAAAATATAAAAAAATCTCTTCAGACACTTGATGAAGATATCTCAAGAGAAAAAGGAATTATCATTGATGCTAATTCAAATGAAAAAAGGCTTAAAGAAGAAAAAAATGATTTGATTGAAATTGACTCAAAATACTACGAAACTGAAAAACAATCTAATGAAGATTTAAACAATTCAAAAAAAATGTTAAAAACTGAAATTGAAAAAATAAAAAATTTAATTAACTCTCAAAAAAATGACGAAGCGGTAAATGCTTTAAATAATTTTGAAAATAGTATTGAAAAATATGCTGATAGCTATAGTCAAAATCAAAATATAAAAAAAGAATCTGTTAAAAGAAATGAAAGAATTAATATTATTGATAAAGAGATTGAAAGTTGGAAAAATTTACTTTCAAATTCTGAGAAAATGGTAAATGAATTATCTGAAAGAAAAAATAAATTTAAAACTCAATTAGATAAACTAGATAATCAACCAAAACTACAAGCTGAAAAAAAAGGGCAAATTTCTGAAAACTTAAGAATTTCTGAAGAAGAAAAAAACATAAATGAAAAAATAGTAGACTCAACGGATGAAAAGATAGAAATATTAAGAACCCAACTAAATGAAATACAAGAACAGTCTATTCAAATTAGAGAGAGAAAAGCTAGCTCAGGAGCAACTATTGAAGGTCTTAAAAAAAGAAAAAATGATTTGATAGACAGAATAACTTCTGAATTGAATTTAAAAGAAGAAAACATTTTAGAAAACTCAAATCTTTTTGGTATCGAAGAACTTCCAGACGCTGTAAATCAAGAAGATTTATTAGATAAGAAAAAACAAGAGAGAGAAAAATTAGGATCGGTGAATCTCAAAGCAGATGAGGAAACAAATAAATATGAAACTGAAATAAAAAAAATGGAACAAGATCGAGCTGATTTAGTTTCTGCAATTGTAAAATTGAAAGACAGCATTAACGAATTAAATCAAAAAGGAAGGGAAAGACTTGTAGAAGCTTTTGAAAAAGTTAATAGAAAGTTTAATGAAGTTTATACAAAATTATTCAACGGAGGTAATGCTAAACTTGAGTTGGTAGACTCAGATGACCCTCTTGAAGCTGGTTTAGAAATGTTAGTAAGTCCACCAGGAAAAAGATTACAATCCATCACTTTATTGTCTGGCGGAGAACAGGCACTGACTGCTTTGTCACTTATTTTTGCTGTATTTTTAACCAATCCATCTCCGATATGTGTTTTAGATGAGGTAGATGCTCCATTAGACGATGCCAATGTAACTAGATTTTGTAATTTACTTGAGGAACTTACTAAGATCACAAATACAAAATTCATAATTGTTACCCATCATGCTTTAACAATGTCAAAAATGAGTAGACTATATGGTGTCACAATGCCTGAAAAAGGAATAAGCCAATTAGTTGCTGTAGACCTGCAAAAAGCAGAAAGTATGGTTGCCTGATTAGATAATAATGCCTAAAGATCAGTTTAAAACTCGCTTAGAAATTGCAAAAAAAAAAGTCTCTAAACGAAATCTACATAACAAAAATAACAATCCATCGCCTATTGGCACTGCTTTTAAGCTAAGTACTGAGCTAGTTTCAGCTGTGGCTGTAGGGACAATTATTGGGTTTATTTTAGATAAGACCTTTGGTACTAAACCATGGTTAATTTTAATATTTTTTTTTGTAGGAGTAATTGCTGGTATTACTAATGTAATTAAATCTGCAAAAAAAATGCAAAAATAGATAAAAAAATTATGGCAGCTAATCCGATGACTCAATTTGAAGTTTATAGAATTGGGCCAGAAATTAAAATTGGTTCTTTTGATATCTCATTTACAAATGCAAGTTTGTTTATGGTTATAAGCTCTTTAGCTATTTTAATAATTTTCAATTTAGGCTCAAAAAAAAACTCAATGTTGCCTGATAAAATTCAGCTCTTGGCTGAACTTAGTTATACTTTTGTCTCAAAAATGATAAGTGACACTGCCGGATCAAAAGCGAAACCTTATTTTGCTTTCATATTTTCTTTATTTATGTTTGTTTTATTTTGTAACATGTTTGGTATGATACCTTACACTTTTACTGTAACTAGTCATATTATAGTTACTTTTATTTTAGCTTCATTTATTTTTATCGGAGTAACTATTATAGGTTTTGTTAAACATGGTTTTGGATATTTGAAACTTTTCGTACCAAGTGGAGTACCTATTGTGTTGCTCCCTTTGATTGTAGTTATTGAGATAATCTCATATTTAAGTAGACCCATAAGTTTATCAGTAAGACTTTTTGCTAATATGATGGCCGGTCATACAATGATGAAAGTTTTCGGAGGCTTTGTTATAAGTCTTGGAATAGTCGGTGGATGGCTTCCGCTGAGTTTTTCGGTTGCATTAACAGGTTTGGAGATATTAGTTGCTTTTCTTCAAGCATATGTTTTTGCGATCTTAACATGCATCTATTTAAATGATGCATTAAATTTACACCATTAACATAGGAGGAAATAATGGAATTAGAAGCAGCAAAAATGATCGGAGCAGGTTTAGCGGCAATCGCTTTAGCTGGTGCAGGCGTAGGTATAGGAATAATTTTTGGTAATTATCTATCAGGAGCTATGAGAAATCCTTCTGCAGCACAAAAACAGTTTCCAAACTTGCTTTTAGGTTTTGCATTAGCAGAAGCTACAGGATTATTTGGTCTCGTGGTTGCACTAATCATTCTTTTTGCGTTTTAAATTTGATGATTAAAAAATATTTTTTTCAGTTAGTATTTTTTAACCTATTTTTTTCTAAAAAGGTTTTTGCAGCTGAAAGTGGAGGTATGCCTCAATTAAATCCTGAGTTTTGGGTTTCTCAAATTTTCTGGCTTACACTAACTTTTGGTTTTTTGTATGTTGTTCTATCAAAATTAATATTACCAAAAATAAGTGCAAATCTTGAATTAAGGAAATCTCAAATACAAGAAAACATTGAGGCTGCAGAGAAGCAAAGAGAAGATTGTGAGACTAAACTTAGAGAATATGAGGAAATGCTTTTAAAAAGTAGATCTGAAGCAAAAAATATCTTCAAAGAGACAAGAGAGAAAACTCTCAAAGATATTAATTCTAAAAGAGAAACTTTAGAAAAACAAATTGATGAAGAAATTAAAAAAGCAGAAAAAGAAATAAATGAACTTAAAAAAACTTCTCCAGAAAAAATCAATAAAATTGCAATTGAAACTTCTTCAGAGATATTGAAAAACTTAATGGGTACAGAAATTAATAATAGTAGTATTTCAGCAATAGTTGATGATCTTTCAAAAAAAAGTGGTAGTAAATATTATGACAATTGATTCAACATTTTGGGTAGCGGTTTCTTTTTTCATATTCTTTGGAGGATTAGTGTATTTAAAAGTTCCTCAAAAAATAAATCAAATTCTTAATAAACTTATTTTAGATATAAAAAATGAAATCAAAGAAAGTGAAAAATTAAGAACTGAGGCAAAGGTATTATTAGACAATGCCCAAAAAAAACTTGATACCGCACAGTCTGTCAGTAATGAAATTTTAGAACAAGCTCGAAAAGATAGTGATAGATTGATTATAGAATTAAATGATAAATTTCATAAATCATCTGAAATTAAAAAAAATTCAGCTAAAACCAAAATTGCTCAAATGAAAGATACAGCAATAAAAGAGATTAAAAATGCATCGGTAAAAATTGCAGTTGATTCAGTAAAAAAAATTATTACTACCTCTGTAGATAAATCCAAATTAGATACCTTGTTCCAAAAAAATTTGGATGAAACTAAGGAAGAGTTAAAAAAAATTAACTCATAATCCTCTTACAATTTTTTTAAAAAACTATAAATTGTCATAATGAATTCTGTTGTTATCGGTTCTGGTTTTGGTGGTATTGCTGCTGCGCTTCGTCTTAAAGCAAAAGGACATAACGTTACTTTGATTGAAAAACATCCAGATCTAGGTGGTAGAGCAAGAGTATTTAAAAAAAATGGTTTTATTTATGATGGTGGGCCAACTGTTATTACTGCCCCCTACTTAATAAATGAATTATTTGAATTATTTAAAAAAGATCCAAAAGATTACATAGAACTTGCACCTCTGAAGATTTGGTATCAATTTATATTTGAGGATAAAACCAAATTTAATTACTCAGGGGATGAGAATGATATGAAAAAACAAATCGAGAAAATAAGTAAAGATGATGTAGATGGCTACAAAAAATTAGTAAATTTTACAAAAAAAATATTTGATAAAGGTTTTACTGAACTGGCTGACGTACCATTTGATAAACCATTTGTAATGATGCAACAATTGCCAGCTCTTTTAAAACTTAAAAGTTACAAATCAGTTTATTCATTAGTTTCATCCTTTATAAAAAATGAAAAATTAAGAAGAATGCTTAGCATGCATCCATTATTAGTTGGTGGTAATCCTTTTACAACAACTTCAATTTATGGACTTATTTTATATTTAGAAAAAAAATGGGGAATTCATTACTCCATGGGTGGAACTGGAAACATCGTAAAAGGATTTGAAAAACTCATGTATGAAGAAGGAATTAAAGTAATCAAGGGTCATGAAGTAAAAAAAATTATTTCAGATAAAAAAAAGATTACTGGTGTCCAATTAAATGATCAAACTGTTATAAACTCTAATAATGTTATTTGTAATGCAGACCCGCCTGCAGTTTATGAAAAAATGTTAAATGGAAATACGAACGAGCCATTTTTATTTAAATGGAAAAAAAATCGTATGGAATATTCAATGGGATTATTTGTTTATTATTTTGGTACTAAAAAAAAATATGAAAATGTAGAGCATCATACAATAAAATTTGGCAATAAATATAAAGAACATCTAGATGATATATTTAATAATAAAAAGTTAAATGATGATATTAGCTATTATCTTCACAGGCCATCTTCAACGGATAAATATATGGCTCCAGAAGGGAATGATTGTTTTTATGTTCTTGTACCTGTTCCAAACAACCAATCAAATATTGATTGGTCTATAGAGGGTGAGAAAATGAAAAATTTAGTAATTGATAAAATGCAAAACGATTTAATGCCCAATCTAAAAGAAAATATTGTTGAAGATTTTTATTTAACACCAGATTACTTTGAAAAAGATTTAAATACTAAACACGGCTCAGGTTTTTCTATCCAGCCAAAATTTTCACAATCTGCTTACTTTAGATTTCACAATAAATCAGAGGTTTATGATGGTTTGTATTTTGTTGGAGCAGGAACACATCCGGGTGCGGGCGTACCAGGAGTTTTATCGTCAGCTAAAGTATTAGATAAAATAATTTAATGAATAAAAAAAACTATCTAGCTATTTTTGCTAAATCATTTAACTGGGCAGGTTTTTTTTTACCAAAAAAAATTTATGAAGATTCTGCTAAACTTTATGCATTTTGTAGAGTATTAGATGACATAGCAGACGAAAAAACTGATTTAGATTCTAAAGTTAAAAGATTTAATGAAATGAGAAGTTTTCTTAAAAAATCGTATGATATAGATGATAAAAAAATAAATTTATCAAATGAAAATGAGAAAATTATTCGTGATGTAATTACTCTTGCAAAAAATAATGATATAAAAAAAATAATTTTAGAGGACTTAGTCGATGGTGTAGCTTCAGACTTAAGAAAAAGAGTCTATATTAGATCTGTTAAAGACTTATTAATTTATTCTTATAGAGTGGCTGGAACAGTTGGTTTAATGATGTCAAAAATTCTTCTCGTGAACGATAGAAGAGCTTTAAAAGGAGCAATTGATTTAGGCATTGCAATGCAATTAACAAATATAGCTAGAGACGTTATTGAGGATAAAAAAATGAATAGAGAATATATTAAGCCAGATTTTGAAAATATTCAGGCAACCCTAAAACTTGCTGAAATGTTTTATGAAAGTTCATTTACGTCTATACAAAAAATCCCATTTAGATATAAATTTTCAATAATTGTGGCTAGAAGAATATACAGACAGATTGGACGAAAAATTCTGCAAAAAGATAATATGGAAAATTACGAAAAATCAGGAAAAATATATGTCAATAATTTTGAAAAAATTTATCAAACAATTATTTCACTATTTGATTTAATATTAGTTTATCTAAAAGAAATAGAGCCCCATAAAATGGTAAGGGAACATACTATTATTAGTCAGGAAATAGATCTGGATGAAAGAATTTGATTATATAATAATTGGTGGAGGGTGTGCAGGTTTATCTCTTGCATATGAACTTGAAGCCCATGAAAAATTAAAAGCTAAAACACTAGCTATTATTGAACCAAGGCAAGAGTATAAAAAAGATAAAACATGGTCTTTTTGGAAAGTAGTACCTCATAATTTTGATGATTGTGTTAAGAAAAGTTGGGAGAATTTTTCAATTAATGTTCCAGGCAAAACTAACTACTTAAAATGTAAGAATTATCCATATCAAAGTATTGATAGTGGATTATTTTATAAAAAAATAAATGAAAGATTGAAAGAAAATAAAAATATTTCTTTCTTTAAAGACATTAAAGAAATCAATACAAAAAACTCTTTCATTTTTAACAGCGTGCCAGAGATTAAAAAAAGTCATCTAAACCTTTGGCAACATTTTTGTGGTGTAGAAATTGAGACCAAAAATGATTTTTTTGATGAGGAAATTTTTAATCTTATGGATTTTGACTGCGAACAAAGAGAAAGTGTACATTTTTTTTACACGCTCCCATACTCTAAAAAAAAAGCTTTAGTTGAAACAACCTGGTTGTCTAAGATGAATGACAATTCTCAAAAAGATTATGATAGTCAAATTAAAGATTACATCGGAAAACATCTTAAAATTAAAGATTATGAAATCATCTTTAAAGAAGTAGGCGCGATACCCCTTTTCTATCCATCGTACAAAAATGAAAAAAATAAGATTAACATTGGAACTGCTGGTGGAATGACAAGATTAAGCACTGGGTATACTTTTTTAAATATTCAGGAACACAGCAAATTTATAAGAAAAAATATTGAATATATTTCTACTACTAACAAATTCGAAATAGGTAAAAAATACAAATTGTTAGATGATATTTTTCTTCGTGTTCTTAATAACCACCCTGAAAAAATGTCTGACATATTTTTTAATATGTTTAAGGCTTCACCAAATACTGTTATAAAATTTCTTTCAAATAAAAGTAATTTTTTTGAAGATTTAAAAGTAATTCTTAAAATGCCTAAATGGACTTTTATTAAAGCTTTATTTTATTAATAAGTGATGAAAATTCAAATAAAAAAAATTAATCTAAAACATTCTCTAATCTTTTTTATATTTTGCAGTATTTTTTCTTTACCGTTTTTAAAAATTAATATTTCTAATATTCAGCCCTTGATTTGCTTATTTTTAATTTTAATTATTGGAGTTTCGCACGGCTCATTGGATCACATAAAGGGAGGTAAACTTCTTAAAATATTTAATTTAAATAATATTTTAATTTTTTATTTTACTTACTTACTAATAGCCTTATCGATCACTTTTTTTTGGATTTTATTTCCTGTAATAACTCTTGTATTTTTTTTAATTGTTGCCGCATATCATTTCGGGAAAGAGGATACGCAATTTTTGATTACTGAAAACTCATTTTTAAATCACTTATCATTTTTTTTTAAGGGATCCTTAATTATCTTAGCACCACTTTATTTTCATTTTGAAGAAACTATAGATATTTTTAAGTTGTTATTAATTGATAATGAGAATTTTTATTTTATCCTTAACTTTATTGAGAATAATAGGATTTTAACTATTGGGATAATTTTTAGCACCATATCAAGTATTTTTTTATTTTTAAGAAAATTTGAGATGAAAAAATTTACAATATTTTTGGATTATTTTTCAATTATAATTGTGAATTTTTATTTTACCCCATTGATAGCTTTTACAATTTATTTTTGCTTTTTACATTCAATAAGGCATAGTATTTCATTAATGTTTGAATTAGATCATGAAGATCTTAAGAATGGTCTTTTAATTTTTATAAAAAAGGCTCTTCCCTTGACTATTTTAACTGCTACCTTTTGTTTAATTAGTCTTTATTTTTTAAATAAAAATTATGGTTTTGATAGTTCAATACTTAAATTAATATTTATAGGTTTGGCGTCTTTAACTTTTCCGCATATATTGCTCGAATATTTAATTGAAAAAAATGAAAAATAAAGAAATCAAGATTTTACTATCTGCACCTCGTGGTTTCTGCGCTGGTGTTGAAAGAGCGATTGAAATTGTCGAAAAAGCTCTTAACAAATATGGTTCTCCAGTTTATGTACGACATGAAATAGTCCATAATAAATTTGTAGTAGATGATTTAAAAAAAAAAGGAGCAATATTTGTTGAGGAATTGGAGGAAATTAAAGATAAAACAAGACCAGTAATTTTTTCAGCTCATGGAGTTCCAAAAAAAATTCCTCTAGACGCTGAAAATTACAAAATGACTTATGTTGATGCAACATGTCCATTAGTTTCTAAGGTTCACAGAGAAGCTGAAAATTTAAATAAAGCAGGTTACCATTTAGTCCTTATCGGTCATCAAAACCACCCTGAGGTTATTGGCACTATGGGTCAGTTACCCAAAGGATCAATTGATCTAATTCAAAATGAGGAAGAGGCAAAGAACTATAAATTTGAAAAAAATAAAGAATTAGCTTTTGTCACCCAAACAACTCTTTCTGTTGATGATACAAAAGACATTATTCAGATTTTAAAGAAAAGATTTCCAAAAATTCGAGAGCCACAAAAAGAAGATATTTGTTATGCGACAACTAATAGACAAATGGCAGTTAAAAATATTGCCAAAAATTGTGACATGTTTTTTGTAATCGGAAGTAGAAATTCATCAAATTCAGTTAGGCTGGTAGAGGTAGCAAAAAAATCTGGATGTATTAATTCTCAATTAATTCATTCTCAAAGTGAAATACCTTATGATCTTATCGAAAATTCTAATACTATTGGTATATCATCAGGAGCTTCAGCGCCCGAGATACTAGTCGAAAATTTCATAGAAAATCTGAAAAAAAAATTTAAAGTCTCCATAGATGAGGTTGAGATTATAAAAGAAGATGTTGTTTTCAAAGTTCCTAAAAAATTAAATTAAATGGCTGTTTACACTAAGATAAACAAAAAGGATATTTCCTTAATAAATAAAAAATTTGATTTTCTTAATTTTAAAAGTTTCAAAGGTATCAAGCAAGGCATTGAAAATACTAATTATTTGTTAAAATCAAAAAATGAAAAATTTATTCTTACTATTTTCGAAAAAAGAGTTGAAAGAAAAGAAATACCTTTTTTCATAAAACTAATGGATCAATTAAGTGATCTAAACATTAACTGTCCTAAACCTCTTAGAAATCGCCAAGGAAATTTTATTATCAAATTAAAAGGTAAATCGGCATGTATTGTGACTTTCCTCAAGGGAAAAGATAAAAAAAAACTAAATAATAAAAATTGTTTTGATATTGGCAAAATGGTGGCTCAAATACACTTATCAACAAAAAAAATTAAACTTTACAGAAAAAACTCAATGGGTATTAAAAATCTTTATTCATTATTAAATGGTATCAAATTCAAATCTAAAAAATTTACAAATATAGAAAAATTTTTAAAAAATAATCTTCAAGACATTAAAAAGAAATGGCCAAAAAAATTGCCAAATGGAATAATTCATGGAGATTTATTTATTGATAATATTTTTTTTAAAAATAATAAACTATCTGGAATAATTGATTTTTATTTTGCAGCTAATGACTATTATATGTACGAGATTGCTATATGCATAAACGCCTTGTGTTTTGATAAGAATAAAACAAAATTTATCATAAACAAAAAAAAAGTTAAAAATTTAATTAAAGGATATGAAAGTATAAAAAAAATTTCACAAAAAGAAAAAAAATCATTAAATATATTGTGTCGTGGAGCTGCAATGAGGTATTTTTTAACTAGACTTTATGATTATACAAACACTCCTAAAACAGCATTAATTAAAATCAAAGATCCTAAAGAATATTATCAAAAATTAGTAATACATAATAATTTTAAAACTTATAAAGATTATTTAAATTAATGATAAAGATTTACACTGACGGTTCATGCATTGGAAATCCAGGTAAAGGTGGTTGGGCAGCAATTATATTAAGTAAAGGAAAAAAAACTGAAATAAAAGGAAGTAAAAAAGATACTACAAATAATCAGATGGAACTATTAGCACCTATTAAAGCTCTTAAAAAGATTCCAAAAGGTAGCAAAGTTGAAATTTTTACAGACTCTAAATATGTAAAATCTGGAATTACAGAATGGATACATAATTGGAAAAAAAATGGATGGAAAACTGCAAATAAACAAGAAGTTAAAAATAGAGAACTTTGGACAGAGTTAGATCTTCTTAATAATGAATTTGAAATAAGTTGGAATTGGGTAAAAGCACATTCAACAGATAAATTTAATAATGAAGTAGATCTACTCGCTAGGGATGCTACAAACTTATAGTTAGGGCTCCTGGCAACAGAACGCCACTGCATCAAAGATTATCTAACAAACTTTCTGCTGAAGTTAAACCACACTCTTTGGTCTCTTTTTCAACTTGAATGTTGATTGCTGTTAAATTCTCAATAATCATTGCATATCGATTTGATCTAATTCCCATTCCTTTTGAGTTTCTGTCAACTTCTGCACCAATTGCTTTTGTAAATAATAAATATGGATCAGATAACATTTTAATTTTATTTTCAGTTTTATTAATCTCCCCCCAAGCG
The DNA here is from genome assembly GCA_902632515.1 of uncultured Pelagibacteraceae bacterium. Next base: position 20,077 of record CACPDA010000005.1, read on the forward strand.
TTCATTACATAAGGATCATTTGCAGATAAACAAAATATGTTTTTTATTCCTTTTGCTTTTAGTTTATCTGCATTTGCCACAAAACCTGGAAGATGAAATTTTGAGCAAGTTGATGTAAACGCCCCTGGCAAACCAAATAAAATTACTTTACCATTACCTAAAATTTCCCTTAATTTAACTTTTTGGGGCTCTCCATCAACAAGGTGGAAAATTTCTGTTTCTGGTATTTGATCTTTAATTTTTAGTTTCATATTGAATTTATTACATAGTCTTTAATTTTATCAATATCGTTAGGTAGAACTTCATATTTTTCTTTTCTATCATTAACATAGTCAAGGCTATCAGGTAAATTTTCAGTTTTTGAAATTGCATCCTGTATTGCTTGTGGAAATTTACATGGGTGAGCAGTTGATAATACAACACAATTTTTTTCTAATCTTAATTTTTTTGCAGCACCAATACCAACTGCAGTATGAGGATCAACAACTATTTGGTGTTCGTCATTGATAATCTTTATCATTTCAACAGTTTCTTTTTCATTAAGCATTTCAGATATAAAATTCTTCTTAATTTTATCTAGATCATTTTTATCTATTTTATAAGTATTATTTTTTATTTCAGCCATTACATCTTTTGTAACTTCTGAGTTGCAATCTTTTACATCATATAAAAGCCTTTCAAAATTACTTGCTATTTGTATATCCATGCTTGGAGTATTTGTTTCTTCAACTTTCTTTTGACTATAGTCGCCACCTAGAATTGCTCTGTGAAGTATATCATTTTTATTTGTTGCTACGATTAATTTATCAATTGGAAGGCCTAGTTTTTTTGCTAAGTAGCCAGCGTAAATGTCACCAAAGTTTCCTGTTGGAACAGAAAAAGATAAAGGCTGACCATTTCCAACTTGAAAATAAGCATAAAAATAATAAACCGATTGAGCAACTATTCTCGCCCAATTAATTGAATTTACACCCGACATATTAATTGATTTAGAAAATTTTTCGTCATTAAACATTGCTTTTACTAAATTTTGGCAATCATCAAAATTTCCTTCCACTGCAATATTAAATACATTACTCTCATTATGTATTGTCATAAGTCTTCTTTGGACCGGTGAAATTTTATTGTTGGGGTGTAATACAAAAACATTTAAGTTACTTTTTCCTTTTAAAGCGTCTATTGCAGCTGCACCAGTATCACCTGAAGTTGCAACTATTATGTTTATTTTTTTTTGATCATGTCCTAAATGGTATTGATAGAAATTACCTATTAATTGCATTGCTATATCTTTAAAAGCAAGCGTTGGACCATGAAATAGTTCTAGAACATTTAAATTTCCAAGAGCTGAGATTTTTACAACATCATCACATCTGAAATTTGAGTATGATTTTGAAATCAAAGAGATTAAGTCATCTTTAGACATGAAATCTCCTATAAATGGATAAATTATTTCTGCCGCTAAATCATTGTAACTAAGGTTTTTTAAATTATTTAATTCTTCTTTTTTAAATGGTTTGATTAATTGAGGCACAAATAGTCCTCCATCATCTGCTAAACCTTTGAGGAAAACATCTTTGAAAGTAAAATTTTCCTTATTATTCCTTGTACTTATATAATTCATTTAATAATTCTTTTTCCTAAAATATAAATATAGCAAAAGAATTGAAATCGCTAATGAAAACCATGTCATTGCGTATTTTTTATGATTATTAGAAATATCAGCACTAATTTTTATTGGTCTTGGAAGTTGATAATTTCCATCTAAATAAATTATGTATTTAGAAAATTTTTTACCAGTGAATTTTTCAATATCTTCCCTGTTTAAGCTAAACCAGTAATTTTCTTTAATATCATTATCAGGTTTAAAAATATTTTTTCTCCCCTGAACTTTGAGGGTTCCTATTATATTACTTTGATCAAATATATTTATTTCCGAAGTATTTTTTTTTTCAAATGGTATCCAGCCTCGATTCATCAAATAATCTTCACCATTTATAAAAATTGGATTTATAACCTCAAATCCTGGTGTACCAGAGTCGTTCAAGTTATATAAATAAATTTGTTTTTCAAAATCAATAGTTCCTGATGTTTTAATTTTAAGAAAATTTTCTTCATTTGTATTTGTTAGCTCTACAGGGGGATTTTTTAACGAGTTTTCAATTTCTAAGATGAGATTATTTTTCCAATTTAAGCGTATTATTTGCCAACTTCCTAATGCAATAAAAACAAGTATAAAAAAAATTATAAAAACAGAAAATAAAAACTTATGCTTCAAAGACTTAAATTTAACTTCCCCAAATATATATAGCTGCAAATAAGAATAGCCATACAACATCAACAAAGTGCCAGTACCAAGCAGCAGCCTCAAAACCAAAATGATGATCTTTATTGAAGTGACCTAATTTTCCACGCCATAAACATACCGCTAAAAAAATTGTTCCTACAATTACATGAAAACCATGAAAACCGGTTGCCATATAGAACACTGATCCGTAAATATGATCCGAGAAAGCAAATGTTGCGTGATGATATTCGTATGCTTGTAAAGCTGTAAAACAAACTCCAAGAATTACTGTTAAGATTAAACCGTTAATAAAACCTTTCCTGTCATCTTCTAGTAAAGCATGATGAGACCAGGTAACAGTTGTGCCTGACAGCAATAATACCAATGTATTGATTAATGGAATATCCCAAGGATCAAAAGTTTTGATATCTTTTGGTGGCCAAACATTACCTACAAATTCATTTGGAAAGAGACTTACATCGAAATAAGCCCAGAACCATGCAACAAAAAACATAACCTCTGAAGCAATAAATAATGTCATTCCATAACGATGGTGTATTTGAACAACTGGAGTATGATGCCCTTGATGCTCTGCCTCAATCACTACATCCCTAAACCACATGTAGGCTCCGTAGATCAATAGAGCTAAACCTAAATACATTCCCCACGATACGTCTGAATGCATATAATATACCGCTCCCAAAGCTAAAACTAAGCATGAGAAAGAAGTATAAATTGGCCAAGGACTTGGATCTACAAGGTGATAATCATGTTTTTTTTCTGCAGACATTTTTTTTTAATTATGATTGTTTATAGTAATCTGTCGAGAAAAAAGTATACGACATAGTTACATCCTCTAAGTTTTTTACTGTAGGGTCATTAACCATTTCGGGATCTAAATAAAAAGTCATTACATAAGTCGCTTTTTCACCAGCTTTTAACTCTTGTTTTTCAAAACAAAAACAACCTAATTTACTATAATATTTACCAAAGCTAGCAGGCGAAACATTGAAACTTGCTACTCCAGCTGTTGGTTCGTCACTGTAATTTTTTACTTCAAACTCAATTTTATTAACTTGACCAACTTTTACATCGATAACATTAGATTTAGCTTTAAAATCCCATGGTAAGTTATTTACATTAGTATCAAATCTTACGCTAACAACTTTATCTAAAACTATTTTTGGTACATTATTAGATACTTGAGTAGTTCCTCCAAAGCCAGTGACTCTACAAAAAAGATCATATAATGGTACTGCCGCATAAGACAAACCTAACATTAAAACAAAAATACCTGCTAAAACTATTGGGGTTAATTTTTTTTTTTCAATCATATGGCTCTATCAAATACCCCAGTGTTATATAAAGTAAAAAAGAAAAGAAAAATCATAAAAGCAATAATTGCAAGTGCCGTAATAATATTTTTTTTTTTTGTTTTTTTATCTGGGGTTATCATAATATTTTATCTATCAGAAAAAGGACAAAAATTAAAAATAAATAAAGTATTGAATATCCAAATATTGATTTAGCCTTTTTCGGATTAAACTTATTTTTCCTATAATTATATAATTCGTAGCATAAAAAATTATAATATAATGTTAATAATAATGATGGAACTAAAAAAGTTAGTCCAACAAAATTTATTAAATATGGAAAAATTATAACTGGTAGCATTAACAAAGAATAAACAAATATATTAATTTTTGTGCTCTCAACTCCATTTATTAATGGAAGCATTGGTATATTAGCTTTTTTATAATCATCAGATTTATATAAACTTAAAGCCCAAAAATGCGAAGGAGTCCAAAAAAATATAATTAAAAAAAAGGCTAATGGTTCAATTGAAAGTGAGCCAGTTGCAATTGTCCATCCAATCACAGGAGGAAATGCACCTGCTGCTCCTCCAATAACAATATTTTGTGGCGTTCTTCTTTTCAACCAGATTGTATAAACAAAAACATAAAATAAAATTGTTAAAAGTAATATTGCAGCTGAGATTCTATTTGTAAAATAATCTAACGCTACCACTGAAACAATTGATAGGGTAACTCCGAATATTAGAGCCTGATTTTTGTTAACTTTTCCCGTGGGAATTGGCCTTAAACAAGTTCTGGTCATCAAAGCGTCGAGGTCAGACTCGTACCACATATTTAATGCTCCAGCAGCTCCAGCTCCTAAAGAGACTAATAAAATTCCAATTATAGCTTCTGTTGTTGAAACAAGATTCGGCGCTGTTAATAAACCAACAGCACATGTAAAAATTACCAAAGACATTACTCTTGGCTTCATCAATTTAAATAATTCTGACAAATTAAATAAATCTTCTTGTGATAAACTTCTTTTTTTTACCTTTAAATTATCCATTAATTTTTTTAGCTTTTGTTTTAGCTGTGTGATTTTTCTGTTTCTTGATCATCAACAAACTTTGGCAATTCCTCAAATGTATGAAAATTTGGCGGAGATGGCACAGTCCATTCTAAAGTTGTAGCTCCTTTTCCCCAAGGGTTTTGCTCTGCCGTTTTCTTTTTTGCAAAAGCATAAATAAGATTTGCAAAAAATACTACTAATCCAGCAACGGCAACATAAGAACCTAGTGAAGAAATATAATTCCATCCAGCAAATGCATCTGGATAATCTGCATACCTTCTTGGCATTCCAGCTAAACCCAAGAAATGTTGAGGAAAGAAAATTAAATTAACACCTATAAATGTAAGCCAAAAATGTAAATGGCCCATCCATTCAGAATATTCATAACCCGACATCTTTGAAAACCAATAGTAGAAGCCAGCAAAAATTGCAAAAACCGCTCCTAGTGACAAAACATAATGAAAATGAGCCACTACATAATAAGTATCATGCATCGCAGTATCTACACCCGCATTTGCTAAAACCACACCTGTTACGCCTCCTACAGTAAACATAAATATAAAACCAAGTGCCCACATCATAGGAGTTTTAAATGAAATTGATCCGCCCCACATAGTTGCTATCCATGAGAAAATTTTTATTCCTGTTGGCACTGCAATAATCATCGTTGCAGCTAAAAAGTAAGCTTTGGTATCTGTACTTAATCCAACTGTGTACATATGATGGGCCCATACAACAAAACCTACTATTCCAATAGCAACCATAGCATATGCCATTCCTAAATAACCAAATACAGGTTTTCTAGAAAATGTTGATACAATATGACTTATCATGCCAAAGCCTGGTAGAATCAAAATATAAACTTCTGGATGACCAAAGAACCAAAACAAATGTTGAAACAGAACTGGATCTCCTCCTGTCTGTGCCTCAAAAAAAGCGGTTCCAAAATTTCTATCTGTTAATAACATTGTAATTGCTCCAGCTAAAACTGGTAAAGATAATAATAATAAAAAAGCTGTTACTAAGATTGACCAAGCAAATAATGGCATTTTGTGTAATGTCATGCCTGGAGTTCTCATATTTAAAATCGTTGTAATAAAGTTTACTGCTCCTAAAATTGATGAGGCTCCTGCTAAGTGTAAACTTAAAATTGCTAGATCCATTGCTGGTCCAGGTTGACCCGCTTTAGATGATAATGGTGGATAAATAGTCCAACCACCACCAACTCCTGTTTGTCCAGGAGGGCCGTCAGCAAAAATTGATAATATTAAAAGAGTTAATGAAACTGGCAATAACCAAAAAGAAATATTATTCATTCTAGGGAATGCCATATCTGGTGCGCCAATCATAATTGGTACAAACCAGTTACCAAAACCACCAATCATAGCTGGCATAACCATAAAGAAAATCATAATTAACCCATGACCAGTTACTAATACGTTATATAAATGATAGTTACCGCCTAAGATACCATCACCAGGATGCATCAACTCCATTCTCATTAAAACTGAGAATGCTGTACCTATAACTCCTGCAACAATCGCAAAAATTAAATACATCGTACCTATATCTTTATGATTAGTAGAATATGCCCAACGTTTCCAACCCGTTGGTGTATGATGATCGTCGGTAGATGCTGTTTGTGTATACATTATTTACTCGCTAATTTAAGTTTATCATTTTCAATTTCTTCTTTTGCAAATTTTTCTTTTGCCTCAGTTAACCATTCCTGATAATCCTCTTCGCTCACTACTTTCACAGTAATTGGCATAAATGCGTGCTTAATTCCACAAAGTTCTGAGCATTGACCATAATATGTTCCAATTTTTTCTGCTTTAAACCATGTTTCATTAATTCTTCCAGGTACCGCGTCTCTTTTCACTCCAAACGATGGCAACGCCCAAGCATGTAAAACATCATTTGCAGTAATCAAAACTTTCACTACTTTGTCAACTGGCACTACAACTTCGTTATCTACTGCTAGTAATCTTGGTTGATCAGGTTTTAAATCTTTTTCCTCAATCATATAAGAGTCAAAAATTATATTCTCATCTGGATATTCATAACCCCAGTACCACTGATAACCAATAGCTTTAATTGTTAAATCTGCTTTAGGAATTGTGTCTTGTTTATATAAAATTTTGAATGAAGGAACTGCCATGACTATTAGAATTAAACATGGAATTAAAGTCCATAAAACTTCTACAGTGACGTTATGTGTTCTTTTTGAAGGATTTGGATTAGCTGATGCTCTAAATCTTACGCATGCATAAAGCATTAGAAATAAAACGAACACACTTATCGCAATTATTATTGGTAACAAAAGGTTATTATGAAATGCCACTATTTCTCTCATAGAATCTGAGGCTGCTTTTTGAAAGCCTAATTGCCAATCAACTGGTTGATTAGCAAAAGCAGATTGAGTAATAAAAGCTCCAAAAAATGTATAAAAAATTTTTTTCATTTTAAATAGTTATATAAAGCTCTTTTATGAAAATTACACTTTAGTTTTCGCGACAATTTATCAATAAATCTCATAATTTATGATCGAAATAGCTGATATCGCTGCAGTTTCCGATCTCAAAATATTCTCATTAATTTTGAGAGCATGAACACCTTTAAAAGATAGAATCTTCTCTCTTTCAGTCTCTGAAAAATCACCCTCTGGACCAATTATAATACATATAGGCTTATTTGATAACTTTGATTTATCAATTTTTTTATTATCTGAATTTAAATCGGTAAAAATTAAATTCATTGAATTAGATTTCAAAAAATTTTCTAAATTTTGAGCTTTATCAACAGCAGGAATGTTAAGACGATTTGACTGTTCACTTGCTTCAATAATTATTTTTCCTAAACGTTCATTGTTTATCTTTCTAACAACTGTTCGCTCAAAAATAATTGGTAAAAATCTTGTTACTCCTAATTCTGTTGCTTTTTGTATCATAAAGTTTTGAAAGTTTGATTTAATTGGGGAGAAAGCTAACCATAATTCTTTTGAACTTTCTTTTTTTCTTAATTGTTTAACTGTTTTAAATTCAACAATACCTTTAAAAATTGCTAAAACTTTTGCTTCCCATTCTCCATTTTTATTAAATATTGAAAAAACTTCGTTTTCTTTAACTCTCATAACTTTAGTTAGATAATGTGATTGAAACTTATCTAATCTATCAGTCATATTTGCTGATATTGTATTTGAAAAAAATAATCTAATATTACTCATTTATGTTAAGTTAATTTATGAAAAATATTAAAGCAATAATTTTTGATGCTTACGGTACATTGTTTGATGTGAATTCTGCTGCTGAGAAATGTAGAGGTAAAATTGGAGATAAATGGGAGCCTTTTGCGAATTTCTGGAGAACCACTCAATTAGAATACACTTGGCTTAGAAGTTTAATGGGAAGGCACAAAGATTTTTGGCAGATCACTGAAGATAGTTTAGATAAGTCTATGAAAGTTTTTAAAATAAATTTATCAATAAGAAATGAATTACTTAATCTTTATAAAGTTCTCTCCCCTTTTAAAGAAGTTTACGAAACTTTAAAAACTCTGAAAGAAAAAAAATATAAACTAGCTATTCTTTCAAACGGAAATCCATCATTATTAAATGAATTAGTTAAAAATAATAATTTGGATAATTTTTTTGATGATATTTTTTCAATTGAGGAGGTGGGAGTTTATAAACCGAACTCTAGAGTATATGATATGCCCATAAAAAAATATAAAATTAAAAAAAATGAAGTTGCTTTTTTAAGTGCAAATACATGGGATGTTTCTGGTGGTGGAAATTATGGTTATGAGGCTATATGGGTCAACAGAAATAATAATTTCTTTGACAATTTAGATTATAAACCTAAATTTGAAATAAAAGATTTATCTGGATTATTGAATAAATTTTAATATATAAATAAATCTTGAGGAGACGTAACTAAAACCAAAAGAGGAAATTTTATGAGTGAAAAAAAAGATGTGACTTTCGAAATTTACGATGACTCAGAAAAAATGTTAGATCAAATTGTAGATAAATATGATCTTCCTGATAAATCTAAAGCTTTGAGATGTTTAATGGATTATGTAGAAGAAAAGGAGTCTGATTGGGATGATATGTTTGCTACAGTCAGATGTAATAGATGTGATTAGAAAATATGACTAAGATTTTAGATCTAATTGGAAGAATTTTTATTTCAGGTATTTTTTTATTAAGTGCATACAATAAAATTGGAAATTATGAGGGGACTCTTGACTGGATGGGAAGTTATGGTCTACCAGGATTTTTATTAGCCCCAGCTATTATTTTGGAAATAATTGCTCCGATTTTAATTATTTTAGGTTTTCAAACTAGAATTGCTGCCGGAGCTTTAAGTTTATTTTGTATAGCTACAGCATTCCTATTTCATAATGACTTTTCCGACCAAATGCAATTAATTGCATTTATGAAAAATATAGCTTTAGCAGGTGGATTCTTGTTTTTGGTAGTCAATGGTGCTAAAGGCTACTGTTTGGATAAAAAGTAATCTTGAATTGAACATTTAAATTGTTATTTGATAGAAATGAAAAAAATTGAAGTAAAAAAAATTATTGATCCTACTCCTGCCTCAGATGGCGCTGGTGTAAAATTAAAAAGAAGTATTGGTGTTGAACCTAACTACTATGACCCATTTTTAATGCTTGATGAATTCGGCTCTGAAAATAGTGAAGATTATATCGCAGGTTTTCCTCCACATCCTCATAGAGGTATTGAAACAGTCACTTACATGCTTGCAGGAAATTTTGAACACAAAGATAGCACTGGCGGCAAAGGAACAATGACTGCTGGTGATGTTCAGTGGATGAAAACAGGAAGTGGCATTATTCATTCAGAAATGCCAGCTATGAAAGAAGGTAAACTTCATGGTTTTCAATTATGGATCAATATGCCAGCAAAATTAAAAATGAGTAAACCCGAATACATTTATATTGATGCAGACAAAATGAGTGTTCATAAAGATCTAGACAAAAAAATTAAAGTTATTGCAGGCAAATTTGAAAATGCCGAGGGTCCTGTAAAAGGACATAATATTGAGCCTGTATATTTTGATGTTGAATTAAATAAAGATAAAAAATTTAATTACAATTTACCATCTGCTCACAATACTTTTATTTATCTAATTAATGGTGAAATAGAAATTGGTAGTAAAAAACATGATAATGTAAAAGATAGTACTTTAATACTACTTACAAAAGGTGAAGTGTTAGAAATTAAAGCTAAATCGAAAGCAAAATTTTTAGTAATATCTGGTAAGCCAATAAACGAGGAAATTGCAAGAGGTGGCCCTTTTGTAATGAATACCAAAGCAGAGATATTACAAGCTGTTCAAGATTATCATAATGGTACATTCGTAAAATGAAAGCTGTAACAATTTCAAAAAATGGTGGTCCAGAAGTTCTAGAGCTGAAAGATATTAAATTAGGTAATCCAAACTCGGGTGAAGTTTTAATTAAGAATGAAGCTATTGGTTTAAATTATATTGATACTTATCATAGATCAGGTCTCTACCCTGTTCAATTACCATCTAACATTGGAATTGAAGGAGCTGGCTTAATTGAAAAAATCGGTCCAGATGTGAAAGATTTTGAGATTGGTGATAAAGTGGCATACGCATCAATGCCAATTGGTTCATATGCAACACATAGAATTTTTCCTACAAAAAAATTAGTTAAAGTTCCAAATGAAATAGAATTTGAAAATGCAGTAACTTTAATGACTAAAGGCTTCACAGTTTTTTATCTTCTCCACAAAACCTATCCAGTAAAGTCTGGAGAAACTATTTTATTTCATGCAGCTGCTGGAGGTGTTGGACAAATATTTTGTCAGTGGGCCAAAAGTTTAGGCTGCACTGTAATCGGAACTGTCGGATCTGATGAAAAAATTAAAATAGCGAAAAATAATGGTTGCGATCATATAATTAATTACACAAAAGAAAATTTTGCGGAAAAAGTAAAAGAAATAACTAATGGAGTTGGTGTTACCGTGGTCTATGACGGTGTAGGTAAAAAAACATTTGATGGTTCAATTGAATGTTTAAAAACTAGAGGGATGATGGTTTCATTTGGAAATGCGTCAGGTCCTTTAGATCCTTGCAATGTAACTAAATCTCTTGCTCCAAAAGGTTTATATTTAACCAGACCAAGTATTGCTCATTACACTTCAACTAGAGAAGAGCTAGACGAAGCTGCTAACAAAGTTTTTGAAATGTTTATAAACAAAAAATTTAAATTAGATATTTTTAAAAAATATCCTTTAAGTGAAATTGTTCAAGCTCATCAAGATTTAGAGGGAAGAAAAATTTTGGGCCCTGCTGTGATTATTCCCTAATCGACTTTAACATCCATATCTGACATATGTAATCTTAATGCATTTGTTGACACATGAATTTCTCTTATAAAAAAAATTATTGAAATCATCATTGATAAACAACAAGATCCGAAAATTAATCTTGCTATAAAAACTTCATTCAAATAAAGACCTAAGACTGTAAGCATATTAAACAAAAAACCAAATGCCCCAAACATGATTGACCATCTTAGCAAAGTAATTCTTCCACTTAAATTTATAAACTGCTTTTTCCATTCAGGTGGGACATGTTTTTCGTAAACATGCTCATCATGAAGTTCTCTAATCAAAGCACTTAAAGAATGAAATCTGTTACTATATACTCCCATTATCAAAGGAATTGCAGGAAACATTAATGCAGTTACTGTATAATCAATATTCATACGAATCAGTTTGATTATCAATGTTGCCTTTGTTATTTACAAGTAAAATTTATGAGCCAAATTAATCTTTTTATTGAACTTACGCGGCTAAAAAAACCAATTGGCTACATGCTCTTATTTTGGCCATGCGCTTGGGGTTTAACCCTAGTTTATAATTTTAATGAAAATCTTAATATTTATTTTTTTTATTTAATTCTTTTTTTTCTTGGGTCGGTCTTAATGAGATCGGCTGGATGTATAGTTAATGATATTTTAGATAAAGAATATGATAAAAAAGTCTCAAGAACTAAAAATAGACCTCTAGCTTCAGGAAAAATTTCTTGGAAAATTGCTCTACTTTACTCTGGTATCTTATGTTTTTTAGCTCTTCTTGTTTTATTAAATTTTAATTTATTTACAATTGCTCTCGCCTTAGGATCAATGCCTTTGGCATTTACTTACCCTTTAATGAAAAGATACACCTATTGGCCTCAACTATTTTTAGGAATTACATTTAATTATGGTTTAATTCTTGGATGGACATCAATTTCCGAAGATATAAGTTTAATTGCACTATTATTTTATTTTGGAGCCATATTTTGGACACTCGGATACGACACTATCTATGGATATCAGGATATTAAAGATGATGAAATTATAGGTTTGAAATCAACTTCTATTAAATTTAAAAATAACACAAAGTATTTCTTATACTCATGCTACTTGCTCTTTTTCTCTTTTTTAATTTTAGGTGGTTACTTAATGAAGTTTAGTTTAATATACTTTATATTTCTTATTTTTCCAGTTACACACTTATATTTTTACCAGTTGAATAAATTTAACTCAAATAATCCTGCTAATTGTCTTAATGCATTTAAGAGCAATAATATCCTTGGTTTGATTATTTTAATAAATATTTTAGTAGGTAAAATTATTTAATGAGCAAAATAGAAATATTAAAAAGATTATATAAAGATTATACAAAAAAATATTTATTTAAAATATTCTTGGCAGGTATTTTTTCAATTTTAGTTGCTGCTAGCACATCATCGATTGCTTGGTTATTAGACCCAGCAATAAAAAAACTATTTATAGAAAAAGATCAGACATTGATATTCATTATACCAATGACGATAATTGTTGCATTTGCAACTAAAGGATTTTCTCTATATTTTGCAAAAGCGACTATGATTGGTGTTGGTGAAGATGTAAAAAAAAAACTTCAAGTTGATATGGCAAAATCATTAATTAGTGCGGATACACAATTAATTGACAAAAAACATTCGGGCAAATTTATTTCAAATTTAATTTATGATGTTAATCATATCACCAATCTTCTAACTACTGCTATTTTGAATTTATTTAAAGATAGTTTAACCTTGATTGGTTTATTAGGAGTAATGTTTTTTCAAAACTGGAAATTAGCCTTAATCTCTCTAATAATGATACCTCTGGCTGGAATAACAGCAAGAGTTTTAGGAAAAAGAATTGGTAAAGTAACTAATGAAGCTCAAGAAAAATCAGGTTTTTTGACTACTTATCTTGTTGAGTTATTTAAAAATCACAAACTTATAAAAATATTTCAAAAAGAGGAATATGAAAATCAAAGAGCTGATAATTATTTAGAGCAATTAAAAGAAAAAAATAAGAAAATTTCTACTATTTTTGTGAGAATGTCACCTTTTATGGAAACTATGACTGGAATAATGATTGCAGTATTAATTTTTTATTCTGGGAAATTAATGACTCAAAATGAACTTGATGTTAATAATTTTTTTTCTTTTTTAGCAGCAATGATGCTTGCTTATCAGCCTGTTCGATCACTTTCATCACTAAATATGGTATTTAATCAAGGCCACTCTGCAGCAAAAAGAATTTTACCAATAATTGATAATGAAAATTTAATTAAAAATTCAAACCACGCAAAAAATTTAGAAATCCTCAGTGCTAAAATAGAATTTAAAAATGTAAATTTTTCATATGAAAAAGAAGAAGGAAAAATTATTAATTCAGCAAATCTTTCATTCGAAGGTGGAAAAATGACATCTTTAGTTGGCCATAGTGGATCTGGAAAATCTACAATTCTAAATTTAATCCCAAGATTTTATGATATTCAATCTGGCGATATTAAAATTGATGATCAATCAATTTATAATGTTAAAATTAGCACACTCCGAAAAAATGTTTCTTTAGTGAGTCAAGAAACTACTCTGTTTGATGATACTATAAAAAACAATATAAAATATGCTAATGAAGACGCAACAGATTCAGAAATTTATGAAGTTGCAAAATTATCATATTGCGAAGAATTTATAAAAAATCTTCCAGACAAATATAATACTTTGATTGGTGAAAACGGAGTGAGATTATCGGGTGGTGAAAAACAAAGGATTTCAATTGCTAGAGCAATGATTAAAAAAAGTCCTATAATATTATTAGATGAGGCTACATCTTCTCTTGATTCTGAAACTGAAACAAAAATTCAAGAAGCTTTAAAAATTTTAACAAAGAACAAAACTACAATTGTTATAGCTCATAGACTTTCTACAATTTTAAATTCTAACAACATTTATGTTGTTGACTCTGGAAATATAATGGCGAGTGGTAGTCATGATGAATTATTAAAAAGTTCAGTTCTTTATAAAAACTTCTATGAAAAACAAATTCAAAAGTAATTATGTTTTTTATTTATCAATTATTACTTACATTCTTAATCATTATATCACCATTAATAATAATCATAAGAGTATTTAAAAATAAGGAGGACAAGACTAGATTTATTGAAAAATTTGGTTTTGTTTCAAAAAAAAGAAATAAAGGAAAATTAATATGGTTTCATGGATCCAGCGTAGGTGAAATCATGAGTATAATTCCTATAATCCATGAGTATGAAAATGATAAAACCATTAAACAAATATTAATTACTTCAAGCACATTAAGTTCCTCTAAAATAATTAATAATTTTAAATTTAAAAAGGTTGTTCATCAATTTTTTCCTGTAGATTTTTTTTTATTTTCTAATTTATTTTTAAATTACTGGAAACCTCATTTAGCAATTTTTTTAGAATCTGAAATATGGCCAAGCATGTACAATGCAATTAAAATTAAAAAAATTCCCCTAATTCTTCTCAATGCAAGAATAACAGGAAAAACTTTTAAAAGGTGGAATATACTAAAAAAATATTCTGAAAAAATATTCAATAAAATTGACATTGCTTTTCCTCAAAATAATGAAACAAAAAAATATCTTAAAAAATTAGGAGTGAAAAATATTAATCTTATTGGAAATATAAAATTTATTGAAAATAAGAAAAATAATCAAGACAAAATAGATAGAAATTTAAAAATCAAATTTAAAAAAAATAAAATATTTGTTGCAGCAAGCACACATCATAACGAAGAGATTTTTGCAGCAAAATCTCATTTGATTTTAAAAAAAAAAAGTAAAAAGTTAATTACAATATTAATACCTAGACATATTAATAGAGTTAATAAGATTATTCGTGAAATAAAAAAATTTAACTTAAATGTTATTTGCCATAGTGAAAAAAGGAAGAATCTTAAAAACACTGATATTTACTTAGTTGACTCCTATGGAGAGTCAAAAAAATTCTATAAAATAGCATCAACTGTATTCTTAGGAGGATCTATTGTAAATAGAGGTGGTCAAAATCCTTTGGAGCCAGCTCGTTATGGAGCAAAAATATTACACGGTCCAAATATAAGCAATTTTCTGGAAGTTTATAAATTACTTAAAAAAATAAAAATTTCAAAAAAAATAGAAAATCCAAAAGAATTGGCAAATCAAATAATCTTTAAAAAAAATTTTAATAAAGTAAAAATACTTAAGAAATTAAGTAGTAAAATTTTTAATAAAACAATAAATGAATTAAATAAATTAATTAATCATGAGTCTAAAAAAAACCCAAATTTTGGGACTATAAAAAACCTAATTTATTTTCTTATATCCTGCTGCCTTTAGCACTTATTTTTCAAATTCTTTACATGTTAAAAAAGTTTGTTACCTCAACTAAGAAATATCCAGAAATAAAATCTATTTGCATTGGTAATATTTATCTAGGAGGCACAGGAAAAACATCCTTAAGTCTTAAAATCAATCAGATTTTAAAAGATAGAAAATTTAAAACTTGTTTCATAAAAAAAAATTATTCGAATCAAAAAGATGAACAAGAAATATTAAAAAATGATGCAAAATTATTTAAATTTCATAAAAGAAGTGATGCTTTAATTGAAGCTATCAATGAAAAATATGAATATGCAATTTTCGATGATGGTTTACAAGATGTTTCAATAACTTATGATTTAAATATTGTTTGTTTCAATAGTATAAATTTAATAGGAAATGGCCTTACAATTCCCTCTGGACCATTAAGAAATAAACTTAATATTTTAAAAAAATATAACATTGTATTGATAAATGGAGATGAGAGAAATTTAGAATTTTTTGAGGAAAAAATTTTAAAAATAAATCCAAAAATTAATATTTTTAGAGGAAAATATATTCCACTTAATTTAGAAAAGTTTAACAAAAATGATAAATATTTAATTTTTTCAGGAATTGGTAATCATCAAACTTTTGTAGCTATGTTAAAATCTTATGGAATTAATATTGTAAAAGATATGGAGTTTCCTGATCATTACTACTACAAATTAACTGATATTAAGAATATGATTTCTCTAGCAAATAAACTGGGTTGCAAAATACTTACAACAGAAAAAGATTTTTATAGAGTTGAGAAGTATAAATTTGAAGAAATTAAATTTGTTAAATCAGAATTAAAAATTTCTAAAGAAGAGAATTTAACAAAAATAATCTTAAATATATGAAAAAAATTAAGTATTTTTTCCAATTTTTAATAATTATTTTTATTTTTTTCGTGTTCAAAATTTTAGGTTACAGATTATCTTCATATTTAGGTGGAAAACTTTTTGAAATAATAGGTCCATATTTTAGATCAAAAAAAATTACTTTTTCTAATTTAAAAAGAGCTTTTCCTGAAAAGGATAATGAAGAATTAAGTATAATTTCAAAAGATATGTGGAATAATTATGGAAGAGTTTTTGCTGAATATATTTTTTTAAAAAAATTTAGAAATTCAAAATTTAAAAATAATATTAATATTAATGGCAAAGAAATTTTAGAAAAAATAAAAAAAGAGAATAAACAAGTCATTTTTATATCTGGTCATTTTAGTAATTTTGAATTAATGGCTATGCAAATAGAAATGGCAGGGATAAAACTTGCAGCTATTTATAGACCTTTAAATAATATTTTTTTAAATCCAATAATGGAAAAAATTAGAAAAAAATATATATGTGAAAATCAAATTAAAAAAGGAATTGGTGGACTTAAAGAATTAGTAAAACTTAATAAAAATGGATACTCCACTGCTTTAATGATAGATCAACGTGTAACAGAGGGAATTAAATCCAAATTTTTTAATGAAGAAGCCTTTACCACCTCAATTCCAGCTCAATTAGTAAAAAGATTTAATTTTGATGTAGTTCCTGTGTCCATTAAAAGAATTGAAGGTGTCAAATTTGAAATAAAAATTAATAAACCTATTCATTTTTCACAGGAAAATTCTATTGAAAATATAACTGACGAATTAAATAGTGTTCTTGAAAAAATGATAATCCAAAATCCTAAACAATGGATTTGGACACATAATAGATGGAAATAAATTATTTTTTTTCTAATTCTTGTCTTTTTTTCGATGCTTCTTTATATGAAAAGTAAGGTTCTTGTAATTCAACATTCCAATAATTTAAATTGTCTAAAGCGATTAGTTTTCCTGATACGGCACAAATTACATGATCACCTTGTTCAATGATTTGAAAATTATTCGGTAAATACTTTATTTTCGCTAATTTTTTATTCATTTATAGTTTATAAACTTATACATGAAAGTAGCAATTTTAGGAAGCGGCGGTAGGGAACATGCTATTTGTGAAGCGCTAAAAAAATCAAAAAAAACTAGTAAATTATATTGTATTCCAGGTAATGCTGGAACTGCCAAATTGGCTAAAAATGTTAGCCTAGATTTAGAAAACTTTGAAGAAATGAAAAATTATATTTTGAAGAAAAAAATCGATTTAGTAATAGTAGGTCCTGAAAAGCCTTTGGTTGATGGTATTGTTAATTATCTTGAAAATTTTCAAATTAAAGTTTTTGGTCCAAGTAAGGAAGTATCACAATTAGAAGGATCAAAAATATTTACAAAAAAAATTTGTAAAGATTTTAATATTCCTACAGCAAAATTTGAAATTATAAAAAATGAAAATGATGGGAGAAAATTTTTAGAAAATACAAATTATCCTATAGTTGTAAAAGCTGATAATCTAGCTTCTGGCAAAGGAGTTTATATATGTGAAAATTTTGATGAGTCTATTTCTGCAATTCAAGAAATATTTAATGGAAAATTTGGTACAGCAAAAAATGTTCTGATTGAAGAATTTTTAAAAGGTGAGGAAATGAGTTTTTTTGTAATAAGTGATGGTATTACTATAAAACAATTTGATACTGCCCAAGATCACAAAAGAGTTTTAGAGGGAGATAAAGGTAAAAACACCGGTGGAATGGGTGCATATTCACCATCTAGGCTTATCAATAAGAAACTTGAAAACAAAATTATTAACAAGATTATCAAACCTACAATCAATGCTTTAAAAAAAAAAGGTTTTCAATACAAAGGCTTTTTATATGCCGGTTTAATGATTGTAAACGATGAACCTTATTTAATTGAATATAATGTCAGAATGGGTGACCCTGAGTGTCAAACCATTCTACCTAAACTGGAGACTGATTTAATTGATATTTTCATCAAATGTTGCGATCAAAAACTAAAAGAAATCTCAATTAAATGGAGAAATAAAAAAAGTTTATGTGTTGTAGTATGCTCTAAAGGGTATCCAGAAAAATATAAAAAAAATGTCGAAATAAAAAACATTAATAACATTCAATTGAATAAGGACGAATATATTTTTCATGCAGGCACCAAAATAATAAATGATAAGGTTTGTGCAATTGGAGGTAGAGTATTAAACTTTGTAACTTTATCTGATAGCTTTAAAGAATCTAGAAAAAAAATTCACAATAATTTGAATTTTCTTAATTGGCTAGATGGTTTCTATAGGAAAGATATAGGTTATAAGGTTATTGATAAATGAGAATTATTTCAGGTATATTTAAAGGGAAAAAAATTCTTCAGCCAAAAGATAGTAAAACTAGACCCCTTAAAGATTTAACAAAAGAGTCTATTTTTAATATAATCAATCATTCTAATAAGTTTCATCTGGAAATTAATAATTCGTTCGTCTTAGATCTATTTTCTGGTGTCGGTTCTTTTGGATTAGAGTGTATTTCTAGAGGGGCAAAACATGTTATTTTTATTGAAAATTATAAAAATGTTATACCAATTTTAAAAAAGAATTTATCAGATCTCAAAATGAATAAAAAATATTCTATTTTAGAACAAGATATTTTAAGTGGTATTCATCTTGATCATAAGAATAATAAATTTGATATTATCTTTTTAGATCCACCTTTTAAATATAGCAATTTATATAAAATTACCGATGATATTTTTCAAAAAAAATTACTTAAAAATAATGGTTTAATTATTATTCATAGACATAATAAGGAAAAAGATAATTTATCAAAAAATATAAAAATTATTGATGAAAAGAAATATGGGATATCAAAAATTTTATTTACTACTTTTAATTAAAATTTTTTTTGTTTCTTTTTTTATCAACTCCACTGCAGGCTGATTATAAGGATTTATTTTTAAAGCTTTGCTCAGTAAAATTACTTCTAGTATAAAAAAAGTAAATAATTCTCCTAAAGTTTTTTCGTTTCTTTCATAAATTTCAAAACTTCTAAAAGGAATTTTTTTTTTTTTAAAAACATTTTCAGTTGCTTTTTTTTGAAAAAACATAATATCATCTAAACTTTTATTAATAAGATAATTTTTCTGAGGTAGTATTCCCTTTCTTAATTTTTTCGATAAATTTTTTTCATGAACATAAAAAAAAGTATAAAAATTATTTTTAAATCCATCTAAATAAAGTTGCATAACGCTATGATTATCTTTAGGCATATTTGATATTATAGGTAATATTCCTTTTTGGTTTTTTCCCAAACTTTCAGCTAACAATTGTTGATACCAGCTAAATAAACTTTTAGATTGATCATCATAATTTATAATTATTGAGTTATATTTTTTTGAGTTAATATGATGAAGAATAGATCCTACATTTGACACTAAACTATTCAAATATTTCTGATTTTTAACTAAATTATTTAATTGTCTAAATTTATTTGACGAAAGTCCCATCAACTCTGCTGGCAACATTCCAACTTCAGACAAAACAGAATACCTGCCACCTATAAAATTATTGTGATGCACAATCTCGGATTTTAATTGATTAGCAAGATTATTTAAGTAACTTTTTTTATTATCAGTAATGAATATATTTTTATCTTTCTTCTTTATGTAAATATTTGAATTTATGATAGTTTCTATTGTTTCTCCTGATTTAGAAATAATTAAATTTAAATAATTTTTATTATCTTTTTTATTTATATTTTTTTTAAGATTATCAATAAATTCAAATTTTTTTCTAATTTTAGTCTTTAAAAAATCATAAATTGAGTGTGTTCCAAGCACTGAACCACCAATACCAATAACTCTTATATTTGAAAAATTTTTTAACCTTTTAATTTTTTCTTTTTTATAACTACTTTTATAGCTGTCTCTTAAAGAACTTATTATGTTGTTATTTTCTTTAAAAATAGTTTTTAATTTTTTTTTTAAAAAACTTAAATTTTTTTTTTTACTAAAATTTTTAAATAAAATTCCCTCAGTAATCATTAATTATTTTTTATTTTTTCTAAAATAGAATTTTCAAAATTATTTTCATTTTCTGATTGTGCCTCACTAGAATTTTGGTCATCATTGATAGACAATAATTCTTTTATATCATTATCAGAATTGTCTATAGAATTTTTTATTTCTGGCATAGGTAACTCACTAAATTCTGGTGGCATTATTAATGGTGATTTTTTTTCAACCAAAAATTCATCGGTACTATTTTTTTTTTGAGATCTAAATCCTTCTTTTAAAGTATTACAACTTTGTAAAACTAATATAAAAATAATAAATATAAAAAATTTTTTCATTAACTTTTTTTTTGACTATTTAAAAATTCCAAAATAATCATTAAAACAACTCCTATCGAGATAAATATATCTGATACATTAAAAATAAACCAATGAAAATTTCCAACATGAAAATCTATGAAATCAGGTACTGCTTTATATAGTAAACGATCGTAAAAATTTCCAAGTGCGCCACCTAAAATCATCAAAAAAAAATATCTTTTCAATCCTTCGCTATTTTTTACCATAAAAACAATTATAATAATTACTAAACCAATTAATAAAGATAATAGATTATACAAAGAACTTTTATCAAATGAAAGAAGACCAAAAGCAATGCCTTCATTCCAAATAAGGGTAATATTCAAAAATTTTGAATTAAATAAATCTTGACCATAATTTTTATGATCTAAATGAATCACATATAATTTTGTTGCTCTGTCTAAGATAAAGATTGCAATAACTATAAAGAAGTTTAAATAAAATTTTTTTTTAAATATATTAAGCATTTTTAGGATGCCTACTGCAAGGCTCTAAACTTATTTTCCAACACACAGGACATTTTTCACCTAAGGTTTTTTTGCTATTAACAATAATGTCAACGTTATCATTATAAGTGATTTCCGCTTTAGACGTGATACACAATTCTGAAAAATCAACATTTGCAGTTGTTTTCTTGTAACTATTATTAAGTTGAATGTTAATTTCAGCCTCTAAACTTGAACCTATTTCTTTATTAGCTCTTTTTTCTTCAATACTAATATTACAAATATTTCTAATTTTAATAAGTTCTGACCATTTCCTCTCAAGTTCTTTATCTTTAAATTTTTTTGGATAAATTTGAAATTTTTCTAAATGAATACTTTTGTTCTTTTTAGAGACTAATTGATAAATCTCTTCAGTGGTAAAAGATAGTATTGGTGCAAACCATCTTAATAAAGAATTCAATAATATGTTCAAAACTAAAGTACATGATTTTCTTTTATCTGAACTTAATGTATCGCAATAAAGAGTATCTTTTCTAATATCAAAATAAAATGCTGATAAATCTACAGTACAAAAATTTAATAATTCTTTATAAAGATTATGAAAATCATAATTTTTAAAATATTTTGTAAACCTTTCATTTAAAGAATAAACTCTATTTAACATGAATTTTTCTAATTCGGGTAAACCCTTCAATTCTAAATTTTCTAAATCAATTTCCTCAATTTTGTCATTTAAATTTCCCAATAGATATCTAAAGGTATTTCTAATTTTTCTATAAGAATCTGCGTGTTGATCTAAAATTGAATAATCAATTCTTAAATCCTCTGCATAATTAGATGACGCAACCCAAATTCTGAGAATATCAGCTCCATATTTTTTTAAAATATCCTCTGGGGCAATAACATTTCCAAGTGACTTCGACATTTTTAAGCCTTTGCCATCAACAACAAATCCATGAGATAAAATTGACTCAAACGGCGCTCTCCCTCTTGTTCCACAAGACTCAAGTAATGATGAATGAAACCAGCCTCTATGTTGATCTGATCCTTCAAGGTACATTGATGCGGGCCATTTTAAATCATTTCTTTTTTCTAAAACAAATGAATGTGTAGAACCACTATCAAACCATACCTCAACAATATCACTCAATTTGTCGTAATCTTCAGCTTTATACTTGCTTCCTAAAAATTTTTGAGGATCATCCGAAAACCAACAATCAGAA
>CACPDA010000006.1 GCA_902632515.1 uncultured Pelagibacteraceae bacterium
TCCACTTTAAAAATTTATAATTTCAAATTAAAAGAATTACCAACCTTAACAAAAATACTGACTTTAGCCTCACTTCAAGGAATAGCCGACATTTTATCAGGGGAAGGAATTAGATTTGATGAATTTGAAATGAACTTTGAAAATAAAGGTCAATTAATGACTATTGATGAAATTTATGCAATTGGACCTGCAATTTCAGTTTTAATGAGTGGTTATGTTGAAAAAAATAAACTTATAAGTTTAAGAGGAACCTTAGTTCCTGCTACTACTATAAATAAAGCGATTGGCTCGATCCCGGTATTAGGAAAAATTTTAGTTGGAACAAAAACAGGTGAAGGAGTGTTTGGTGTAAGTTTCAAAATTAAAGGTCCTCCAAAAAATTTAGATACCACTGTAAATCCAATCAAAACGTTAACACCAAGATTTATAACTCGAACTTTAGAAAAAATAAAAAAAACTAATTAATTTCAATTTTAAGATGTCTTTTTTTTCCAATTGAAAGTTTAATGAAATTTTCGTCAAATAATCTTTTTTCAACAATAAATTTTTCTGTTTCTATAATCTTATTATTTATTTTAATAGCATTTCCTTTTATTAATCTTCTTATCTCACTTCTTGATTTTTCTAAATTTGAAACAATTATTAAGTCAATAATATTAAATCCTTTTTGAAAATTTTTCTTATCTATTTTGATAGTTGGCAGGTTTGATTTAGATAAATTTCCCGAAAAAGCAGATTTTGCCATATCTTCACAATTTTTAGCCTCTCTTTGACCATGCAACATTGATGTTGTTTCGTTTGCAAGAAGTATTTTTAAACTATTGATATCCTTTTTTTCTAATTCATCTATTTTATTTACTTCAATATCCGTAAAAAATTTTAAAAATTTTATAACGTCTCTATCATCAGTGTTTCTCCAAAACTGCCAATATTCATAAGGCGGTAAAAAATTTTTATCTAGCCAAATAGCTCCATTCTCAGTTTTCCCCATCTTTGCTCCTGACGCTAATGTTATCAAAGGTGTGGTTAAGCCATAAACTTGATTATTTGAATATTTTTTTACTAGATCAACACCATTTACAATATTACCCCACTGATCAGAACCGCCAATTTGCAATAAACAATTTTCTTTTTTGTTGAGTTCTAAAAAATCATAAGATTGTAAAATCATATAATTAAACTCCATGTAGCTAAGCGACTGCTCCCTATCCAGTCTATTTTTAACACTATCAAATGATAGCATTTTATTTATTGTGAAATGCTTACCTATATCTCTTAGAAACGAAATGTAATTTAAATTTTTAAGCCAAGAAAAATTATTTACAAATATAGGTTTTGTTTTTTTATTTTTTGTTTCTAAATATTTTTTTAAAATTTTTTCAATATTTGATGTATTTTTTTTGATCTCTTTTTCTGATAAAATCTTTCTCGTTTTATCTTTGCCTGAAGGATCTCCAATTCTTGTTGTGCCACCACCAAGAAGAACAATCGGTTGATGTCCATGTTTCTGGAAAAGTCTCAAACACATAATTTGTAGAAGGCTACCAACATGTAAACTTTCAGCAGTGCAATCAAAACCAATATATGCTTTAGTTTTCTCCTTATTTAACTGACTTGATAAATCATCCTCATTAGTGCATTGATAGAAAAACCCTCTATCTTTAAATTCTTTTAAAAATTTATTCATAAGTTTATAGTTCTACAATATACAAGTTTTATTAAAAAAAAATATTAATGAAAAAAAAAGTATTCACTGCCCTAGGGTTAATGACAGGGACTTCGATTGATGGTATTGATTTATCATTAATAAAATCAGATGGTTTTAACTATTTTACCTCAATTTTGAACAAATATTATAAATTCGATGCTGAATTAAGGAATAGAATTATCGAATTAAGAGACAAATTATCGTCTTTAGAAGACCTTAAAGAACATTCAGAGAGCTTAAAAATTATTGAGAGGGATTTCACATTATTTCATGCTGAAATTATAAATAAAATTTTTAAAGAATATAAAGAGAATATTGATTTAATTGGATTTCATGGGCAAACGATTTTTCATAAACCAGATAAAAGTACTTCTTTACAGCTTGGAGATGGAAAACTTTTGTCTCAAATGACCCAAAAAATAGTAATAAATGATTTTCGAAAAAATGATTTAAACAATGGTGGTCAGGGGGCACCTTTAACTCCTATTTTTCATAAATTGATTTCAACAAAAATAAAAAAAGAATTTAATATAAACTTTCCAATTAATATAATTAATATTGGCGGCATTACCAATATTACTCAAATATCAAGTGATGAGAATTTTAAGGCATATGATTTAGGACCAGGTAATTGTTTAATAGATGAATGGATAAGAAAAAATAGTAATAAAACTTTTGATGAGAATGGATCTATCGGAAAATCTGGAAAAGTAGATAATTTAATTTTTAATCAAGCGGTAGATAATTTCAGTAATTTTTCATTATTTAAATCTCTAGATGTAAAAGATTTTGATATATCTTTCGCTAGAGGATTGTCATTGGAGGATGGTTGTGCAACAATTACAAAATTTTCAGCATATTTAATTAGTGAAGGATTAAAAAAAATTGATGAAACAAAAACTGATTTTAAAAAAATTTACATACTTTGTGGTGGTGGAAGAAAAAATAATTTTTTTATCGAAAATATAAAAAATTTTTTATTAGATAGAAATATTTCATTTAAAGACATAGATGATTATGAATTTAATGGGGATAATATAGAGTCCCAAGCTTTTGCATATATAGCAATCAGATCTTATCTGAAAATACCTATTTCATTCCCTAATACTACAAGATGTAAATTTCCTATTTCTGGAGGAGTAATAAATAAAAATTTTTGAATATAATTTTTAATAAAGAGCAGTTTCTTTTTTAATATATTTATCCAAGTTTTTAATTAAAGCTGGTTCACTTTTTGAAAAAAAATGATTAGCTTCAGATATAGATTGAAATTCAACCTTTATTCCTTTTTGTTCACTTAATCTCTTATTCAGGTCATTAATATATTCGATCGGCACAAGTTCATCTTTTTTTCCATAAACCATTAATCCCGAGGTTGGACATGGAGATAAAAAAGAAAAATCATAAACATTAGGTTGAGGAGATATTGCAATAAATCTGTTTATTTCAGGTCTTCTCATCAATAATTGCATTGCAATCAAAGCTCCAAAAGAAAATCCAGACACCCAACATTGTGAGTTATCAAAATTCTCTCTCTCTAACCAGTCTAGAGCTGCAGCTGCATCAGCAAGTTCACCTTGACCATTATCAAACTCACCATCACTTTTTCCAACACCTCTAAAATTAACTCTACATACTGAAAAGTCATTTTCCATAAATGTATGAAAAGTTTCTACAACTACTTTATTATTCATTGTTCCTCCATATTGAGGATGGGGTTGTAATACTAATGCAATTGGAGAAGTTGGTTTTTTACTTTTATAATATTTAGCTTCCAATCTTCCAGCTGGCCCAGGGATGAATATTTCTAAAATTTTGTTATCCATAATTAGTATTGATTACTATTCTCAAAAAAAAATTACATTTATCATAACTGCGTGACAATATGTTAGTGTTTTTTTCTCTTAGATACTTGACTATTTTAGTCGGGTTTATATATATCCTTGTAAAATAAAGGTTTTATGAAACTAACATCTAAAGGCAGATATGCGGTAATGGCTTTAGTTGATCTGGCAAGGTTTGATAATATAAACCCAGTATCTCTAAGAGACATATCGCTAAGACAAGGTATTTCACTTGATTACCTAGAACAAATTTTTTCTAAACTTAGAAAAAAAGAAATTGTTCAAAGTGTAAGAGGAAATCAAGGAGGCTATGTTTTAAATAAAAAAGCTAAAGAAATTAAGCTTACAAATATTTTTGAAGCAGTTGATGAAAAAGTAAAAACTGTTCAGTGCAAAAAAGAGTCTAAAAAAGGTTGTAATGGCAGATCTACAAAATGTTTAACCCATAATTTATGGGATGAACTTGAAAATCATATTAATGATTTTTTTGAAAAAAAGAGTTTAGAGGATCTTGTTAAAGAAAATATTGAAAGAAGAATTTAAAGATGGATACAAGAGAAAAAGATATAGAAAAGTTAAAAGATTATAAATACGGTTTTACGACTGATATTGAAAATATAAAAGCTCCAAAAGGCTTAAACGAAGATGTGATCAAGTTTATTTCTAATATCAAAAAAGAACCGCAGTGGATGTTGGACTTTAGATTAAAGGCTTATGAGCGATTAAAACTTTTAAAAGAACCAAATTGGCAAAAGCCAAAGTATCCTAAAATTGATTATCAAGATTTATACTATTATTCAGCACCAAAAAGTATAAAGGATAAGCCAAAAAGTTTAGATGAGCTTGACCCTAAACTTTTAGAAACATATAAAAAACTTGGAATTCCATTACAAGAGCAAGCAAGACTTAATGGAATTGCTGTAGATGCTGTATTTGATTCTGTTTCAGTAGCAACTACTTTTAAAGGTGAATTAACAAAGCATGGAATAATTTTTTGTTCAATGTCAGAGGCAATTCAAAAACATCCAGACCTTGTAAAAAAATATTTAGGTACAGTAATACCAGTTACTGATCATTTCTTCGCAACACTGAACTCTGCAGTATTTACAGATGGATCATTTGTTTATATTCCTGAGGGTGTTAAGTGTCCGATGGAACTATCAACTTATTTCAGAATCAATGCATCACAAACTGGTCAATTTGAGAGAACATTGATTATTGCTGATAAGGGAAGTTATGTGAGTTACCTAGAGGGATGCACTGCTCCAATGAGAGATGAAAATCAGTTACATGCTGCGAATGTTGAACTGATTGCTTTAGATGATGCAGAAATAAAATATTCAACTGTGCAAAATTGGTATCCAGGTGATGAAAATGGCAAAGGCGGGATCTATAATTTTGTAACTAAAAGAGGATTGTGTAAAGGAAAAAATTCTAAGATTTCTTGGACGCAAGTTGAAACAGGCTCGGCTATAACTTGGAAATATCCAAGCTGCATATTAAAAGGTGATAATTCAATCGGTGAATTTTACTCTATAGCAATAACAAATAATCATCAAAAAGCAGACACTGGAACAAAGATGATTCATTTAGGGAAAAATACTAAAAGTAAAATTATTTCAAAAGGTATAAGCGCTGGATCTTCTGATATGACTTACAGAGGTTTAGTAGATATTAATTCAAAAGCTAAAAACTCTAGTAACTATACACAATGTGACTCTTTACTTATGGGGAATAAATGTGGTGCACATACAGTGCCTTATATTAAAAATAAAAATTTTGACTCTAATATTGCACACGAAGCTACAACATCAAAAATTAGTGAGGAACAATTACATTATTGTCAACAAAGAGGACTTAATTCTGAGGAAGCGGTTGGATTAATTATTAATGGATTTTGTAAAGAAGTATTACAACAATTACCAATGGAGTTTGCAGTCGAAGCCCAGAAACTTGTAGGTATTAGTTTAGAGGGAAGTGTTGGCTAATGCTTAAAATAAATAATTTAAATGCTAACGTTGCGAATAAGACGATATTAAAAGGGTTTTCGTTGAACATAAATCCCGGAGAAGTTCACGCAATTATGGGTCCAAACGGATCAGGAAAAAGTACATTATCCAATATTTTATCAGGAAAAAAAGGGTACGAGGTGTCTGGTGAAATCTTATTTGAAAATAAAAATTTATTTGATCTTGAAACTGAGGAAAGAGCACACAAAGGAATATTTTTAGCTTTCCAGTATCCTTTAGAAATTCCAGGTGTAAATACGAATATATTTTTAAAAACATCATTAAACGCAATCAGAAAAGCACGTGGAGAAAAAGAATTAGACGCAATTGAATTTTTAAAACTTGTAAAACAAAAAGCTAAAGAATTAAAATTTGATGAAGAAAAACTTAATAGACAATTAAATGTCGGTTTTTCTGGAGGAGAGAAAAAGAAAAATGAAATTTTACAAATGTCTATGTTAGCTCCTAAATTATCTATTTTAGATGAAACTGACTCAGGTTTAGATATTGATGCTTTAAAAATAGTTGCTGATGGAGTTAATACTTTAAGAAATAAAGATAATTCTTTTTTAATAATTACTCACTATCAGAGGTTATTAGATTACATAAAACCTGACTTTGTACATGTTTTGATGAATGGAAAAATAATTAGATCTGGTGGACCGGAATTAGCAATAGAGCTTGAAAAAAAAGGTTATGAAAGTTTTAATTAAATGAATGAACAATTACAATTAGATTTTGATAAAATAATAAAAACTTTTAAAATTTCAGAAAAAGAAATCCAATTAAAAAGAAATTTTCTTAAGAAATTTATTGAAAATGGTTTTCCAAATAGAAAACAAGAAGATTGGAAATTTTTAGATATTAATCAAATTATAAAAAAAAATATTGGTGATTTAAGTTTTTTTAACGATTATTCATTACCAAATAAAATTGATCCATCAATTTTTATTGATGGTTTAGAACATAATAAAATTATTTTTATTAATGGTAGAATTGAAAAAATTGATTTTAATTATGAAGATCAAAATCAAATTGAAATAAATGATGAAGTCGGAAAAAATATTACATTTGATTATAAAAATTCTTTAATTGATTTAAATAATGCATTCACTAATAAAGTTTTTAAAATTTCAGTAAAAAAAAATTATTCTTTAAAAAAACCTTTAATAATCTACCATTCAACAAACGATAAAATAAAGTCAAAAAATGTAAATTTAAGTTTAAATTTTGAACTAGAAGAAAATAGTTGCATAAGACTTATTGATTATTTTAGTGATAACGCGAACAAGAATTTTGTAAATATCTTGTATAATTTCAATTTAAAAAAATATTCCATTCTTAAAAATTATAAACTCGATAAGTTTAGAAATAATAATTTAAAGTATTCTTTTAACAATATTGAACAGGACGATAATAGTATTTCAGAAACATTTATATTGTCTGCTGGTTCAGACTATTTTAAAAATGAAATTAATTGTAACTTAAATGGTGAATATTCATCTGCCTTTATAAATGGAGTTTTTTCATTAAAGGAAAATCAACAGCATGAAATTAGATCTACAATTAATCATTTGGTTGAGAACACTAAAAGTTATCAACTTATTAAAAGTGTGCTTGGAAAAAATTCAAAATCAGCGTACCAAGGAAGAATATTTGTTAGTTCAAAAGCTCAAAAAACAGACGGTTATCAATTAAGCAAAGCAATATTATTAGATGAAACATCTGAGTTTAATGCAAAACCAGAATTAGAAATTTATGCTGATGACGTAAAATGTTCTCACGGATCAGCATCTGGAAGTTTGAATGAAAACTCAATCTTTTATTTAATGTCTCGAGGTTTAAGCTATCATCAGTCTAAAGAACTTTTAATTAATGGATTTTTACTCGACGTTGTTGAAAAGATTACAGATTCAGAAATAAAAAATTTAATTAAAAATATTATTGGATTAAAAGAATGAATATAAATAATATTAAGAAAGAATTTCCAATTTTTGATGAAAAAATTCAAAATAATGATTTGGTTTATTTAGATAGTGCTAATTCCTCTCAAAAACCTAAAGTGGTTTTGGATAGAATAAATGATTTTTACTCCAAACAATTTTCAAATGTAGGAAGAAGCATTCATTATTTGGCAGTTGCAGCTACTAATTTATATGAAAATACCAGATCTTCTGTTCAAAAATACATAAATGCTAGAGATAAAAATGAGATCGTATTTACTAAAGGTGCCACTGAAGCTTTAAATTTAGTTGCAAATACTTTAGGTCAAGCAATCTTAGAACCAAATGATGAAATTTTAATCACTGAATTAGAGCATCATTCAAATTATGTTCCATGGCATTTTTTAAGAAAATCTAAAAATATTAAAATAAAGTTTGCAGAGGTTAATGAAGATGGAGATATACCGATTGAAAACATAGAGAAAGAAATTACAAAAAAAACTAAAGTAATAGCTATAACTCATTTATCTAATGTTACTGGTGCAGTTTTACCAATTAAAGAGATAACTCAATTAGCACATTCAAAGGGTATTGTTGTTGTAGTAGATGGATGTCAAGGAGGGCCACATTTAAAATTAGATATGCAGGATTTGGATTGTGATTTTTACGCAATTTCGTGTCATAAAATGTATGGACCAACTGGACTTGGAGTTTTGTATGGAAAAAAAAAATGGTTAGAGCAGCTTCCACCATATCAAGGAGGCGGAGGAATGATAAATGAAGTTAAAAAAGATAGAATTTCTTACAGTGAACTACCAAATAAGTATGAGGCTGGAACAATGGCTACAGCACAAGTAATAGCATTTGATCAATCAATAAAATTTTTAGAAAGCATTGGAATTGAAAACATTATTAAGCATGAAAAAGAACTTATAGAATATGGTCAAGAAATTCTAAAAAAGAATAATTCTGTGAAACTAATTGGAAATCCAAAAGAAAGAGGTGGAGTATTATCTTTTACTGTTGAAGGAGTCCACCCACATGATATTGCAACTATTTTAGATGAAACTGGGGTTGCTATACGAGCAGGACATCATTGTTGTCAAATACTTCATGATAAGTTAGGAATACCTGCAAGTGCCAGAGCATCTTTGGGTGTTTATAATACTAAAGATGATCTAGATAAATTAAATGATGGAATTAATAATTGTAAAAAAATTTTTGATCTAAAATGAACTTAAAAGAGTTATATCAAGAAATAATCTTAGAGCATGGAAAGAACCCAAGAAATTTGGGAAAAACAGAAAACTTTAATAAGGATGCTAAAGGAAATAATCCATTATGCGGAGACAATGTACATGTGTATTTAAAATTAAACGAACAGAGAAAAGTAGAGGATATTTCTTTTGAAGGAAGTGGATGTGCAATATCGATGGCATCAGCCTCGATTATGACTGATTTGATTAAAGGCAAAAGTGACAATGAAGCAAAAGAAATTATAGAAGATTTTTTAGGTATGATAAAAGAAAATCCCGAGCTTAAAAATAATATTTTAAAAGAGGATGATAAAACAAAATTAATGTGTCTTTCAGGAGTAAAACAATATCCTATGAGAGTGAAATGTGCTACCTTATCATGGCATACTCTTGTTTCAGCGATGGAAAATGAGGGTAAACAAGTGAGTACAGAGGATTAATATATGGAAGTTAAAGATAAAATAATTAACGAAATAAGAAAAATTTATGATCCTGAATTACCAGTGAATATTTATGAACTTGGTTTAATTTATGATATTCAGGTTAAAGGTAAAAAAGCTGAAATTAAAATGACATTAACTACACCTAATTGTCCAGTTGCAGAAAGCTTGCCAAAAGAAGTTAAGGAGGGAGCATTACAAGTTGAGGAGATTGATGATGTTGACTTGCAATTGGTATGGGATCCACCTTGGACAAAAGATATGATGTCAGATGCAGCTAAATTGGAGTTAAACTTATAATGAGTCCAATAATTAAATTAAGTGATAATGCTGCAAATAAAATTAAAGAGATTATGTCAGGTGCTGAGAAAAAAGTATTAGGAGTAAGAGTTTCCGTCAAATCAGGTGGATGTGCAGGCATGTCTTATGTTATGGAATATTCAAAAGAAATAAATCAAAATGATGAGGTGGTCGAAGATAAAGGAGTGAAAGTTTTTATAGATTCTGCAGCAGTTATGTATTTATTAGGTACAGAAATGGATTATAAAAAAGAGGAATTTTCATCTAGTTTTGTGTTTAATAATCCTAATGAAACTGAGCGTTGTGGCTGTGGTGAATCCTTTAAAACAAGCTAATTATTAGTATCCCGTAAGTTGCATAGCAGTATTGCATTATACGCATAACTAGTGTATGATTCACTTTATGAATAAGTTTGAATTTAAAAATCTTGTTAAAGGCCTTAAAAATTCTTTAAAAGAAAAAACTTTTTTTAAAGATTTACGTAAAGAAGTTGAAACTGGTGCTAACGGCACACAGGATTATGTTGTAAAAAAAGGTGTTAATAAGAATACAATTGCTACAACAAGACAGTAATTAGCTGCTGTAATACATTTCAAATTCCACTGGATGAGGTGCATGTTCGAATTTATGAATTTCTTCAAATTTAAGAGCGATATAAGCATCAATTTGGTCATCAGTAAATACACCACCTTGAGTTAAAAACTCTCTATCTTTATCCAGACTTTCCATTGCTTCTCTCAATGACCCACAAACTGTTGGAATAGCTTTAACTTCTTCTGGTGGTAAATCGTACAAGTCCTTATCAAAAGATTCACCAGGGTGAATTTTATTTTTTATACCATCTAAACCTGCCATTAGCATTGCAGCAAATGTTAAATATGGATTTCCAGATGCATCTGGAAATCTAATTTCACACCTAGCGCCTTTTTTGCTTAGAGTAATTGGAATTCTACAAGAAGCTGATCTATTTCTAGCAGAATATGCAAGTAATACAGGAGCTTCAAAACCAGGTACTAATCTTTTATAACTATTTGTTGTTGAGTTTGCGAAAGCATTTATTGCTTTTGCATGTTTTAAAATTCCACCAATGTAATGAAGTGCAGTTTCTGATAATCCAGCATAAGCATCCCCAGAAAATATTGGCGTATCACCTTTCCAGATTGATTGATGAATATGCATTCCTGAACCATTATCTCCTGCAACAGGTTTAGGCATAAACGTAGCTGTTTTACCAAAAGAATGTGTTACCATTTGTACAACATATTTATACAATTGAACATTATCAGCTTGATCGACTAAAGTACCAAAATACATTCCAAGTTCATGTTGACTTGGTGCAACTTCGTGATGATGTTTTTCAACTTTAATTCCTACTTCTTTTAAATTTTTTAAATATTCTCCCCGCATATCTTGTTCACTATCAACAGGAGGAACTGGAAAATAACCACCTTTTATTGGAGGTCTATGACCCATATTTCCATTTTCATATTCTTTACCAGAGTTATATGGACCTTCTTTACTATCAATTTTAAATCCACACTCATTCATATCATTTTTAATTCTGACGTCATCAAAAACAAAAAATTCTGGTTCTGGTCCAAAAAATGCTTTATCACCAATCCCTGATGCTTTTAAATATTCTTCAGCTTTTTTAGCAACACCTCTTGGATCTCTTTCATAAGGAGTTTTCTTTATTGCATCTAAGATATCACAAAATAGAACAACAGTATTGTGTGATGTAAAGGGGTCTAAGAAAAATCTAGATAAATCCGGTTTTAAAATCATGTCAGATTCATTAATAGCTTTCCAACCAGCTATAGATGAGCCATCAAAAAATACGCCATCGTTTAACATATCATCGTCAACAGCTGTTACATCCATTGTCAAATGTTGAAGTTTACCTCTAGGATCTGTAAATCTTAAATCGACAAATTCAACTTCTTTATCTTTGATAAATTTTAACACATTGCTAGCGTTCATTTTTTCTCCTTTATAAAACTGGTACTTGTGATACCAAAAAAAGACTGATAAATAATGCTCTTTTAATTAATAACACCTATGCAATTTTTACATATGTGTGAATTTAGTTGATAAATAACCAGTAATTTGTAGTTGAATTATGTCTACGTTAGATAGAGAGCCTGTAAAAAGAGTGGAGAAGTTTTTAAGAGATTTTAATCAAAATTTAAAAGTTATTTTATTAAATACTTCAGCCAAGACTGCTCTAGAGGCAGCATCATCTTTAAATTGTGAGGTAGGAGCGATAGTTAAAAGTTTACTTTTCAAGACAAATAACACATATATTTTATGCTTAGTTTCAGGAGACAAAAAAGCTTCTTTAAATAAAATAAAAAAAATACTGGGTATTAAAGATGTTTCAATGGCTTCAGCTAGTGAAGTAAAAGATATAACGGGATTTACTATAGGAGGTGTCTCACCAGTTGGTCATTTAAGCAAAATTAATATTTACATTGATCATTCACTAAAAAGATTTGTTTATTTATATGCAGCTGCTGGACATCCGAATTGTGTATTTAAAATAAATTATAGAGATCTACAAAAAATCACAAATGGGCTTATTAAGGAAATTACTGAATGAGACAACCAAAATTATTCGATTATTTGTTACTTACACTATTAGCATTAATTTGGGCCTCTGCATTTTTTAATATTAAAATTGCAACTTATTCATATGGACCTGTCACTATAGCTTTTCTAAGAGTTTTTTTTGGAGCAATCCCAGTTTTATTTCTTTGTTATTTAAAGAAAATTAGAATTGAAGCATTTTCAAAAGACTGGCATTGGTTCGCAATGATAGGTTTTATCAATTTAGTTGCTCCATTTTTTTTAATCGCTTATGGAGTAAAATCAGTTCAAAGTAATCTAGCAGCAATATTAATGTCTACAACGCCTCTAAGCTCTACAGTCCTAGCACATTTTTATACTAAAAATGAAAAATTTAATTTTATAAAGACTATTGGAATATTAATCGGATTTTCAGGTATTGTTTTTTTATTTTCTGATAATCTATTGATTGATGAAAACAATTTTTCATCTGCATTATTAATTTTATTAGGATCAACTTGTTATGTCATTGGAGGAGTTTTAACCTTAAAGATAAGTAAGAAAAAAAATGAGAATGTTACTGGGTCTATATTAATTTGGGCAACAATTATTTTAATTCCTTTAATAATCTTTATTGAACAACCGTGGAAGTTGTCACCTAGATTAGATTCAACTATCTCTGTAATTTATCTTGGACTTGTTTCAACAGGTATAGCTTGGTTATTAAGATTTAAAATATTAGTTAATAATGGATTAATTTTTCAGTCTCAGGTTTCTTATTTAATACCAATTTTTGGTACAATACTGAGCTATATATTTTTAAAAGAATTAATTACATTTAAAGTATTAATTTCATTAACAGCAGTTGTTATAGGAATATATTTCGTTAAAAAAAGTGGTTAATAAATTTAATAATTTTTTTCTAGAGGTCTATAATTAGACGGTAATCCAAGCATTGAATATAAAATTCCAAAGAATCTAGATTTATATTTATTTTCTTTTATTTTTTGAAAAGTTAAATAATAGAATATCATTTTAACGAATGATTTTAATAGTTTAAAAGACATTTTCCTTAAGGCAAAAATAAAACTAAAGTTTTTTTTATAATAATAAAAACTTGACCACATATAATGCCAATTTTTTAATTTTAGTAAATTTTGTTTTTCAAAATTGGATTTTGCTGATGAGCTTTTAAAACCTAAATGTTGTACGATTAGATTTTTTGCAAAATAAATATCTCCACCTTTTTTTATAACCGATCTACATAAATCTATTTCTTCCATAAATAAGAAATAGTTTTGATCAAAAATGTTACGGTTTTTAAAATTTTTTAAATTTACTAATATAGAAAATCCTTTAATCCAGTCTACTTTTATCAAATTAAAATTTTTATCAAAATTACTTCTTTTCAAGAAATTTTTTTGTTTATCTTTATTAAAATAACCAGCTGAGAATATATTGTTATTTTTAGAGTCATTGCATCCAATTAAATGAAAATTTTTTATATTATTTAAATTATCATATAATTTTTGAAAAAAATTTTTAGAACAAATTACATCAGGACTTAAAATTAAAGCATAATCAGTTTTAACTTTATTTAATCCAAAGTTATTACCACCACTATAACCAAGATTTAAGCCAGTACAAAAGATTTTTAAATTTTTAAATTTATTTGTAAAATAACTTTTATCATTGAAACTTTTAGAATTTTCAATGATTATAATACTTATATTTTTTTTTATATTTTCTAAACAATTTCTAAGAACTTTTTTATTTGTTTTATAAGTAACAATTACTACTGTAATTTTATTTTTCATCTAGCTAGAAATTAACTTTAATTTAATCTAAAATTTTTGCAAAAGCTTTAATATGTGCTGGTCGTATTTCACAACATCCTCCAATTATAGTTGCACCTGCCTCTTTAGAACTTTTAGCAAATTTAGCCATCTTATCTGGAGTTAAGTCCTTACGTTGACCTAAAAATTCATTAGGATTTCCAGTTTTACTTTTTTTAAAATTTTTTGTAAAGCCTCCGGCTATTTTTGTTCTTTCAAAAGCATTTATTTTAAAACCAAAAGGATAACCAATTGATTTGATTTCATTAATATTTTTTTTAAAGTTTTCAGGAGAGACGCAAGCTAAAATTAAACCCAATAAATTTTTACAATCAATATTTTTTGTAATATCTGACAATTTTTCACCACTTGGAAGAGAAGTTCCTTCGGATATATGTGCACCAATTAAAAAGGGCTTATTAAATTCTTTTATAGATTTTACTGCAATTGAAATTTCTCTTACGCTACTCAAAACATCAAAATAAAAAAAATCTACATAAGGATTTAAAATTTTTGCTTGGTCTTTAAAATCATTAAAAATGTCATTTTCGTCTCTTTCATCAGAAGAATAAGTTATATTTTGAGGAGGCAAACCACCTGCAATAAAAACCCTAGGATATTTATCTTTTATTTTTTTTGCTATTTCTCCTGCTTGTTTATTTAATATTTCAAATTTATCTTCTAAGTTATTTTGTTTTAATCTTTGTCTTCTAGTTGCAAATGTATTCGTAACAATTACCTCTGCACCAGCTTTAACAAAGTCCTCATGTATATTTTCAATTAAAGAATGATTTTTTTTATTAAGAAGAGCTTTTGCACTCCATAAAGTACCCTCAGGACTCAATCCTCTAGCAAGTAACTCTTGACCCATACCACCATCTAAAATTCTGATTTGTTTAAAAAAATTTTTGTCCATGAATTTAATATATGAAGAGTTTTATACCAATTCTTACAGAGACAAAAATAATTAATAATGATGTCATTATAGTTAAAGTGCGACTTGAAAGAACTTTAAGATTTAAATAATTTCCAATAAAACCTCCTATTAAAACACTCAAAAAAAGCATCCAGTAATTTGTTAGGTCGTAAAAAGTATTTTCCTTCGTAAATTGTCCTAAAATTCCTGATATTGAATTAATTAAGATAAAAAGAGAAGCTGTTGTTATGATTACTTTTGGTTTTTCTGCTTTAAGTAAAAAAAGTATTGGGCTTAAAAAAATACCCCCTCCAATACCCACAATTCCAGAAACAAGTCCAAGAATAGATCCAATCAAAAAAGAATAAATAGTATTAAGTTTATTTATTTTAAAATTATCTGTTTCGTAAGATTTATTATTTATTAATAGTAATATTCCAGCTACCGTAAGAACAAAAAATAAAATAATTTCAAAAATTTCTTTTTCAATTTTTAGTGATCCTCCAAAAAAAGCAAAAGGAATAGAACCAAATAAAAATGGAAGTAATAACTTGAAATTATGATTGCCAACCCGAATATAATTAAATGAATTTCCTGACACAACTATGATGTTGCATATAAGTGCTATTACAGGAAAAATATAATACGGAATTTCCCAAATTAGCAATAAAGCTAAATATGTAGATCCACCTCCAAAACCAACACTAGAGTATAAAATAGCTGTTATTAAAAATAATATTGATAATATAATCATATAAAATATTTTTTATGAAAGTAAATATTGCACTATTAACTGTAACAGATACTAGAACAATTGATAATGATAAATCTGGTGGAATTTTAGTAAATAAATTTCAAGAGGCAAATCATAATTTAGTAGAAAGAAAAATATGTAAGGATAATAAAGATGATATAGTTTTCATATTAAAAGATTGGCTAAAGAATAAAAAGATTGATGTTATAATAACCACTGGAGGTACTGGCCTTACCGGTAGAGATATTACTCCTGAGGCTTTAGAAGAAATTGCTGACAAACATATCATT
This sequence comes from uncultured Pelagibacteraceae bacterium, assembly GCA_902632515.1. The sequence continues at coordinate 15,861 of CACPDA010000006.1, forward strand.
GGATTTGGAGAATTATTTCGAAATATAAGTTTAAAAAGTGTGGGTACATCTGCTATTCAATCAAGAGCTTGTGCAGTTTTATCGAATGGAAAATATATATTTGCATTACCAGGTTCATCTGGCGGAGTGATTGATGCGTGGGAAGAAATATTAAAATATCAATTAGACATTAATCATAAACCCTGTAATTTTGTAGAATTATTTCCTAGATTAAAAGAAAAATAATTATTTTTGATATTTTTCTTTCCATTCTGAATAGGGCATTCCATAAATATGTTCCCTTGCATCAGGATCTGAAATAGTTATACCTTTTTTTTCAGCTTCTTCTCTGTACCACCTTGATAAACAGTTTCTACAAAAGTTAGCTAAATTCATGAGATCAATATTTTGAACATCTTTCCTTTCATTTAAATGTTTTAATAATCTTTCAAAGGTTGCAGATTGGATTTCTATTTTTTCATTTTTATTCATAAAAAAATTATTAATGACTTTTTAAATAAGCACAAGATATAGTATTCATACAATTCATAGTAGAAAATTTAAATTATTACAAATAGACATGAGTAATTATTATTAGTTAAATGTGTTCATGGCTAGTAAAAGTAAGAAAAAAGCAAAGCCAAAGACCAAGAAAAGAAAAAAAAAGTTGGTCAAATCTAGAAAAAAAATTAGAACAAAAAAAATAATCGTGACAAAAAAGTCTGCGACTAAGAAGCGTTCTAAAAAAACTAGAAAAAATAATAAGCTAAAATCAACAAAAAAAACAAGAGGAGTAAAAAAAATGAGTGCAGAAGCTATGAAAGTGTCATCTGTATTAGATACTTCTCATTTGAAAGTAAAATTCCCATTTAAAGCAAAATATGGGAACTACATCAACGGTAAGTTTGTAGAACCAAAATCTGGAAAGTATTTTGATAATACATCTCCGATTTCAAATGAAGTAATCTGTTCGATTGCACGATCAAACGAAAAAGACGTAGATGCTGCATTAGATGCAGCTCACGCAGCTTTCCCAACTTGGGGTAAAACCTCAATTACGGAAAGATCAAACATTCTTCTTAAAATTGCAGATGTCATTGAGAAAAATCTTAATGTATTAGCAACAGCTGAATGTTTAGATAATGGTAAGCCAATTAGAGAATGTATGGCTGCTGATTTACCTCTAGTAATAGATCATTGGAGATATTTTGCTGGAGTAATAAGAGCAGAGGAAGGTTCAGTTGCTGAAATCAGTAACAGTGAATATTCTTATCACATTCCAGAACCGCTAGGAGTAGTTGGTCAGATTATACCTTGGAACTTTCCATTATTAATGGCAACTTGGAAACTTGCTCCAGCTTTAGCAGCAGGAAATTGTGTAGTGCTGAAACCAGCTGAGCAAACACCAGCATCAATCATGTTACTTATGGAACTTATTGGAGACTTATTACCTCCAGGAGTAGTAAACGTAGTAAGTGGTTATGGTTTAGAAGCTGGTAAACCACTAGCATCATCTAAAAGAATCAAAAAGATTGCTTTTACTGGTGAGACAACAACGGGTAGATTGATTATGCAATATGCATCTCAAAACTTAATACCAATAACGTTAGAGTTAGGTGGAAAATCTCCAAACATTTTCTTTGAAGACGTCATGGCAAAAGATGATGACTTCTTTGATAAATGTCTAGAAGGTTTTGCTATGTTCACTTTAAACCAAGGTGAAGTTTGTACTTGTCCAAGTAGAGTATTAGTTCAAGAGTCTATCTATGATAAATTTATGGAAAAAGCTATTGCTAGAACTAAAGCTGTTAAACAAGACAATCCTTTAAAAATGGAAACAATGATTGGTGCACAAGCGTCATTAGAACAAATGGAAAAAATTAAATCTTATCTTGATTTAGGTAAGAAAGAAGGTGCCAAAGTTCTATGTGGTGGAAATGTTGCAAAAATCAATAGTGGTTTAGAAAAAGGAAACTATATTGAACCAACTATTTTTGAAGGTGATAACTCAATGCGTATCTTCCAAGAAGAAATTTTTGGACCAGTAGTATCAGTAACTAAATTTAAAGATGAAGCAGAAGCATTAGAAATTGCTAATGACACGCTTTATGGTTTAGGTGCTGGTGTTTGGACTAGAAATGGAAATATTGCTTACAGAATGGGTAGGGAAATACAAGCTGGTAGAGTTTGGACTAACTGTTATCATGCTTATCCTGCACACGCTGCATTTGGTGGATATAAACAATCTGGTATTGGAAGAGAAACACATAAAATGATGCTTAACCACTATAGACAAGTGAAAAATCTTCACGTGTCTTACAGTGAAAAGAAATTAGGCTTCTTTTAAAATTTAATTAATATATAATGGCCTGTGAGGAATCACAGGCCATTTTTTTTATGAAAGTAAAAGCAACAGAATCTGCATTAAAACTTATTGAAGAGTTAAAAGCTCAGCACGGTGATGAACTTTTGTTCCATCAGTCTGGAGGATGCTGCGATGGGAGTGCACCCATGTGCTACCCAAGAAATGAGTATATGGTTGGATCGAGTGATGTAAAATTGGGAGAAATTGGTGGACTTCCTTTTTACATGAATGATGATCAATACGAAAAGTGGAAACATACAGATTTAACAATAGATGCAGTCAAAGGTATCGGTGGTATGTTCTCTTTGGATAATGGCACTGGAAAAAGATTTTTAACAAAATCTGAAATTTGTTTAGTTGTAGATAACGATAAATCAAAAAATTAATATAAAAATGCCATATGGGCGCTTAAAGACCATCAGTTATTTGATATAACTTTTTTAATGAATAATAGTTTTGATGAAAAAATTCTTGATGAGGCTTTAGACTGGGTTAATAGCAATCAAAAAGTAGTTATAGCAACTGTTATCCAGACATGGGGATCTTCCCCTAGACAAATTGGTAGCAGAATGATTGTTAATCAACATGGTGATTTTTCTGGCTCAGTCTCAGGAGGTTGTGTTGAGTCAGCTGTTGTTAGAGAATGTATAGAACTAATTAAAGATAACAAGATTTGTAAAAAAATAGAGTTTAAAGTTTCTAATGAAAGTGCTTGGGAAATTGGACTTGCTTGTGGTGGTGAAATTGCAATTTTTTTAGAGCAAGTAAATAAATGAAAATTAAAACATTAAATTCTATAATCAATAAAAAAAAGACTAAATCCGAATTTGCAATAATTACAAATTTATCAACTGGTGAGAGTGAAATTTATGAAAAAGAAAATCCTTTAAACAACGATTTAAAAAATTATCAAAATAAGATTGATGAATTTTTTAAGTTAAAAAAAAATGGAATAATAGAAGGATCAGAAATATTTATTGAGACCTATACACTTCCAGTAAAAGTAATTATTGTTGGAGCGGTTCATATAGCTCAGTATTTGGTCGATTATGCTAAAAGTTTAAATTTTGAAATTCATATAATTGATCCAAGAGGATATTTTGCATCTGAAAAAAGATTTCCCAATGTAAATATAATTAATAAATGGCCAAATGAAGCATTTGAGGAATTAGATACAGATCAGTCTACAGCATTAATAGCTTTGACGCATGATCCAAAAATAGATGATCCAGCACTTAAACACGCTTTGGACAAAAATTTTTACTATATTGGAGCACTAGGAAGTAAGAAAACTCACTTAAATAGATGCGAAAGATTAAAAGTATCAGGTTACACTGATAAACAAATAAGTTTGATTCATGGTCCTATTGGAATTAAATTAGGTGGCAAGTCAGCATCTGAAATAGCTCTATCGATAATTTCACAATTAGTTTTTATTACCAATAATAGATGATTTCGTAAATTTAATACGAAATAGCAATAAGATTATTAAAATAATCAAAAAAATTAAGGGTTTAAAATATATAGTTTTTGATAGCCATATAAAATGTAGTACACCAAATATTGAAATAACATAAATTAACTTATGTAATTTTTTCCAATTATGTTTGAGTAACTTTACCATTTTATCCGAGGAAGTAATAGCAAGTGGTATCAAAAGTAACCACGCTGAAAACCCAATAAAAACAAATTTTTTTTTAAGAACATCTTCAATTAAAGGTTCGAAATCAAATCTATAATCAAGCCCAACATAACTCATCATATGTATTGAAGCATAAAAAAAAGTGAAAAGACCAAGCATTCTTCTTAATTTTATCCATTCTAGAGAATTTGTTATTCTTCTTAGAGGTGACATTGAAAGTGTTAAAAAAATAAAGATAAGAGCCCATTCACCAAAATGATTGATAATTCTATCAACAGGCTCTGGGCCTAACTTATCATAAAATATTTGATAGGTGATAATATAAACTGGCCAGAGAGATAATAAAAAAACTGCAGGCTTAAAGTAATTTTTCAATGTGTTTTAATAATTTTTTTTTAAGTCCATTCCACTGTAAAGATAAGCAACCTCATCTCCATAACCATTGAACATTAATGTTTTTATTCTTGGAGCTAAAATACTATCTCCGATAACTCTTTCTGTTTTTTGCGACCATCTTGGATGATCAACATCTGGGTTTACATTTGAATAAAAACCGTATTCTCTTGGAGAAGCATTTTTCCATGCAGTGTTTGGCATATTTTTTGTTAACTTAATTTTGACAATTGCTTTTGCACTTTTAAATCCATATTTCCATGGAATAAATATTCTTAATGGCGCTCCATTTTGATTTGGTAAAGATTTACCATATAAACCAGTTACAATAGTAGTGAGAGGATGCATAGCTTCGTCTATTCTTAGACCTTCTATGTAAGGCCAGTTTAAAACAGGATATCTTTGACCAACCATCTCCTCAGGATTATAAACTGTTTCAAATTCAACAAACTTTGCAGTAGGTTTAATTGTTACTTTATTAAGTAATTCACTTAATGAAAAACCTAACCATGGAATAACCATAGACCAACCTTCAACACATCTAAGTTTTAAAATTCTTTCTTCAGATTTAATTGCCAAAACTTCTTCAATTGAAAGTTCTAAAGATTTTTCAACTTCGCCCTCAATTTTTATATTCCAAGGTCTTGTAGTAAAATTTTTTGCTTTTCTATGCGGATCACCTTTGCCAGTGCCAAATTCATAGTAATTGTTGTATGTTGTTATATCCTCATAACTAGTTAGCTCATTAATATTACTAGCTTGTGCATTAATTAGTGGAACTGAATTTAAAGTAAGAGCACCCAAGCCATAACCAATAGATTTAATAAAAGATCTTCTCTTATTATAAACTTTTTCAGGTGTAATCTCAGAATATTTAAATTTTTTCATTGACAATAGGGTTCCCTTTTAACCATTCACTCTCATTATGTTCATAGTGTTCTTTTTTCCAGATTGGAGATCTTTTTTTTATTTCCTCAATTATGTATCTTGATAAGACATAGGATTGATCTCGATGTTTGCAAGCAACTGCGATAATTATACTTATCTCGCCAAGGTTAAGATATCCTTTAGCATGCTCAATAAATACAGCTTTATCTTTAATATCTAACTTTTGATTTGCTTCATTGTAAATTTCTTCAAAGCTTTTGATCACCATTTCATCATGACTATCATAAGTAATTCCAGTAACTTTTTTATTATCATTCATATTTCTAACAGTTCCTAAAAAATATAATGATGCTCCAAACTTTGAGTCTTGAATGAATTTTTCAGCATTTGAATGAAGGATTTTTTCTTTTTTAGAATCTATTATTTTTGTATGAAGCATTAACCTCCTCCGATAGGAGGTATAATACCAATCTTTTGGTCTTTTGTGATTTTATAATTGTCGCTAATTATTTCATTACTTTCAGAGCAAAAAGCTGAAGTTTTTACAATTTTAACGAAGTTTTCATTTCCACTAAATTTTTTATCTATGTATTTAATGATTTCATTTCTTAAATCATCTATTGAAGCTTTATCTTGAACTTGAATTTCAAGGTGATCTTTATTACTAAAATCCCTACTAGCTCCAAATAATTCTAATTTAATTTTCATTTTTTTAGTTTTGAGGAAAATTTCAAGTTTTCATTATTAAATTTAGATTTATTCTTATTAATAAAATTATCCATTAACTTGATCTTTTCTTCCTCAAATTCAGCAACCTTTCTTTCATTTAAATCTACATAAAGAGCTAGGATTTCAATTGTGGATGCAATAAATTTTTTTTCTTTGTGGATCATTTCCATTTTATATTGAAGTCTTTTTTTATCATGATCAAAATAAACACAATTAATATCTACCTCATCATTTAGCTGAAGTTCTTGATTGTAAGTTATGTGAGATTCTACAATCATTGTACTTTTCTTAGTTGTTTTTGCTGAGTGTTCACCCATCTGAAAAATATTATTTAATGTATCAGCACCATATTTATCAAACATTAATAGATAGTATGAAACATTCATATGATCGTTGTAATCAATCCAATCTTTAATCACCTTTTGAGTACTTAGATAAATAGACATGTATATTTAGAATATATTTTTTAAAAATTCAGGTAATCCATCTGGATTTAGCCAAATTCCACTTTTTCCACCTTCTTTTATTAACAATTTAACATTATCAATTTTAAGATGTGGATTTACTATTTTGCTTAAATCGTAAATTGTTATTAATGCAGCATTTACTCCCATTATAGCTTCCATCTCAACGCCTGTTTTTGCTACTGTTGAAACTACGCAAAAAACTTCCAAGGAGTTATCCACCTCGTTCATAATAATTTTTGTTGCAGTGTGATCAATTGGAAGTGGGTGGCATAAAGGAATTAACTCACTTGTTTTTTTTACTCCTAAAACAGCCGAAACTTCTGCCAAAGCAATTGGATCTCCTTTAGGCATTTTCTTATTTTTGATTAAGTCAAATACTTCTTTACCTACATAAATTTTTCCTGAAGCTAATGCTTTACGGAATGTCTCTTGCTTAGATGAAACATCAACCATATTAAAAGAATTTTTTTGAAAAATTTCTTTTGCCCAATCTTTCATTTCTTCCTGACTCATTATTTTTAATTTTGTCATTAACCCCCTGTTGTAGATAAATTTTTAGTTAAACCTGTTTCACCTAGTTCTAAATAATGAGATTCTTTTTTAAATTTCATTTGCCCAAGTATAAGATCTTGCAACTCTTCAATTTGATCGTCTCTTTGCAATAAATGTCTAATACTTATCCCTGTATTTCCAAACAAACATAATCTAAGATCTCCTCTTGAAGTAATTCTTAAACGATTACAAGTTTTACAAAAATCTTTTGAATAAGGGGCTATTATTCCTAATTTCCCTTTAAAGTCTGGATTGATGTAATTTAAAGATGGCCCAGCATCTTTTCCGAAAGTTTGATAGATCCAATTATTTTTATCCAAATATTCCTTAAAGATTTTAGAGGAGACATGATACTTATTAAAATAATCTAAGTTATCACCAGTTCGCATTAGTTCTATGTATCGAAAATCTATTTTATTTTTTTTGATGAAATTAGACCAAGTATTAAAATCCTTTTCAGATGCATTAACACTATTTAAAAGCACAGCATTTATCTTGATGTTCTCAAAATTCAAATCTTGTAGATTTTGAATTCCCCTAAGTATTTCTGGTAATCTATCGTGACCAGTTATAGTTTTAAAAATGTTCCTATCAAGACTGTCAATACTTATATTGATACCATTTAAACCACTATCAACTAGCATTTTTGCTTTTTCATCTAAGTGATAGCCATTTGTTGTGATTACAACTTTTTTAATCCCTGACTCATTTTTAAAAATTTTTATTATTTCAAAAAAATCTTTCCTAACTGTTGGCTCTCCACCGGTAATTCTTATTTTTTGTACACCTAGTTTTGAAAAAACTCTTGATAAACGTTTAATTTCTTCTAAGTGAAGAAATTTTCTGTTATCTCCTTTATTTACTTGATAGCCATTAGGTAAACAGTAGCCACACTTAAAATTACAGACATCGGTGATCGATAATCTTATGTAAGGGAAGGTTCGTCCAAAAGAATCTTTTAAAGTTTGCATTTTAAAAATGATAACACATTCAATTTTAACATGCACCATTAATGAAATTACTTCCAGTCCGCAGCTGGAAGTAAATTTATCAAAGTTTTATTATTGACCTGGTGCTTTGTAACCAATTTTGCTAGCTTTTGCTGTAGCTTTACCAAAATCAATTGCTTCCAAAATTGTTAAATTTTCTACAGCTCCTGAAGCTTCTACAACTAGTTTGATAGCAGCAAAATCATCAAAACTTGGTACATCTGTCACAACTACAAAATCATAAGATCCTCTTACAATATCCATGCTGTGCATAGTACCACCCATTGCTTCGGTAAGTTGCTTTACAACAGCTTTTCTATCACTTGATGGATCTTTTAAAAATCCTTGAAAAGCTTTTGCAGTATAATTACCCATTATGTATGCTTTCATTTATAACTCCTTTTTATATTTATAAGGTATCATGGTTAGAAAATAATTTAATAGGTAAAAATAACATAGTAGACACAACTTAAAGTAATGTTAAATTGAAATTATGTACGAGAAATTTGGACAATTTATCAATGGTAAATGGCAGCAATCATCAGATAAAGGAACTTACGAAGTTATAAATCCTGCAAATGAGGAAGTTTTAGGACAAGCATCAAAGGCAACTCCAAAAGATGTTGAAGCAGCATTACAATCAGCTGCAAAAGGATTAGAGGTTTGGAAAAAAACTGCTCCTTGGCAAAGATCATATATTATTAGACGTATTGCAGATAAGATGAGGGAAAAACAAGATGTCTTAGCAAAGTGGATGACGCTTGAAGTGGGCAAACCTTTGGTAGAATCTAAAGGAGAAATTAATGGAGCCGCAGATATTTTTGAATGGAATGCCGAGGAGACAAAAAGAATTTATGGTCAAACAGTAGAAAGTAGGTTTGAAGACACTAGAGTACATGTTTACTACCAGCCAGTGGGAGTAGTTGCGGCTTTATCACCTTGGAATTTTCCAGCAGTTCTATCTGCAAGAAAAATTTCAACTGCATTGGCAGCAGGATGTTCTGTAATAATTAAACCTGACGTTATCACTCCAGGTGTCGTAATGGAAATGGTTGATATTTGTAGAGAATGCGGAGTGCCACCAGGTGTTGTAAATCTTTTATCTGGAGATCCACCAAGTATTGCTCAACAATTGATTGCTTCAGATATTGTAAAAAAGATATCAATAACTGGATCATCAAGAGTTGGAAAACTTATTCTAAAGCAAGCTGCTGACAAAGTTCAAAGAGTTACAATGGAGCTGAGTGGTCACTCGCCTTTTATTGTATTTGATGATGCAGATATAAAAAAAGCTGCTGATATGGCTATAGCTGCAAAATTTAGAAATAACGGACAAGTATGTATTTCACCCAACAGATTTTATATTCATGAAAGCAAAAAAGATGAATTTGTAAATTTATTTGTAGATAAAACAAAAAAATTAAAGATTGGTGATGGAATGGACTCTAATACTCATTTAGGTCCATTAACAACTAAGAAAAGATTAAATGAAATAGAAGAATTAGTTGAAAAGACTAAAAAAGAGGGTGCTAAAGTTTTGCTAGGTGGAAAAAGACCAGCGGGATTTAATAAAGGATTTTTTTATGAGCCAACGATTTTTGATGATGTAAAAGATGATTTTACAATCATGAAACAAGAACCTTTTGGACCATTAGTGCCAATGCTTTCATTTAAATCTTTTGATGAAGTGATAGAGAGAGCAAATAATCATGAACTTGGCTTATGTAGTTATGTATGTACAAATTCCATGGAAAAAGCTCATCTAGCATCTGAACAATTAGAAACTGGATCGGTAGGTGTGAACACAGGAATGATAGCAATAGCCGAAGCCCCTTTCGGTGGAATTAAACAAAGTGGATATGGAAGAGAAGGTGGTTCAAATGCGATTAAAGATTATCTAAATGTTAAATATACTCACATGGGACTGAAAGGTTGATAAAATGAAACTATTAAGAATTGGTGTTAAGGGTTCTGAAAAACCCGCTTTAATAGATAATGAAAATAAATATAGAGATTTATCTCCAATTTTAAAAGATTTAGATCCTAGTACTTTAAATTTTGAAAGTCTGGAAAAAATAAAATCTTCAGATATTTCCAAACTCCCTGTGTTAGACTCAAATTCGAGAATTGGTGCATGTATATCAAGGCCATCAAAATTTATTGGGATTGGTTTGAATTTTAAAGATCACGCTGAAGAACAAAATTTACCTATACCGAAAGAACCAATCATATTTTCTAAATTTACTAGTTGTATAACTGGACCCAATGATCCAATTATTGTTCCTAAGGGTTCTAATCATACTGATTGGGAAGTGGAGCTCGGTTTTGTAATTGGAAAAAAAGCTATCAACGTGAGCGCAGATAAAGCTTTGGATCATGTTTTAGGTTTTTTTCTTGTAAATGATGTAAGTGAAAGAAATTTTCAAAAAAATAAAGGATTAACTTGGGATAAAGGAAAAGGTTTTGATACTTTTGGTCCAATAGGACCTTATATTGTTACTAAAGATGAGTTACCAGATTTTCAAAATTTAAATATGTTTTTAGATGTTAATGGAAAAAGAATGCAAACTGGAAACACAGAACAAATGATTTTTGATATTAAAACTTTAGTTTCTTACATGAGTTCATGTATGAGTTTACATCCAGGAGATATATGCTGCACAGGAACACCGCCGGGTGTTGGAGAAAATATGAAACCACCAATTTTTTTAAAAGGTGGAGAAGAAGTTATATTAGGAATTGATAAGTTGGGACAACAAAAACATCAAGTATTACCATACGATGACTAATGCAAAAAAGAGACTTATATTACGAGAGAATTCCAACAAAGCTTTTAAGAGAGGATGTTAGATATTTAGGAAATATATTAGGCAAAGTAATTAAAGAGCAAGAAGGTCAAAACTTTTTTAATCTAGTAGAAAAGGTCAGAAAATTATCAAAAGTTAGCAACAAAAGTCTGAATGTTAAAAATACAAATAAAAAAGTAATTGAGACTATAAAAAATCTTAATCCAATAAATACTTTTAAATTAACAAGAGCATTTACCCATTTTATGAATTTTATAAATTTAGCTGAGCTCATCGATGCCTCAAGAAGTTTAAATGAGTATGAGAATGATAAAAAAAAAATTTCAGATAACAATTTATTTATAGAAGATATTTTTGAAACTCTTTTTAAAAAAAAAGATATATCTAAAAACAAAATTTATAATACTGCTAAAAATTTGAATATTGGTATTGTTTTAACTGCTCATCCAACTGAAGTTAAAAGAAGAACTTTAATACAAAAATATCACTCTATCATTGAAATTCTTGAGCAAAGAAATTTACTTAAAAATTTTCCTTCTAAATTAAAGATGTTAGATAAAAGATTATTTGATGAGCTCACCATCATTTGGAATACTGATGAGCTTAAAAGATTTAAACCATCACCTTATGATGAGGCAAGATGGGGTTTAGCAATTATTGAGGATAGTCTCTGGGATACAATTCCAAAAGTTTATAGAAGATTAAATTCTATATTTAAAAAGAATATGAAGAAAAATCTTCCTAAAAATTTTAACCCAATTGAGTTTGGATCATGGATGGGTGGAGATAGAGATGGAAATCCTAATGTAACTGCGGATGTTACTAAAAAGGTAATTTTACTATCAAGATGGGAAGCAGCTAAGCTATATGAAAAAGCTTTGACTAAAATTATAAGATCTTATTCCATGGAGAAATGTTCAAAAATAATTCAAAAAAAAGTTGGTAAATCATTTGAACCATATAGAGTTTTTTTGAGACCCTTGAGAGATAAAATGAGGTTTACACATAGATCAATTGAGCAATATTTAGTTAATAAGAAATCTTTAAATCAAAAAAAATTACTCAGTTCTAGAGAAGAGATATTAAAACCATTAAGAATAGTAAGGGAATCTTTAGAGCAAAATCAAAATGAAAATATCGCTAGTGGTGAATTGCTAGATTTGATGAGAAGAGCAAAATGTTTTGGTATTAATTTAGCAAAACTAGATATTAGACAAGAATCATCAAGACATAGCCAATTAATTTATGAATTTGTAAAAAAAAAATTGAAAAAAGATTATTATAAAATGAATGAAAAAGAAAAAATTAATTTTTTAAAGTTACAATTATTATCAAAAAAAAATAAATTAAGTAAATTTGAATTTAAAAATAGAGAAAATAAGGAAGTTTGGTCAACATTTAAAATATTGTCTGAAGAACCAAAAGAATGCTTGGGTGCTTATATAATTTCAATGACAACGTCCGCTTCTGATATTTTATCTGTTTCTTTTTTACAGAAAGAAGCAAATATAAAAAATAAATTGAGAGTGGTTCCATTATTTGAAACCTTAGATGATTTAGTTAATGCAAAAAAAATAATGGAAACTTTATTTTCACAATCCTGGTACAGAAAATTAATTCAAAATAAACAAGAAGTCATGATTGGATATTCTGACTCTAGTAAAGATGCAGGTAAAATTTGTGCAAATTGGCATCAATATAAAGCTCAAGAAGAAATAATTAAATTAGGTAAAAAATATAAAGTTACAATAACTTTTTTTCATGGAAGAGGTGGATCAGCTGGTAGAGGCGGTGGTCCTATTCAAGCAACTTTAAGATCACAACCACCAGATTCTGTTAATGGGAAAATAAGAATTACAGATCAAGGCGAAGTAATTCAACAAAAATACGGTTATGAACCATTAGCAAAATATAATTTATGTAGTTATATAGGAGCCGTGGCTGAAGCGACACTAAATCCACCTCCTTATCCAAAACAAAATTGGAGATTATTAATAGAAAAAATGTCTAACATTTCCAAAAGTTCATATAGAAAAAATATTAACCAAAATTCAGATTTTATTAAATATTTTGAAACAGTCACACCGCATAAAGCTTTAGGAAAACTTTCAATTGGATCGAGGCCCTCTAAAAGAAAAAATATTGATAATATAAAAAGTTTAAGAGCTATTCCTTGGGTTTTTGCATGGACGCAAATAAGATTGATGTTGCCAGCTTGGCTAGGTAGCGCTGAGGCATTACGATATTCTTATAATAAAAAATTCAGAAAAACTTTATATGATATGGAGAGAAACTGGCCGTTCTTTAATTCTATGCTAGATATGTTGGATATGGTTATTTCAAAAGCAGATCCTGAAATATCAAAAATATATGAGGAATATTTAGCAGACGAAAGTTTAAAAAGAGTGGGAAAAAAACTGAGATTTCAATTCGAAGTTATAAAAAATTTGAATAAAAAGATTACTCCTAAAGAAATTATAAATTCTAGAAAGGTATTTAGAAAATCTGTTATTATAAGAAATATATATTCAGAAGTTTTAAATATTATTCAACCAATAGTTATAAAAAAATTAAAAATAAGTAAAAATTTACACGATACGAAATACTTAAACGATGCTCTATTAACCTCTATAGGAGGGATTTCAGCAGCAATGAAAAATACTGGTTAATATGATTGAATTATTTGTAGCCCTTAGTGCAGGATTGATAAGTTTTTTGTCTCCATGTGTTTTACCTCTTATACCAGGATATATATCGTATATTTCTGGTAGCTCATTAAATGAATTGATTGAAAAAAAAAATATAAACTTAGTACCGATTATATTATTCACTATAGGATTTTCTTTAGTATTTATATCCTTTGGAGCAGCGTCAACTTTTTTAGGTCAAGTTCTTTTGCAAAATTCTAATGAATTAAGAATAGTTGCTGGTTTAGTGATTATTATTCTATCTCTCCATATAATTGGACTTATCAATCTTAAATTTTTAAATTATGAAAAAAGAATTCAAACCAATATTAGCCACAATTTTTTTAGTCCAGTTTTAATTGGTATGGCTTTTGCTTTTGGATGGACACCTTGTATTGGCCCTATACTTGGTTCGATTTTAGTGCTTGCATCTACAGAGGAAAGTTTAAGTCAGGGTATTTTACTTTTATTATTTTACTCAGTTGGATTAGCAGTGCCGTTTATTTTATCAGGATATCTCATTCAGAAATTTCTGATATTTTCAAAAAATTTTAAGAATAACATTAATAAAGTATCGAAGATTGGTGGACTCATATTGTTAATCACAGGTATACTTATAATTACAAATCAGCTACAAGCATTAGGTTTTTATATACTTAATGTGCTTCCTTTCTTACAAAATTTTGGATAATTAATGAAAATTTATCAAATAGACTCAAGTGCCAGGAAAGAAGGATCAACTTCGAGATTTTTGGCAAAAAAATTGCTAAACAAAATTAAAAAGCCTGATGATGAAGTTGTGTATAGAGATCTCAATGATGAAATGGTTTTTGTTACAGGGCTAACAGAGTCAGGGATGAATATTGATCAAAAAGATCAAAATGAAAATCATAAAAGAATGTTTGAGCTCTCAGATCAATTAGTAAAAGAACTTAAAGAAAGCGATATTATTATTATTTCAGCACCAATTTATAATTATGGTCCTCCGGCTACATTAAAAGCTTGGTCCGATTTGGCTGCAAGGGTGGGAGAAACTTTTAGATTTAAATCTAATGGAAGAAGGGAAGGTTTATTAAAAAACAAAAGGGCATACCTAGTTATTACTTCAGGGGGAACAAAACTTAATAGTAATGAGGATTTTTTGACCCCTTGGTTAAAATTTATTTTGAATTTTTTCGGAATAGACAAGATAGATGTCATTAGTGCAGATCAAATGGCTTTAGATTATGATAAATCAATAAAACAAGCAGAGAAACAAATCGAAAAAATTTCAAATTAATGAAAATGAATAAGTCGATTAAAACTGATGATGTAATCTTTAATTTTTTCAAACAAATTTGTGATGAAAAAGATGATATTAAATGCGTTGAGTTAGGAAAAAGTTGGATTGATGCAATGGAGAAAAATCTGGATACAATGGAAACTAATCTTAATGAGGCAGATAAATTAAAATTTAATGAAGATATAAGGAATAATCGTGAGCATCTAAATACATTAAAGAATAATAATTCCTCTCAATGGCGGGAGTATGCCACACAATGCATGATTGAAATTATAGATAATAAAAAAGATCTATAATTTTGTTGAAAAACATTAGGTATAATCTAGTATTATTTTAAGGGGTGTCTTAACAGACTGAGATTAAACCCTAAGAACCTGTCCGGTAATTCAGAAAGGGATAAAATGGATAAAACATATTTTATAAATCAATCAACATCTTTATTACTAGTAATTATTATTAGCTTAATTTTTGCCGCTCTAGGTCTATACCATTCAAAAAAATATAGAGGATTAAATAATTATTTAACAGCTAATAGAAATATTGGATTATTTTCTTTAACAACAAGCTTAAGTGCATCAGCATTGGGTGCATGGATTCTATTTGGACCCGCCTCCGCCGCAACTTGGGGAGGTATTGGTTCTATTATTGGATACTCTTTAGGAACAGCATTTCCAATGTTTTTTTTAATTTTCTTGGGAAAAAAAATAAGAAAAGAATTTCCAAACGGATCTTCCTTAATTGAATTTATGAGAAAAAAATTTGGAAAAAGTTTATTCAAACTTATTCTTTTAATGACTATTTTTTACATGTTTATATTTTTATGCGCAGAGGTTACTGCAGTAGCAGTTTTAATTAACTATATATCGGGAGCAGAACTTTGGATTACAGCATTAATCGTATTAATTTCAACTTTAGCTTACACATTATATGGCGGCTTAAAAGCATCAATATTCACTGATAATATTCAAATGATTGTTATTGGAGTTTTACTTTTATTTTCTATGCTCTATATAAATTCTGTTACAGCTGAACAATTTTCATTTAATTTTATTAAAGAAAAAAATCCTCATCTGTTAAGCAGCTCGTATATCCCAAGTTATACAGCTGGCTTAACATTTTTCATTGCGGTTGCTGCTACCAATCTATTTCATCAGGGAAATTGGCAACGTGTCTATGCTGCAAAAAATTTTAAGACATTAAAAAAAAGTTTGATTATTTCTTTTTTTATTATTGTTCCTATTGTTTTTTATATGGGTTTTACAGGCATGGTTGCTTTTTCAATAGATCCTAATGTAAGACCTGATCTTGGTTTTTTTTCACTTTTATTAAAAGAACAAACCACTTTATTGTCTTTATTTATAGTTGTATTAGGTTTGGCCTTAACTATTTCGACTGTAGATACTTTAATAAATGCTATATCAAGTTTAATAGTTGTAGATGGTAAAGCATCATTCAATTTTGCACAAAAAATTAATTATTTAAAGATATCTAAATATATAATTATATTTTTATCTACAATATCATTTATTGTTGCTTCAAAAGGTTTTGATATTTTGTATCTTTTTTTATTAGCAGATTTATTTTGTTGTGCATTTGTTGTGACTGTCTTTTATAGCTTCTATAATAAAGATATTAATGAAAATACTGCCTATACTTCAATTTTGATAGGATTGATTAGTGGTTTTTTGATTTTTCCCTCTCCAGACTTTTCAAAAAGTTTATTAATTGGAATGTTGATACCTCAAGAATTTTTTACACCATTTGTTAGTCAATCTTTATTATTTTTATCTTTTGTAGTGGCAACATTTGTGCCATTTATCATTATTAAAGCTAAAAAGTTATTATATTAGTTAATTGTATTAGTAGAATTAATAGTTATATATCTGTTTCAATGTCAGATAATCAAATAGAAATAAATAATCTTTCAAAAATTTATGATGATGGTTTTAGTGCATTAAAAAATATTAATTTAAATATAAATAAAGGTGAAATATTAGCAATGCTTGGTCCTAATGGAGCGGGCAAAACAACTCTCATTAACATCATTTGTGGGATTGTTAAACCTACCTCGGGAAAAGTTTCGGTAGAAGGTTTCGATATATTAAATGATTATAGAGAAACTCGATCAAGAATAGGATTAGTCCCTCAGGAGTTGACATTGGAACAATTTGAAACTGTTTTTAATAATGTTTCCTATTCAAGAGGACTTTATGGTAAAAAGCCTGATCCCTCATATATTGAAAAGATTTTAAAACAACTAAGTCTATGGGATAAAAAAGATTCCATTCTTCGTCAATTATCAGGAGGAATGAAAAGAAGAGTACTTATTGCAAAAGCATTATCTCATGAACCACAAATTTTATTTTTAGATGAACCGACAGCAGGTGTTGATGTAGAATTAAGACAGGAGATGTGGAAAGTTGTTCAATCTTTAAGAGAAACTGGAGTAACTATAATTTTGACAACTCATTATATAGAGGAAGCAGAAGCTATTGCTGATAGAGTTGGTGTTATTAATCAAGGTGAAATAATCGTAGTTGAGAAAAAAAAAGAACTTTTAAAAAAAATGGGGCGGAAAAAATTAATTGTAGAATTGCAAGATGAGCTAGATCAGATACCAGAATCTTTAAAAAAATATAATTTGTTAATTGGAAGTAATAAGATGTCATTAGATTATACGTATGATCTTAAAGAAAAACAAACTGGAATAACAAATCTTCTTCAGGACATAAAGGATACTGGTTTAAAGTTGAGAGATCTGAAAACAGAACAAAGTAATTTGGAAAAAATATTTGTAACATTAGTTAGGGAAAATAATGAAAATTAATTTTTATGGCTTAAAGGCAATATATTTACATGAGATGGATCGATTTAGAAGAACTTTAGGTCAATCTCTTTTGTCACCAGTAATATCAACATCATTATATTTTATAGTTTTTGGATCAGTAATCGGTGGGTATGTTCAAAATATAGATGGAATAAGTTATGGATCGTATATTGTTCCTGGTCTTTTAATGTTAACTTTATTAACTCAGTCCATAAGTAATACATCTTTTGGAATTTTTTTTCCCAAATTTAATGGAACAATATATGAAATTTTAGCAGCTCCAATTTCAACTTTTGAAATTGTACTAGCATTTGTGAGTGCTGGAGCTACAAAAACATTGATTGTTGGATTTGTTATATTTTGCACATCTTTATTTTTTGTAGATGTAGAAGTTCAATTTCCTTTCTTAATGATTTTTTTGTTAATTTTAGTCTCTTTTACTTTTGCTTTATTTGGCTTTTTAATTGGATTAATTAGCAAAGATTTTGAGCAAATGTCAATTGTTCCATCTTTAGTAATTACACCCATGGTATTTTTAGGAGGAAGTTTGTATTCATTAGATATGCTGCCAGAATTTTGGCAGGTGATCACTTATTTTAATCCAGTAGTTTATCTCATTAATGGTTTGAGATATTCTTTTTACGGTATTTCAGATTTTAATGTTTTAATAAGTGTTGGATTAATGATTTTGTTTTTTATAATCTGTGTATTTGCTGTCTCAATACTTTTAAAAAGAGGATACAATATTAAATCTTAACCGACCCATTTCTGGGTCAGCTCAGATACTAATATACAAGAGGAATTGTTTTGTTAGAACTGTTCAGACTCTGTTGAGCCTTTCATTGCTGTTGTTGAGCTTTTTCCGCTACTAATTGTATTTGACACAGCATCAAAATAAGAAGTACCAACTTCCCTTTGATGTTTCACACTTGTGTAACCATCTTTCTCACGAGCAAATTCTTGTTGTTGGATTTTTGAATAAGCAGTCATGCCTTCTTTTTTATATTTTTCAGCTAATTCAAAAATAGCAATATTTTGTGTATGAAATCCAGCAAGAGTTATAAATTGAAATTTATAACCCATTTTACTAATTTCTTGTTGAAAAGTTGCAATCTCATCATCTGATAAATGTTTTTTCCAATTAAAAGATGGAGAACAATTGTAAGCTAAAAGTTTTCCAGGGAACTTCTCATGAATAGCGTTTGCAAATTTTTTTGCTTCTTCAAGATTTGGTGTGGCAGTTTCGCACCAAATCAAATCAGAGTAAGGAGCGTAAGCTAAACCTCTTGAAATTGCTTGATCAATACCTGCTTTTACATAATAAAAACCTTCTGGTGATCTTTCTCCAGTTAAGAAAGATTTATCATTTTCATCATGATCGTTAGTAATTAATTTTGCAGCGTTTGCATCTGTTCTTGCTAATATAATTAGTGGAACATCTGCTATATCTGCAGCTAATCTTGCTGCTTTTAAATTTTTTATCATAGTACTAGTTGGTACAAGAACTTTTCCGCCCATATGACCACATTTTTTTTCACTAGCTAATTGGTCTTCAAAGTGAACACCTGCTGCTCCTGCTTTGATAAATTTTTTTGCAAGTTCAAATACATTTAATGGTCCACCAAAACCAGCTTCTCCGTCAGCAATAATTGGCAACATATAATCAACTTTTTTATTTTCTTGCATATCACCATCAGCAAGTTCCATATGCTGAATTTGATCAGCTCTCAATAATGCATTATTCATCGACTCAACTAATTTTGGTGCACTATCATAAGGATATAATGATTGATCAGGATACATTTCACCAGCACTATTTGCGTCAGCCGCAACTTGCCATCCACTTAAATAAATCGCTTTTAAACCTGCTTTTGCATGTTGAACTGCATGATTTCCAGATAATGATCCAAGTGTATTTATAAAAGGTTCAGAATTTAATAAATTCCATAATTTTATAGATTGTTGCTTACACAAAGAATATTCTATTTTTATAGAACCCCTCAACCTCTCAACTTCTTCAGGAGTATAATCTCTTTTAATTCCAGCAAATCTTTTTAAGTCATATGAGATATTTTCTGCACTCATTTATAGTATCCTATGTCTTTAAATTTTTTTATGAAATGAATTAAGTTGAACGAAATAGAATTAGTTAGAGTCGTTAAGGGTCTCAACTAGATCTTTCATTCCACTTGAACCCCAATCACAATGATCGTCCCTCATGTAGATACCTCTGCTATTATGTCTAGCAAGGTCCTCATTATTTATGATTTGAGCCTCATTTTCTGTGTTTTTAAATTTATCGTCCATAATTTCTTATAATTTACAAGATTTACAAAATCTATAAAAAACAGCTATTTTACTTGTAAATTGAGTTTATTTTTTGTAAATTAAAATTTACAAAATTTACAAATTATGGAAATAAATGAGAAAATTGGTTTAAAAATAAGGCGTTTTAGAAAAAAACTTGGTCTTCAAGCAAAAAAATTAGCAGAACAGTTGTCAATATCACCAAGTTACCTAAATCTTATAGAGGCTGGAAAAAGGAATATAGACGCTGATCTCTTATTAAAAATTTGCCAAGAGTTAAGAATAGAATTATCTGATCTAAGGAGTGAAAACGAGATTAATCTTAATAATTCAAAACTTGCAATCTCTAAGTTTTCTAAAGGAAAAAATATTAATAAGTTAGATCTTAAAATTGGCCCAAAAATAAAAGCATTTAGAAGACAATTAGGTCTCCAAGCAAATAAATTTGCAGAACAATTAAATATATCACCCAGTTATCTAAATTTAATTGAAAGCAATAAGAGAAAAATTGATGGAGATTTATTAATAAAGATAAGTAAAGAATTAAGAGTTGATCTTTCAGATCTCACAAGCAAGAGTGATATTAATTTAGAAAATGATATCTCAGAACTTCTAGATGATCAATTATTTGAAGATTTAGATATATTAGGTCCAGAGGTGAAAGATTTAGTAAATACAAATCCAAAGATTGCCAAAGCATTAATCAAATTAGGAGATAATTATAAACAAAAAGATCATGAAATAATAAATAAAGTTGAAAACATTTCTGGAAAAATAATTGATAGTAGAAAAACATCTTTCCCAGGGGAGGTTATCTCAGATTTTCTTCAAGAAAATAAAAATTATTTTCCAAAACTAGAGGATTTCGCTAATTCAATTTTTGAAAAAGTTCAAAAAAATAACAGAACAAGATATATAGCCTTGTGTGATTTTTTACAAAAAGAATATTCTATAACAGTAAGAGATATAATACCTGAGGAAAAAAAACCTTTTTCTAAAGTTTACGATAAGAAAAAAAAAGAACTTTTACTAAGTGATTATAACTCGCTAGAAACAAAGAAACTTCACGCGGCTGCACAAATTGCACAAGAGGGAGCTATTAAAATTATAAATGATTATTTATCAAAATTTAAATTTCCTTCAGAGGAGTCAAAAAGATTAACCCAAGTTGCTTTATTAAACTATTGTGGTGCAGCTATACTTATGCCCTACAAACTTTTTCACTCAGAATGTAAAAAACTAAAATATGATTTACAATTATTACAAAATACTTTTGCAACCTCATTTGAACAAGTTGCACATAGAGTAACATGTTTACAAGATGCAAAATTACCAGGTATTCCTTTTCATTTTTTAAGAGTTGATATGGCAGGAAATATTTCAAAAAGATTTTCTTTATCGGGTATAGAAATACCTAGATATGGAGGAGCATGCCCAAGATGGAACGTTTATTCGGCTTTTACTAGACCAGGAGTTATTCAAGCGGCTGTAAGCAAGATGACAAATGGAGAAAAATACGTTTGCATTGCAAGAACTGTAGAAAAAGGAGTAGGAAGATACGGACAATCAAAAAGTATTCTTTCAATTGGATTAGGATGCGAGGCAAAATATGCAAAAGAGTTTGTTTATACTGAAAATTTAGATATTTCAGATAAAAAAACTGAAATTCCAATAGGGGTATCATGCAGAACATGTGACAGATTAGATTGTTCTCAAAGAGCTTTTCCACCATTACATAAAAAGTTTGATGTTGATATAAATACGAGAGGTGTCTCAGTTTACGTTAACGATAATAGAGCTAAGTAATTAAATTATGATAAAATTTATAATACCCGCCGTAATTATATTTTTGATTGTTCTTTTTTGGGAAAAAATTAGTCAAGTAGTATTCGAGAGATTCAATATTAAAATTAATTATATTGGAATAATAATTCTTATTTTAATTTTAATTGCTATTCTAATATTATTATATTTCTAATTGCATGATTGATATAGAATTAAAAAAAAAATTAAGACCGAGAATTAAAGCAAGATTAAGAAAAATAGGTCTAAAAACAAAATTAAGACCTAGGATTGGTGCTAGATTAAAAAAAAACAAACAAATTATAAATAAGAATATTGATAATTTTTTTGATTGGATAAAAGGAGCAGAACTAATTGAACTTAAAGAATGCAATGTAAATGAAGACCCAGTAAGGCCTGAACTTGATAATGTTTTTAGGAGAAGTTATGGAAGAAAGATTTATGGTGTAAAATATATGAGTGAAATACATGCAGTTATGTGTTTTGCATATACAAATAAAGTTCCAAAAAATGTTAATGAATTGGACAAGCTTAGTCATGATGCTTTTTTACAAAGCGCTCAGAGAGACCAAAATGTTGGTCAAATAGCAATAGCTTATACCGTGTGGTCAAAAAAAAAGGGTGGTGGTAAATTGATTGTTAAAGAAGTTTTTAAAAAAATTAAAAAATCAAATCATTTAAATAGACTGGTCACGTTGTCACCTCTAACAGAAATGGCTACACGTTTTCATACTAAGAATGGAGCTAAATTAATCCAAGTAAATGATACAACTCAGAATTTTGAATATATAGTAACAAAATAAATCAGATTCGTTTAAATGAAAAAAATATTTGTTATCTTAGTTTCAATACTTTTTAGTACAAACTTTTTATATGCTGAGGATAGAGACTCACAGTTAAACAAATTATTTAATAAATTAAAAAATGAAAATCAAAGTTTGAGTTATAAAATTGAACAAAAAATTTGGAAAATTTGGGACACTCACCCTAATAGTAATGAATTGACTTCCATGTTAGCTATTGGGTCAGATTTTGTAAATAACAATCAATATCCAAAGGCTGTAGAGATTTTTACAGAAGTAATAGATTTGGATCCAAGCTGGGCAGAAGCTTGGAATAAAAGAGCTACAGTTTTATATATGATGGGTGAATTTGAAAAGTCTCAAAATGATATAGATGAAGTTTTAAAACTAGAAAAAAGACATTTTGGTGCTTTAGCTGGCCAAGGTCTCGTAAATATAAAACTTCAAAATTATGAAAAAGCTTTAAGGAGTTACGAAGAAGCAATAAAAATATACCCTTCTATGAATTCACCAAAAATAATGATAAAACAACTGAAAGAGTTAATACAAAAACAATCAATTTAAATGCTTAGTTATCTAATTCCTTTTATAATACTAATCTTAATTGTTGTTTTTATTCATGAATATGGTCATTACTACTTTGCAAAAAAATATGGTGTTGGTGTAACTGATTTTTCAATTGGTTTTGGTCAGGAAATTTTTGGATGGAATGATAAATCTGGTACAAGATGGAAAATTTGCTGGATACCACTAGGTGGATATGTTAAGTTTTATGGAGATCGAAATGTTTTTTCTCAGGCTGATCAAGAAAAAATTATACAAAAATATAATGAAGCAGATAGAAATAAATTATTTGTCTTAAAGCCTTTATACCAAAGAGTTTTAATTGTTTTTGGTGGGCCACTAGCAAATTTTTTGTTGGCTTTGGTAATTTTTTTTTCAATTTATACTTTTATAGGTAAAGATTTTACTCCAGCTGTCATTAATGAAGTTCAAAAAGATAGCCCAGCAATGATAGGTGGACTTAAAAAAGATGACATAATTTTAGAAATCGATGGAAATACAGTTAAAAGTATTATGGATGTTTCTAAATATATCACTATGTCTTTGGATGAAATTATAGACTTTAAAGTAAAACGTTCTTATGATGAATTAATTTTAAAAATAAAACCAGATTTAGTTCCCAGTGAGGATAATTTAGGAAATAAAATTAATAAAAGAATAGTTGGAATTAAACTTGGTGCTTATAATAATGAAATTAACCATGTAAAATTAGGACCTGCTCAAGCAATTTATCATGCAAGTCATGAAGTTTATTACGTGACTATTTCATCTTTAAAATATATTGGTGGAATGATTGTAGGTAAGGCGGATACTTCTCAATTGGGTGGACCAATTAGAATTGCTAAAATCTCAGGTCAAGTTGCAGAATTTGGTTTGTTGGCTTTTGTGAGTATGATGGCTTACATTTCAATAAGTTTGGGATTGATTAATTTATTTCCCATTCCAATGCTAGATGGAGGTCATCTAATGTTCTACGCATTTGAAAAGATTTTAGGTCGTCCATTATCTCAAAAAACTCAAGAAGGTTTTTTTCGAATCGGTTTGTTTTTATTGTTATCACTAATGTTTTTTACGACTTTTAATGACCTTAAAGACCTTGGTTTATTGAGATAATTCAAATGATTGAAATCTAAAAAAAGTGAGTAAAATCAACATTTTTTTCACTTTTTCACAATATGTTGTGTATAACTTTTTTTTATATACTAAAAAAAGTCTTGATTTATCAGTACTTTTGATAAAAATGGAAATAACCTAATAAAACCGGAGCTAAAATGAATAAAAAACAATTAGTAGTCAAGCTTTCAGGGGCTTTAAATTTAAGTAAAGCTGATGCTGAAAGAACTTTTGACACAATTACCAACACTATTCTTGATGCTTTAAAAGCTGATGATTCAGTTAAAATAGCTGGATTTGGAACTTATAAAGTGGCTAAGAGAAAAGCTAGAGTTGGAAGAAATCCTAGAACTGGAGAGCAGATACAAATTGCTGCTTCTCAAAAGGTTAAATTCTTACCTGCAAAAGCTTTAAAAGAAGTATTCAATAGATAATATTTTCTTAACAGCCTTAATGTATAAAAATGCATTAAGGCTGTTTCTATATGCAAAAACTGCATACCCAATTTTCTTAATCAACGTTAGTTTTTAAAATTTTTAAAAATATAAACCCCTACTGAAAAGGGAGGTCTTAATGACAAAATTATTAAAAAAAATAAGCGCACCACTTATTAGTTTAATTTTTTTATTAAACATGAGCAGTGCAGGTATGGCGGAAACAACTGTTTCTGATGAAGTAGGGTTTATTTTTAATACTTTACTATTTTTAATTTGTGGATTCTTAGTTATGTTTATGGCTGCAGGATTTGCAATGTTAGAATCGGGCATGGTTACATCTAAAAGTGTATCTGTAATCTGTGCAAAAAATATAGGATTATTTTCAATTGCAGGAATAATGTTCTGGTTAGTAGGTTATAACTTAGCTTATGGTATTCCAGAAGGTGGATATATAGGAAAATTCATACCATGGTCGGATGCAAGTGCTGTAGACACTGGTTATACGGATGGTTCCGATTGGTACTTTCAGATGGTATTTTGTGCAACGACAGTATCTATCGTATCAGGAGCAATGGCTGAAAGAATTAAATTATGGCCATTCTTTTTATTCGCTGCAATTCTTTCAGGAATTATTTATCCAATCGTAATGGGTTGGCAGTGGGGTGGAGGCTGGTTAGCAGAGTTGGGATTTTCTGATTTTGCCGGTTCAACTCTTGTTCACTCGACTGGTGGTGCTGCTGCTTTAGCTGGTGCTATTATTATTGGTCCTAGACTTGGAAGATTTACTAAGTCTGGAGCTCCAGCTCCACTAAAACCATTTGCAGCTTCTTCAATTCCATTGGTAACAATTGGAGTATTCATTTTATGGTTAGGTTGGTTTGGTTTCAATGGTGGTTCACAATTAGCTATGGGAACTGCTGCTGATGCAATTGCTGTATCAACTATTTTCATTAATACATTTTTAGCTGGTGCTGGTGGTGTGATGGGTGCAGCTATTATAACTAGATTACATTTTGGTAAAACAGATGTAATTCAAATGCTGAATGGATGTATTGGTGGTTTAGTATCTATTACAGCAGAACCTTTAATGCCATCACCTTTAGCAGCAATTTTAATTGGTGCAGTAGGTGGTTTAATCGTGGTTTATGGTACAAAACTATTATTTTCACTACAAATTGATGATGTAGTAGGTGCGGTACCAGCACACTTGTTTGCAGGTATCTGGGGAACATTGGTTGTGCCAATTACAAACACAGATGTAGCTTTTAGTGCGCAGCTGATTGGAGTTTTATCAGTGAACTTTTTTGTGTTCTTCGTGGCTTATATTTTATTTAGTACTATGAAAGTTACAGTCGGTCTTAGATTAAGTAAAGAAGGTGAATCTAAAGGTACTGACGTTACTGAAACAGGCGTAATTGCTTACGCAATAAGAGACTAATTGCATGCAATAAAGGGGTTCTTCGCTCTCTGTGTACGCAGATTACTCATCGGAGAGCCCCTTAAAATAAAATAACATTACTTCCTCTAAGTTAGTTATGAAATTAAAGCCCCGCTCCATGGGGCTTTTTTTTATTTTTTAGATTGTTAACGATATATTCAAATACATCTTTTGTTTTAAGTTTTTTCATTCCTTCACGATTTCTATTCCAGACATTATCCACATAATCTATTGGGGTAATAGGGTTTATTTTACTATTTGTAAGCTCGCTAACAGGATCATTGGCGATTAGTCCAAATGTTTTTACATCGAGTGCAGC